>NZ_DASZJJ010000302.1:0-10257 GCF_035948235.1 Paraburkholderia sp. | reverse complement strand
ATGGTTCTCGAACGACGAGACGAAAAAGGGTGCGCTCGTGCCAGGTCAGTACGCCGATTTCGCCGTGCTGAGCGACGACTTCTTCACCATCGACGAAGAGGCCATCAAGCATCTGAATTCGGTGCTGACGGTGGTGAACGGCCGGGTCGTCTACGCCGACGAGGAATTCACCTCGTACGGTCCGCCCGCGTTGCCGGTGAGCCCGTCGTGGTCGCCGGTGGCCGAATTCGGCGGCTATGCGCGCTACAAGCCCGTTGTATCGAATGCATCGCTTGCCCAGTCGTGCAGCGACGCCTGCGTGAATCTGTGCGGCGTGCACCAGCATGCACACGGCTGGGCGTGGCGCAGCAACGTGCCAGCCGGGGACGCCAATGCGTTCTGGGGCGCGCTCGGTTGCAGCTGCTTCGCGTTTTGAGTTGAGGCGAGGGTCGTGATGAAACGTTTCGAAAGCGCCGATCTTGCGCTGCTGTTCCTGCGCGTGAGCGCCAGCTTGCTCGTGCTGTTCGTGCACGGCTTGCCGAAGGCGTTGCACGTGCGCGCGCAACTCGGCGTGATCGAGGACCCGTTGCATCTGGGCGGCGCCTTCACGCTCGCCTTTGCGATTTTCGCGGAGGTGGTGTGCCCGGTGCTCATGATGCTCGGCGTCTTCACGCGCCTCGCCGCGATGCCGATTCTCGTCGTCACCGCCGTCGCGCTCACGCTGGTTCATCCCGACTGGACGCTCGAACAGGGGCAGTTCGCGTGGATGCTGCTGATCCTCTTTGGCACCGTGGCGATTGGCGGCGCTGGGCGATACCGGCTGACGTGGCAAAGCGCGCTGCGCGCCGTGCGGCGCAGTCACCGGCGCGTGAGCGCGTCGGCCTGAGCGGCGTAGTCCCTGTTTGAACCGCGCGTCTGAGCGCAGCAAGGAGCGATCGACATGTCGTACCTCATTTCCCTCGGAGCGGGCCTCGTGGTCGGCCTGCTCTACTATTTTTCGCGCGTGCAGTCGCCCGCGCCGCCGCTGATCGCCCTGGCCGGGCTGCTTGGCATCGTGATCGGCGAGCATGCGATTCCGTTCGTGCAGGCGCACTGGAGCGCGCCACAAACGCAGGCGCAGACGCAGAGTGCAGCGCCGCCGCGCGCGGTGTTGAGCGCGGCGCTCGACAAGGCCGATTCCACGAGCCGCGAGCCATGAACAGCACCGTACAGCCCACTCAAACCGTGCTCGACCCGATGCGCGGCGAGAACACCGTGCTCGCCTTCGTGGCGGGTTACGTCGATACGCTGGGCTTCGTCGCGCTGTTCGGCCTGTTCACGGCGCACGTCACCGGCAATTTCATCATGATCGGCTCGGGCATCGCGGGCGTGAGCGGCGGCCTGCTGATCAAGTGGCTGGCGTTTCCCGCCTTCGTGGCGGGCATCGTTGGTGCACGCGTGCTGGCCGACCGCTTGCACGCGCAACCCCACGCCGTGCGCGTGGGCAGCCTTTACCTGATGCAGATCTTGCTGCTGGCGGCGTTCATGATCGTGGGCCTTGCGGCTGCGCCCATCACCAGTGCCGATGCGCCGCTCACGATCGCGTGCGGCCTGCTCGGCGCGGCTGGGATGGGCGTGCAGAACGCGCATCCGCGTCTGACCGCGCGCAGCGTGGTCGCCAATACGGTCATGACCGGCAATGTCACGCAGGCCGTGATCGACGTTTTTGATCTGCTGGCGGGCAGCGCGCATGTCGATCGACGTGCCGTGCGCGAACGGCTGGCTCGCACGTTGCCGCCGGTGCTCGCTTTCGGAGTGGGCGCGAGCCTGGGTGCGATAGGCTGGCTGGCCGCTTCGTTCTGGGCGCTGATTGTGCCGCTCGCCTTGCTGGGTGCGATTGCCGCTTTTGCCTGCCGGGCGAACGCTGGCAGCGCCGCGCGCGCCGCTCGGTAAATCCTTACTATTTTCATCAGGAGCAACTCGTGTCTTTCTTTCGCCTGAACCGTCCCTTGCGCGCCATGACGGCCGCGTCGCTAGTTGCCTTCGCGGCGTTTGGCCTGGCTTTCGGCGCTGCCTCCCCGGCTTATGCGGACGACGCGCAATATCCCGCAAGCACCGCGCGGATGCCCTCGGTCGCGGTCGGCCCGCAATACGACACGACGCACGTCTATGTGGCGAGCGCCGACCTGGACGCCTTCGTCAACAGCTTCCTCGCCACCTTTGGCGGCAAGGCCTCGCCGCGCGCCGTCTTCACGGTCACGCCGACGCCAAGCAAAACCGCTTCGCAATACGTGCAGACGCCGGTGGGCATGCTGTCGGTGTTCGGCTTCGAAACGCCGGTGCCGTACCCGTTCGGCAACGAGCGCACCGGCTATCTGGTGACCGATATCGACAAGGCCGTGCATGCCGCGCGTGCGGCGGGGGCGGACGTGATCGTCGAACCGTTCGACGATCCGATCGGCAAAGACGCGATCATCCAGTGGCCGGGCGGCCTGACGATGCAGCTTTATTGGCACACCAAAGCCCCGTCGTATGCGCCGCTGGCACTGGTTCCGGACAATCGCGTCTATGTTTCGAAGTACGAAGCGTCGAATTTCATCCACCGCTTCGTGCGCTTCTCGCACGGCAAGGTCGTGTCCGATAACCGTCACGCTGACGGCACGGAAATCGGCAAGAACGGCGAGACGATCCGCCGCGTGCGTATCGAATCGGCCTTCGGCAACATGCTGGTGTTCGTGACCGACGGCAAGCTGCCTTACCCGTACGGCCGCGAAACGACGGGCTACCGCGTTACCGATCTGGACGCGACGCTCGCGAAGGCGCAGGCCGCCGGCGTGAAGGTGCTGGTCGCGCCCGCGCAGAACGAGGAAGGCCGCACGGCCATGGTCGAGTTCCCGGGCGGTTACGTCGCGGAGCTTCATCAACTGGCGAAATGAGCGCAGAGATGAGCCGTACGCGCCTCTGCTTTCCTGCGCCGATGAAACTGACGACACGCCGTGCCGCGCTTGCCCTCGTGGCGGGTGCGCTGATGCACGCGGGCGCGGCGCGCGCGCAAGCCGCGCCGGGCGACGCGGCCTGCGACGTCACGCGCCCGATTCCCAGCTTCAACCGCTGGCAGGAGGATTGGGGCGCGCTAGCGAAGCCGTGTGTGCCGCGCAAGCCGCTGGATCGGCTCAAATATATTCCGCTGTCGAGCGATCCGGCCTGGTATCTCTCGCTCGGCGCGAATCTGCGCGAGCGCTTCGAGTTGAACAATACGCCGCTCTTCGGTCTGGGCGCATCGAAGCCCGATAGCTGGGTGATCCAGCGCGCCGAAGTGCATGCCGATGCGCGTTTTGGCGAGCACGTCCAGGCGTTCTTTCAGCTAGAGGATGCACGGCCGTTTGGTAAGGACTCCGTGTCGCCGGTGGACAAGAACCCGCTCGATATCGAGCAGGCCTTTGTCGCGTTTGTCTATGGTGTCGGCCCGGGCACGTTCAAGGCGCGGGTGGGGCGTCAGGAAATGGCGTTCGACTTGCAGCGCTTCGTTTCCGTGCGCGACGGCCCGAACGTGCGCCAGGCGTTCGACGCGCTATGGGCCGACTACGAGGTCGGCAAATGGCGCTTTATCGGCTATCTGACGCAGCCGGTGCAGTACCGCGATGTCGATACCTTCGACGATGTCTCGAACCGGCACCTGACGTTCAGCGGCGTGCGCGTGGAGCGCGCGAGCGTGGGACCGGGCGATCTGTCCGCGTACTGGTCGCGCTACGAGCGCGATAACGCGCGCTTTATCGACGCCAGCGGCGACGAGCGGCGTGACGTTTTCGATGCGCGCTATGCGGGCAAGAGTGCGCCGTTCGACTGGGATGTGGAGGCGATGGTGCAGACCGGTCATGTGGGCGAGGCGACAGTCGGCGCGTGGGCATTCGGCGCTCTGGGCGGTTATACGCTCGCCTCGTTGCCGGGCACGCCTCGCTTTGGCGTGCAGGTCGATGGCGCGTCGGGCGATCACCATCCCGGCGACGGCCACGAGGGAACTTTCAATCCGCTATTTCCGAACGGCTATTACTTTACGCTGGCCGGTTATACGGGCTACAGCAACCTGATTCACGTCAAGCCGTCGCTGACCTTCAAGCTCACGCCGAAACTCACGTTGATGACGGCGCTGGGTTTCCAGTGGCGCGATACGACCCAAGACGCGGTCTACGGGCAAGGCATGGCGACGGTGCCCGGCACCGCAGGCAAGGGCAATCTGTGGACGGGCATGTATGCGCAGGTACGCGCCGACTGGATCGTCAACGACAACGTGGCGCTGGCGCTGGAGGCGGTGCATTTCGAAGTGGGCGATTCGCTGCGCGCGCTCGGCGCGAGCAATGCCGATTATGTCGGCGTCGAAGCGAAGCTTGCGTGGTGACGCGCGGCGAATGGCAATAACGAGTGCGCTTATCGACAGGGGAATAACGTGAGCACACAACTGCAGCGTATTGAAATGGCGCGGCTCGCCGCCGCCGTGGACGCGAATATCGACGACGCGCGCGTCTGGCGCTGGTATAGCGATCTGATGGAGGACGACCGCGTGCGCTGCGAGCGCACGCGGCGCGGGTGGCAGATCACCATCGACGATTGCAATACGGTGGAGGACGAATCGTTCGATTGCGCTGTGCGTCTGGCCGCGCAGACATGGGGCGATATTGCGCGCGCGCCGGTGAAACTGCGTCGGCGGCGCAAGACGGCGGCAAGGCCTGGAGTGGGGGCGTTGCCGCAGTTCTGGTGATGCAGGCGGGCGCGGCTAACCGGCTGCGTGTGCGTAACGTGCGGCCATGACGCTGGCGCGCGCGGCGAATTCCTCGCGCAGGCTGGCGGGTGCGAGCACTTCGATCGAATCGCTCTGACTGTGCAGGAAACGGCGCAGCATCACCGACGGTTTGACGGTGGCGGTCAGCACGAAGGAGCGTTTGTCGGGCGCCCAGTCGATTTGCTGATCCTTGTGGAGCTTGAATTCGTTGAGCATGTGCTGGGCGGCGCTGCGTTCATGGGGCGCGCGGCTGGCATGAATGCGAAGCTTGAGCTGTACTTCGGCTTCGGGGAAGAAGTGCAGCGCCTGATCATTGCGCACATAGGCATCGAGATTGAAGCGCGCATCGCGCTCGGCGGCATGCGTGAGCGCTTGAGCCTCCTTGATGCGGTCGAGCCGGAACAGGCGCGTCTCACCCGCTTTCGCCCCCATGACGACGAGGTAAAAGACGCCCGCGCGATTGACGAGCGCGAGCGGTGAAAGCGCCTCGTAGCGCTTGCCTGTCTGCGTTTCGTCCTCGGGCCGCACATAGTCGAAGCTGAGCTTGCGATCGTGCAGCAAGGCATCCGAGACCTGCCGGTAAACCCCGGCGTCGATCGCAGGCAAGATCAACGGTTGAGTGCCGTCGATGCGTGCGACCTTGCTTTTCCACGCCACGCCCGCGCGGCCGAGCGTGCCGTCTTGAGCCAGCCTCAGCCGCGCCCGGGCGCGCGCGAAAGCCGGCTCAAGGCCAATCATCACGGCGCTGGGCAGACTTTGATACGGGCTGCGGTCCAGAGAGAGCAGCGCGATGGCGAGATTCGTGTCGGTATGCTCCTGACTGTTCAGCATCTCAGTATTGATGGTCTTGAACCAGCGCGCCGCCCGCGTACTGCCCACCTTGTCGACATAGGGCGCCATCCTGGTGACATAACGGCGAATGGTGCGCTCATGCCGCGGTTTATCCATGCGCGCGTTGACGACTTCGACAATCCGCGAAAACGGGATGCCTGTTTCGGCTGCAACACTCACATTGGTGGCGTCTTCCACAAAGGGCAGGGCGGAAAGCAGAATCTCTTCGAGCTGCATGGTGACTCGCGCATTGAACGGGGCGCACGAGTGTAGCGAGGTTTGTTTCATTGCGCGTGGACTCTCGCGAGCGCAGCGTCGATACGCGTGAGCACGTCGAGCGCGCGACCCTGGAGCGCGATCGTCGCCGCGCCGTAGAGTTCGGTCGCATCGGTGTTGATGCGAATGAGCGGCAGGCGCAGGCTCTGCGCGAACATGCGCACGCCGGGCAGCGCAAGGCCGGCGCCAATCTCGATCACAACCGGTTTGCAGGGGCCCGCGCGCCACGTCTCCATACGCAGGCGCTGCGCATTGGTGCGCGCCACGACCCATGCAGGATCCGAGAACAGCAGGAAGTTCGGCCGGGCCAGCGCGCCGCAACGGCGGCAGCGCGGCAGTGTCGGGGCACCGTCACCGTGCGCGGCTGGCCAGATGTCCGGTGAGCAGGGCCGCGCACACTGGAAATGACGGATCGAACCGTGGCATTCGACAATCCGTGCGGGCGCGAAGCCTGCCGCCTCGAAATGGCCGTCCACATTGCTCGTGTAGACGAAGGCGCCGTGAGGTTTTCGATCGGCCCAATCGAGTAGAAAGGCGTGGCCCGCGTGTGGCACAGTCGATTCGCAAACGCGCAGGGCTTCGCCATAAAAGCGCCATGCCTGGGTGGGATCGGTTTCGAAGCAGCGGCCTTGCGTCCACGCATGCAGATCGCGTTCGTGCAAGCCTTCGGGCAGCAGCGTGGTCCACAGGCCGCGCGAGCCGCGAAAGTCGGGCAGGCCGGAATCCACGCTCATGCCCGCGCCCGCGGCGATGATGAGCGCGTCGGCGTTGTCGATCAGTTGGGCGGCGTGCTGCAGTGCTGTCGTATCCATTCCATTTCCTCGGTCGATTCGGAATGGCGTAAGCATCCCCCTTGATTCGGCCAAACGGTGTCCTGATACGTGGCGCGCGATGGCAGGTGGATTCGGACAGCGTTTGACCGAATGGGATGGAATAATGCTTGCCGTCGCGGCTATGGATCTTGGTGCGCGACGCTACGAATAACACTGTGAATGAAGCTACGGGGCCGGGCAATGACAAAAGACGAATACGTCAATCATGAATTCGTTGCGCAGTTTATCGACTGGATGAGCGAAAAACTGGACGATGAAACGTTTGCGCATGCTTATACGATGCGCAAATGGAATCGGCACTGGTCGTGCGGGAGCCTGTTTGATGCCTATAAGAATTACTATTGGCCGCATGGCGGCGTAAAGGCGCTTGGGGTTGCCGCAGGTCACACATTCGAATCCAACGCCGAGGCGCTCGAGGCGTTGCAGAAAGGATTGGTAGACGCATTGCTGGCGGGCGACGACAAACGCGCCTGCGAGCTAATGTGTGCGCTGATGGCCTGGGGCGGCGTGCAGGCGGGCAATGTCAGTTGGTTGACGGCCAACGAAGCGGGACTTGCCGCATTGGTCGCGAAGACACGCGACGCGCTTAACGCGGGCGACGCGCAGGATCTGCGTTTCAATTCAGGCATGAGCAAGGCGTATTCGCTCGTCTGCAATGAGTTTGTGATTTACGACAGCCGTGTGGCGGCAGCGCTTGGCATGGCGATCGTGAAGTTTTGCGTGGAGCGGAAGCTGGAATCGGTGCCTGCTGAACTGCAATTCCCGTGGGCGCCGGCGAAGAGCGCGAAGAATGCAGTGAATCCGCCTGTGCGCGATCCGCGTCAAGGCCGGTTCGACTTTTTGCGGCTTGGGGGCGGCAGGTTGTATGCCGCCTGGAATCTGCGCGCGAGCTGGCTTCTTTCGACAATGGCGAAGCGGTTGGCGGGGGGCGCCAGCGGATTCGCTGGTATTGAGTCCGATGCCCGCAGGCTGCGTGCGCTGGAGGCGGCGCTTTTTATGATTGGGTATGACCTGGGACGGGATGGAGGGGCAACGGGCAACGGCGGAAATAATGTGCCTGAGCCACGGCCTCCCGTGCAGGTTATTCGGGGTAACGACGACAGCGACTGGGTCGAATGCTTTACGCCGTCCCACGGCAACCGCTTTGAGTATCGGATCGAAGATCACCAGATCGCGATCAACGGACCACTGAACTTCAATCACGATCTGATTGATCGGACGTTGACCAATCTCTTCGTCCATTTTGGGCAGAGTCCATTTTCTCTCGCCAACAATGCGGTCAACGTGCCGGCGGGCACAGAGCAGATGGGTCTCGGCGTCGCTTATGTGCAGGCTGGTGGCAACAATGCACCGAATACCAGCAAGCTTGCCGCGATCTTGCAGGATCTTGACGTTTTCGAGCCTTGTTTCGATCGGCCTGGACCGGGCAGACACTGGACCCTCAACCTCGAAGCACTGGGTCTGGTAGACGGCAAGGTCAACATTCGTCCGTGGCTAAACGAGTATCGCAAAGACGAATAACAGCAACCGAAAGCGTCGTCGCCCGCAACTCAGGCGGCGACGCTACCCAGTCGCACCACCCTCGGCAACGGGCAAACCCTCGGCGCGCCACCGCAGCATCCCGCCTGCAAGATTCGCCACCTGCGTGAAACCGGCCTTGCCGAGCAGCACATTCGCCTGCGCCGACCTCACGCCGGAACGGCACACCGCGACCACCGGCCGCTCGCGATCGAGTTCGTCAATGCGCGCCGTCAACTGTGAAAGCGGCACGAGCCGCGCGTCGGGTAAATGCCCCAGGCAATCGATAAACTCGGACGCTTCGCGCACATCGACGATCTGCCATTCGTGCCCGTGCTCCAGCAGCGCCATCGGCTCGATTTCCCACACGCCGCTAAAGCGCAGCGTGAGCGGCGCCCACTCGGGTGTTTCGTGTACGGGAGCCGCGCCGTCCGGCTTGCCGCAGCGCATATTCGCGGGTACGGCCACGGCCATCAGCTTCGGATGGGGCAGATTCAGGTTGTTCATATAACCCGCGAAATCGCCGATATCGACATCGCCGCCCAGGCGCGGATTGAAGCGCCGCTCCTCGGCGACGCTCGTGACCGTGATGCCGCGATAGTCGTGCGCCGGGTAGAGCAGGCAATCGTCGGGCAAACTGAGAATCTGCTCGCGCACGGAGGCAAACAGTTGCTCGGGGCTACCGCCCTGAAAGTCCGTGCGCCCACAACCGCGTATCAGCAGACTGTCGCCCGTGAAGGCCATGCTGCGATCGTCCAGCACATAGGTGAGGCAGCCGCTGGTGTGGCCGGGCGTGGCGCGCACGTCGAGATATCGCCCGCCGAAGGTCACGCGATCGCCATGCCGCAGCGCACGATTGACGCCTTGCGCGTTCACGGCAGCGGCGAGCGCGATTTCGCTGCCGCTGCGCTCGCGCAGCCGCCACGCGCCGGTGACGTGGTCGGCATGGACGTGGGTGTCGAGCGTCGCCACCAGCTTCAGGCCCAACTCCTGCACGAGCGAGAGATCGCGCGGCACTTGCTCGTAGACCGGATCGATCAGCAGCGCCTCGCCGCTGGCGGCGTCGCCCAGCAGATACGTCCAGGTCGACGACACAGGATCGAAAAGCTGGCGAAAAATCATCGCGGGCCTCTCTATCGATACGGTCGATACCGCGCGTCAGCCCGGCTGCCGGGTCGTGCGCAGATACGGCTTGATGGTCTTGAAGCCGGGGAAGGACTTTTCGGCTTCTTCGTTGCTCACGGCGGGCGTGATGATGACGTCGTCGCCGTGCTTCCAGTTCACGGGCGTTGCGACCTTGTATTGCGCCGTCAATTGCATCGAATCGAGCACGCGCAGGATTTCGTCGAAATTGCGTCCCGTGGTCATCGGGTAGGTGAGCATCAGCTTGATTTTCTTGTCGGGGCCGATGATGAAAACCGAGCGCACGGTGGCATTGGTTGCTGCGGTGCGACCTTCGCTGGTTTCGCCGGCGTCGGCGGGCAGCATGTTGTAGAGCTTGGCGACGGCGAGATCGGTGTCGCCGATCATCGGATATTTGACGGCTGCGCCCTGGGTTTCCTCGATATCGGCGGCCCATTTTTCATGCTCTTCCACCGGGTCCACCGACAGGCCGATCAGTTTGGCGTTGCGGCGCGTGAATTCCGGTTCGATCTTGGCCATGTAGCCGAGTTCGGTCGTGCAAACCGGCGTGAAATCCTTGGGGTGCGAGAAGAGGATCGCCCATTGATCGCCGATCCAGTTGTGGAAATCGATCGTGCCTTGCGTTGTGCGCGCCGTGAAGTTCGGTGCGACGTCATTGATACGGAGTGACATGGTGGCATCCTGTGGGAAGGGTGGGCTGTGAGGCCTGAGCGGCCTGCCATGAAGTATGGCGCACAATTATGGATGTTGTCGGGGAAATGTGTCAGGGAATCGTGCCCTGTTAATGGCCTTTTTTTACGTTCGCAATCTTGTCTGGCGTTTTTTTTTAATTGCCGAATTAAGCGGTTTTTGTTGTGGTGCTGCTGTGGTGGGTTTGGCCCGAGATTGTTGCTGATGGGAGGGTGAAGAGGGTGCTTTCAG
>NZ_DASZJJ010000301.1:0-69733 GCF_035948235.1 Paraburkholderia sp. | reverse complement strand
GCTCAACGGTCTGGGGCGTCACGGCAATCGCCCGGCGCACGTGCACTTCTTCGTGACGAGCGGCGATCATCGCAAGCTCACGACGCAGTTCAATATCGAAGGTGATCCGCTGATCTGGGATGACTTCGCCTACGCCACGCGCGAAGAACTGATCCCGCACGTCGTCGATAAAACCGGTGGCGCGGCGCTTGGCCTGAAGAACGACGCGTACAAGCACATCGAATTCGATTTCACGCTCACGCCGTTGCTGCAAGGTAAGGACAACCAGATCGTGCAGCGTCCGCGTGCAGCGGCCGAGGCTACGGCCACGGCCTGAGCATCCCGCCCGGCGGCAACCGCTTCGCGTTGCCGCCACCCACCGATTCCCCGCGAGAACCCGTTCGCCACCGATGCATGTGTCCCGTGCAGGGATCGGTGTACGCATAGGGAGAGGAAATATGTCCGCCATCATCGATAAAGCCCACGAACTCGATCACCTGCTGGCCACCGCCGTGCAGGACGACAGGCAAGCCGGTATTTTCCGCTGCCGTCGCGATATCTTCACCAATGCCGAGTTGTTCGAACTGGAGATGAAACACATCTTCGAAAACAACTGGGTGTATCTTGCGCACGAAAGCCAGATCCCGAACAACAACGATTACTACACGACGTGGATTGGCCGTCAGCCCATCGTTATCACGCGTGACAAGACCGGCGAACTGAACGCCGTGATCAATGCCTGCGCCCACAAGGGTGCAATGTTGTGCCGTCGTAAGCACGGCAACAAGGGCAGCTTTACTTGCCCGTTCCATGGCTGGACTTTCTCCAACACGGGCAAACTGCTCAAGGTGAAGGACGAGAAAACCACCGAATACCCGGTGCAATTCAACACGCACGGGTCGCACGATCTGAAGAAGGTTGCGCGGTTCCAGAACTATCGCGGTTTCCTGTTTGGCAGCCTGAATGCAGATGCAATGCCGCTGGAAGACTACCTCGGCGAAGCGCGCGTGATTATCGACCAGATCGTTGATCAGGCGCCCGGTGGCCTGGAAGTGCTGCGCGGTAATTCCTCGTATGTGTACGAGGGAAACTGGAAAATGCAGATGGAAAACGGTTGCGACGGCTATCACGTCAGCACCGTGCACTGGAATTACGCCGCCACCATGGGCCGCCGCAAGGAAGAGGGCACCAAGGCCGTCGATGCGAATAGCTGGAGCAAGTCGGTTGCCGGCGTCTATGGTTTCGAGCACGGCCATATTTTGCTGTGGACCGAAACGATGAATCCGGAAGTGCGACCGGTCTATCAGCAGCGCGACGAAATCAAGGCGCGCGTGGGCGACGTGGCCGCCGATTTCATCGTCAATCAGACGCGCAATCTGTGTCTCTATCCGAACGTGTTCCTGATGGACCAGTTCAGCACGCAGATCCGCGTGGTGCGCCCGATCAGCGTCGATAAAACCGAAGTGTCGATTTTCTGCTTCGCGCCGAAGGGTGAGAGCGCAACGGACCGTGCCACGCGCATCCGCCAGTACGAAGACTTTTTCAACGTCTCGGGCATGGGCACGGCCGACGATCTGGAAGAATTCCGCGCCTGCCAGAACGGTTATGCGGGCATCACGGCGATGTGGAACGATCTCTCGCGCGGCGCGCCGCTGTGGGTCGAAGGCGCTGACGAAAACGCGAAAAAGATGGGCCTCAAGCCCCTGATCTCAGGCGAGCGCAGCGAGGACGAAGGTCTTTTCGTGTGCCAGCACGAATACTGGGTGCGTACGATGAAAGACGCACTGAAGAAGGAACGTGAGGAGGCCGTAGCATGAGTGTCGACTATCAAACCCTCTGCGCCGTGCTCTATCGCGAAGCGCGCCTGCTCGACGATCGCCAGTGGGACGAGTGGCTCACCTGCTACACCGAAGACGTCACCTACTGGATGCCGGCCTGGGACGACGACGACACGCTTACCGACGATCACGAAAGCCAGATCTCGCTGATGTATTACCCGGACCGGGGCGGCCTGGAAGACCGCGTGTTCCGCATCAAGACTGAACGCAGCGGCGCGTCCACGCCCGAGCCGCGTACGAGCCACAACGTCACCAACGTGGAAGTGCTGGCCACGCGCGATAACGAAGTGGACCTGCGCTACAACTTCCAGACGCTCAATCATCGCTACCGTACAACCGACTTCTTTTACGGCACGATGTTCGTCACCTTGCGTCAGGTCGAAGGCCAGTGGCTGATTGCCTACAAAAAGATCGTGCTGAAAAACGACTATATCCGGCAGGTTCTCGACGTTTATCACGTGTAATTCACGCTGACGTCGAATGCATCACTATCAGGTAGTTGGAGGAGTCCCTATGTCCAGTTTCAATATTGCGCTCAATTTCGAAGACGGCGTCACGCGCTTCATCGAATGCAAGGCCGGTGAGAAAGTTCTCGACGCCGCGTTTCGCGCCCGCATCAATCTGCCGATGGATTGCTCCGACGGCGTGTGCGGCACCTGCAAATGCAAGGCCGAAAGCGGCAGCTACGACCTTGGCGACGACTATATCGAAGACGCGCTGAGCGACGATGAAAAAGAAGGCGGCCTTGTACTGACCTGCCAGATGGTGCCGCAAAGCGATTGCGTGATTGCGGTGCCGGCTTCGTCGGCGGTTTGCAAGACGGGACAGAGCAAGTGCGCCGCGACGGTCGCGAAGATCGAACTGCACAACGACGCAGCGGTCGTGCTGGAACTGGATGTGGAAGACAATGCGCCCGTGTTCTTGCCGGGCCAGTACGTCAATATCGACGTGCCAGGCAGCGGCCAGCATCGCTCGTATTCGTTCTCATCGGCGCCGGGCGACTCGAAGCTTAGCTTCCTCATCAAGAAAATTCCCGGCGGCGTGATGAGCACGTGGCTGGAAGCCGCGCAAACCGGCGACAAACTCGAACTGGTTGGGCCGCTCGGCAGCTTTTATCTGCGCGACGTGCAGCGTCCGCTGCTGTTCCTCGCGGGCGGCACGGGTCTCGCACCGTTCCTGTCGATGCTCGAAGTGCTCGCGCGTGCGAACTCGCAACAAAAGGTGCACCTGATCTATGGCGTGACGCGCGATCTCGATCTCGTGCAGGTCGAAGCGATCGAAGCCTACACCGCGAAGCTGGCGAATTTCAGCTTCAGCACCGTGGTGGCCGACGAAGCGTCGAGTCATCCGCGCAAGGGCTGGGTCACGCAGCATATTCCCGCCGATGCGCTCAACGATGGCGATGTCGATGTCTATCTGTGCGGGCCGCCGCCGATGGTCGATGCCGTGCGCAAGCACTTCGACGATAACGGCGTGAAGCCCAACAGCTTCCACTATGAGAAGTTCACTCCGAACGTGGTTCAGAAGGCGGCGGCATGAGCATGCAACGATTCTCAGGCAAGGTCCTGGTCGTGACGGGCGCGGCCCAGGGCATCGGGCGCGGCGTGGCGCTGCGCGCGGCCGCGGAAGGCGGCAAGGTGCTGCTCGTCGATCGCGCCGATTTCGTCGGTGAAGTCGCCATTGAAGTCGCTGCGGAGGCGGGCAGCGCTCACACAGCCGGTTTCGTCGCCGACCTCGAAACCTACGAAGGCGCGCGCGCCGCGATGGCCTTCGCGGTGGAGAAGTTTGGCGGCATCGACATTCTGATCAACGGCGTGGGCGGTGCGATCCGCATGCGTCCGTTCGCGGAGTTCGAGCCCGCGCAGATCGACGCCGAAATCCGTCGCTCGCTGATGCCCACGCTTTATACCTGCCACGCGGTACTGCCGCATTTACTGGCGCGTGGCGGCGGCACCATCGTCAATATCTCGTCGAATGCCACGCGCGGGATTCGCCGCGTGCCCTATTCAGCGGCCAAAGGCGGCGTGAACGCCATTACGCAGGCGCTGGCGATGGAATACGCGGAACACAATATCCGCGTGGTGGCCACGGCGCCTGGCGGCACCACCGCGCCGCCGCGCCGCGTGCCACGCAACGCAGCGGGCGATAGCGAGCAGGAAAAGGCGTGGATGAGTGAGGCCGTTCATCAGGTCACCGAATCAACCTTCTTCAAGCGCTACGGCAGCATTGACGAGCAGGTTGCGCCGATTCTGTTTCTGGCTTCCGATGAAGCGAGCTATATCACCGGCTCGGTCTTGCCAGTCGCAGGCGGCGATACTGGCTGAAAAAGCCCCTGAAATTCATTCTTTTTTAGCTTGCGGCTCCCGATCCGTCGGTGCGAGATATTCCATGCCCTGCTCGTCGTACAGGTCGTAGATCAGTTGCAGCATGCGCTGCAGATCTTCGGACTCGTCGAGCATGCGCACGCTCATGATGATCGGCGACACCAGGTTTTCGTCGTCGAGATCTTTGTAAAGGACGTCGTCGCGCTTGAGGCCATACACACTCTTTGGCACGATCGAAATCCCTTCGCCTGCCGCCACCAGCCCAAGCGCCACCTGCAACTCGCGCGTCTCCAGCACGCGCCCCGGTTTAAGCGCTCGGTCATGAAAGGCCGCCAGCACCTGGTCCGCGTAGCTCGGGCGCGGCGACTTGGGGAAAATGATCAGCGTTTCGTGAATCAGGTCGTGCAGCGACAGCACCGTCTTCGCGTCGCCCAGCGCATGGCCCAGCGGCAGCGCCACGATCATGCGCTCCTCGCGCAGCACCACGCGGCGGATGCTGGGGTCATCCAGGCGAATCCGCCCAAAGCCCACGTCGATGCGGCCTTCCTTGAGGGCCTTGATCTGGTCCATCGTGGACATTTCGTTCAGGCTCAATTCGACTTCCGCATGCTGCTGACGATAGCGCCGGATGATCTTCGGCAGCATTCCATATAGCGTCGAGCCGACAAAACCCACCGAAAGATTGCGCTCGATCTTGCCGACCCGGCGCGTCATGGATTCGAGTTCGGCGGTTTGCGCGAGCAGTTGCGAGGCGTGTTGATAGAAGAAGCGCCCGGTGTCGGTGAGTTTGAGCGGGCGCGAATTGCGCTCGAAAAGCTGCACGCCCAGAATCTCCTCCAGTTGCTGGATCTGCCGGCTCAAGGGCGGCTGCGCGATATGCAACCGCTGCGCCGCGCGCGTGAAGCTGCGTTCTTCGGCGACCGCCACAAAGTAGCGAAGATGGCGCAACTCCATGTTCCAACCTCTGGGATATCGATTCGTGACGAAAGGGCGCGAGAGCGCATCTCATTATACCTTCGAGGCATGAAGCCATGCGCCGGTCCCATCCCAAAAATAGTTGAATTTTTCAACTATTTGTCTATACTCCGAGCGTCGCCGGCCAGCTTGCCGGCTTTTACGTTGGGAGCGTGCACGTGTCTTCCGGTCAGCATCCCGGCTTTCTCACCTTCAGGCTCGATCTGGCGAGCGCGCTGCTCAGCGAGCGCGCCAACGCCATCTATCGCGAGCGCTGGGGTCTCGACGTGCGCGCGCTGCGTGTGCTGCGGCTCGTCTGCGCGGAAGCGGGTATCACGCCGAAGACCGTTTCGCAGCGCGCGCTGATCGAAAAGACGCTGCTGTCGAAAACGCTTGCAGAGCTGGAAGCGCGCGGCTTGATCGTGCGCGACACACACGCGCAGGATCGCCGCAGCATTGCGCTGAGCGGCACGCCCGAAGGTGTGGACGTGGCGCAGGCATCGGCGAAAGTCGGCGCCGATCTTGAAGGCGAACTGGCCGCCGTGCTGTCTGCCAGCGAACGCAAGACGCTCGACCGCTTGCTCGAAAAGCTTTCGGACAGCCTGCTCGACGGCGCGGCCTGAAAACCGCCTGTGCCGCACGCCGCCCTTCGTAGCCCCCAATTCTCCAGGAGTCATCCATGACCAGATTGATCGATACGCTCGCCCCCGCGATTGGCGCGCTGCTGCCCGAACTCGAGGCGATCTACAAGGACCTGCACGAGCATCCGGAACTGTCGATGCAGGAATTCCGCACCGCGAAGATCGTCGCCGATTACGTGGAAAAACTCGGCTATGAAGTCACGCGCGAAGTGGGCGTGACGGGTGTAGTCGCCATTTTGCACAACGGCAGCGGCCCGACCGTGATGCTGCGCGCCGACATGGACGCGCTGCCGATGGTCGAAGCCACCGGCCTGCCGTACGCGAGCAAGGTCGTCACAAAAGACGAGGACGGCGTGCAGGTGGGCGTCGCGCATAGCTGCGGCCACGACATGCACGTGACCTGGCTGCTGGGCGTCGCGCGCCTGATGGCGGAACATCGCGGCGCATGGAGCGGCACGCTCATGGCCGTGTTCCAGCCGGGCGAGGAAGTGGGGCGCGGCGCGCGCAGCATGGTCGACGACGGCATGATCACGCGCTTCCCCAAGCCCGACGTGATTCTCGGCCAGCATGTGATGGTGGGCGCGGCGGGCACGGTTGGCTATCGCAGCGGCACGATTCTATCGGCGGGCGACAGCCTCAAGGTCAGGCTGTTCGGGCGCGGCTCGCATGGTTCGCAGCCGCAGACCTCAATCGATCCGGTCATCATGGCGGCCTCTACCACCTTGCGCCTGCAGACCATCGTGTCGCGCGAAATCTCGCCGCGCGACAGCGCCGTGCTGACGATCGGCAGCCTGCAGGCGGGCACCAAGGAAAACATCATCCCCGACGACGCCACGCTCAAACTCAACGTGCGCACCTACGACGAGGACGTGCGCGAGTACATGCTGGGCGCGATCCGCCGCATCTGCTGCGCCGAATGCACGGCCTCCAATGCGCCGCGCGAGCCGGAATTCACGACGCTCTCCAGCTACCCGCTGACCGTCAACGACGACGCCACCACGGCGCGTCTGCGCACCGCCTTCGAAACGCAGTTCGGCGAACGCGCCTACGAAACCGAACCGGCCGCGGCCAGCGAGGACTTCAGCGTGTTCGGCCGCGAGTGGGGCGTGCCTTACGCGTTCTGGTTCGTCGGCGGGACCGATCGCGAGGTGTTCGAAAAAGCCCGCGCCGCGAAGAAGATCAACGAACTGCCGAGCAATCACTCGCCGCGCTTTGCGCCGGTGATCGACCCGACGCTGCGCACCGGACTCGAAACGATGCTCTGCGCGGCGGGGGCGTGGCTTGGCCACGAAGCGGCACAGGAACCGATGGGCGAGGCGGCGTGAGCATGGCATTGGGCGCGCACGTCAGCGCGCATCTCAATACGCATACGGCCTACACGGCGCTCGATCTGATCGGCACGTTTGCCTTTGCGATCTCGGGCGCCGTCGCGGCGCGGCAGCGGCGGCTGGATCTGTTCGGCATTCTCGTCGTCACCTTCATGGTGGCGTGCGGCGGGGGCATCGTGCGCGATGTCTGTATCGGCGCGATTCCGCCGGCGGGGCTGTCGAACTGGGCCTATATGGCGGTGACAGTCCTTGCGGCGCTGCTTACCATCGTCGCCTATCCGCAGGTGCGGCGGCTGCGTCATCCCGTGCTGTTCTTCGATGCGATCGGCCTGGGCCTTTTCGCGGTGGCGGGCGCGCAGAAAGCGTGGATCTGGACCGATAGCGCGGAAACGGCCATCGTGCTCGGCATGGTGAGCGCGGTGGGCGGCGGAGTGTTGCGCGACATCATGCTTTCACGCGTGCCGGCGATCCTGGAGCGCGAGATTTACGCGTCGGCGGCGTTGCTGGGCTCGGCGATTCAGGTCGGGCTCACGTATATGGACTGGTCGACGTTCTGGACGCCGTGGGTCGCGACCATCGGCTGCGTGATGCTGCGGCTTGCGTCGCTGTATTTCAACTGGCGTTTGCCGGTGTTTGCCACGCGCGAAATCAGGAAGAAGGCGCGCGCGCTGGAAGATTCGATACAAGCCGGCGAGGATGCGCGGCACGACGGCCGTTAGCCGTGCCGCGTCCAGACCACGTCAGAAGGTGATATCCGCCGTTTTCACGGCGGTAATGCGCGGACCGAAACTACGCATGCTCGACAGCGTCTGGTTGTGATGTTCGCGGATCATGGCCGCCGTGGCGTGCGGTTTGTCGTGGGTGGTGTGCGCGTCGGCGGCGAGCGTCACCGTGAAACCATTGGCGGCGGAACGGCGCGTGGTCGTATCGACGCAGAACTCGCTGGCGTAGCCGCAGATCACCACATGATTGGTCGCATGCTGCGCGAGAATCGCGCTCAGCGCGGTGTTCAGGTAGGAGTCGGGCGTGCGCTTGCTGACGAATAAATCGCTGTCTTGCGCCTGCGCGGCATCGGCGATCTGCCAGGGCTCGCTGCCGGGGACGAGTTCTTCGTCCTCATGCTGCACGAACACAACGGGCACGCGCGCCGCGCGGGCGCGCCCGATCAACTGCTGGACGTTGGCGCTCACGCTTGCGGCGTCGCCCGGCAGCGGCTCAGTGGCGACAAGCCCCTTCTGGAAATCGATGACGAGTAATGCAGTAGTCATAAAGCGAGTCCTCGGCAAAAGGCGATTCTAGCCGCTTGCCTTTTCCTGGAATAGCGCCAGTCCCACCAGGCTGACGAGCCCGCAACCCAGCACATACCAGGCGGGCGCGTAGAAACTCCCCGTCGCGCGCCAGAGCGCCCCCACCGCAAGCTGTGCAAAGCCGCCGAACAAGGTCACGCCCACGGCGTAAATGATCCCCAGCGACGTCGCGCGTACTTCGGGGCGCAGCGCTTCAAGAATCATCAGAAAGCCCGCGGGGCTCGTGAGCGTCATCAGGCCGATCAGCACGACGGCTACGACCAGCACTGTGACCACCGTCGGCCGCGCCGCGATGGCGGCGAACGCGGGAAAGAGCAGGGCCAGCGAGACGATCGACGCGATGGCGAGCAGCGGCTTGCGGCGCGGTAGACGGTCCGCAAGCTTGCCCGCGAACGGTGAGCCGACCAGCAGCACCAGCCCCGCCGCGCAGCCGCTTGCAGATGCCGTGGCGCTCGGCATATGCAGCGTGAGCGCGAGAAACGCGGGCAGGAAAAATACGATGGTGTACATCGTGCCGGTGCCGCCGATCACCAGCATCGTGCCCGCCACGATCAGACGCAGCGGCAGCTTGCGGCGCACCGGCGCGGCTTTCGTATCGGCATGCGCAGGCGCGGGCAAGGTATCGTCCAGCCGCGCGCGCAGGACAAAGCCCAGCGGTCCGATGGCGAGTCCAATCAGAAACGGCACGCGCCAGCCCCACGTAATCAGTTGCTCATGCGCGAGCGACTTCGACAGCAGCAGCGCGATCAGCGCGCCCGCCAGCGCCGCGCCCCCCTGGCTCGCCATCTGCCAGCTCACCAGCAGGCCGCGCCGGCCTTCACGGCCCGCTTCCATCAGCAGCGTGGTGGCCGCGCCGACTTCTCCGCCCGCCGAAAAACCTTGCAGCAGGCGACCAAGCACGATCAACGCGGGCGCGGCGACGCCGATCTGCGCGTAAGTGGGCGCAAGACCAATCAGGCCCGTGCCCAGCGCCATTAGCAGGACAGTGAGAATGAGCGCGGGCTTGCGTCCCGCGCGATCCGCATACGCGCCGATCACGACGCCGCCCAGCGGACGCACGACAAAGCCTACGCCGAAGGTGGCGAGCGACATCATCAGTGAAGAAAGCGCATCGTGTGCAGGGAAAAATAGCTGGCCGATAAGCGCAGAAAAGAAGCTGTAGACGGTGAAATCGAAGAACTCCAGACCGTTGCCGAGCGCGGCGGCCAGCACCATCGTGCGGTTCTTGCGGGCTGTAGGAAGGGGCGTGCCGGCCTGGGTTGCGGTGCGTTCGTGTACGACGTTCATGCGGATGCCTCGATTGCTTTGGAGCGGGGTTTCAAGCCGTGGCTTTGGCGAAGCGGCACACCGCTTCGCCAGGCGGATTACTGGCTGCCCTTGATGCCTTCGTCGTCGCGAATGATGAGTTTGGTCGTGACCGACCGCACACCGCTTACGCCTTGCGCCACCGACGTGGCCAGCGCGATCTGGCTTTCGCTGGCGACCACGCCCGACAGCGTGACGACGCCATCGCGCGCCCGTACGCGGATGAAGCTCGATTTCAGCCCCTGCTTGCGCGCGGCCTTGAGCGCGTGGCGTACATTGACGGCCAGCGCCCGGTCCGCGCCTGACGATGCTGCGACTGCCGGCGTGGCGTGTGGCGCGCTTGAAGATGTGTCGGGCTGTGTAGCCGATGCAGCGCTGGCGCCGCTGCCGCCCTGCGCGTGCGCGCCCAGGCTCACGGCCACGCACAGCGCCGCGGCCAGCGCGCGCAGCGACCCGCGCGCATTGGTGTTGATCGTATTGAGGCTCATCCCTGTCTCCCTTGTTGACGCTTGAAGCGAACGGTGTTCAGAACTTGTGATACATGCCCACGAGCACGAGGTGCGGGGACTGGTACATCTCCGTGCCATTCGCGCCGGTATAGCTGTTGCTGAGGTTATCGACGGTCGGCTGCTGCGACGGATAGCGGCCATAGGTCGGCGTCGTGCCCGTGTTGTGGATCACCGCGCCGCGCACATAGAGCGCAGTGCGCTTGGACAGGTTGTAGTCGTAGCCCAGCGTGAGGCCATACGAATGGCTACCCGTGCCAGCCACGTCGCGATACGCCAGCTCCATGCGGAAGTCATTGCGCTGCAGATAGCGATAGAGCGCGCCCAGCGTATAGAGCGAGGCCACGCGATCGCCGTCCAGACGCGGCGCAAGAAAGCTGTAGCCCGCGGAAAGCACGTAATGCCCGGCGTCATACAGCAGGCCCGCCGCGAAGTTATCGGTGCGCACGTATTGCGACGTGGTGAGCGCGTTGAGGCCGTAGTTGCCCAGATAGCTCAAGGTGCCGAACAGATGGCCGTCGAAGTAATTCAGCGCGACCGCACGCGTGACGATGGTCGGCGCACTGGAGCTGTTGTCGTGCAGCGCGAGGGCCACCTGCGCGTTGAGCGGCCCGAACCACGGCGACGAATAGCTGATCGCATTCGACAGACGGCTCGCCTCGAAACTCGCGCCGGGGCCCAGGTCGTAGGTCCACGCGGTCATATAGGCGACGGTGGAGACGGTGCCCACCTGGCCGAACACGTCGATGAACAGCGGCACGCCCACATCGTCCTGCAAGCCCAGCTTCAGTTCGCCGGTTTTCGCAGAGCCGATGCTGACCCACGCCTCGCGATTAAACAGCGTATTGGCCGTGCCCAACTGGCCGTTCGCGGCATTGAAACCGTTTTCCAGATCGAAACGCACACGATAGCCGCCGCCCAGATCCTCGACGCCATACAGGCCGATCTTCGAAGTCCATTCCCCGCCGCTTTGCTGCACGAACGCCGTCTGCGCGCCCTTGGTGAAACCGATCGACTGGTCCACCGCGCCATAGAGGCGCACGCCCGGCGAGTACGCGCCCGTCGTCGCATACGGCACGCCCTGGAAATAGTCTTCGAGAAACAGATTCGAAGTCTGCGCGTGCGCGCCGAGCGAGGCGCCGCTCATGACGGTTGCGCACGCAACCAGACGCGCGGCGCGCGCGATGCGCGTTTGCCGTGGGGCGCGTGTATTGACGTGGGTGCCGTCGCTCGGGATATAAGGCGTGATGCTGCTTGCTGACATTTATAGACTCTTTATTCAGGTTGGTCAGAAACTGCGGGGACGGCGGCGGCGCGCGAGGGCGAGAAGTGGGCGCGCGTGGCCATGGTTTTGTGCCTGGTCTGTGCCTGGGGCCGGGTCGGGGCCTCGCGTCGCGCAGCGTCCCGGTCTCATGAGGACGCCGCGCGCGCGGATCGCTTACGCGTCTTGGCGCAGATAACGCTCGACCAGCGCGACAAACCACGCCGCGCCATAAGGCAGCGCATCGTCGTTGAAGTCGTAGCCGGGGTTATGCACGGAACAGCCGCCCACGCTCCCCACGCCATTGCCCAGCAGCACATAGCAGCCGGGCAGCTTCTCGGTCATCCACGAGAAGTCTTCGCTGCCCATCACGGCCTCGGGCATCATCGTCAGGCCCGTTTTGCCGACCAGCGACTCCATCGCTTCGACGGCCAGATCGGTGGCCTTGCGCTCGTTGACGAGCGGGCGCGAGATCGCCTGGTATTCGACCGTGGCCGTCGCGCCATAGGACTGCGCCTGGAGATCCGCGATGCTGCGGATGCGCGCTTCCAGCAGATCGCGCGTTTCGCTGTCGAGCGCGCGCACGGAAAGCTGGAGGGTTGCGCTTTCCGGAATCACGTTGCCGGCCTTGCCTGCGTGAATCGCGCCCACGGTTACCACGGCGGCGCGCGTGGGTTCGACGTTGCGCGCCACGATGCTTTGCAGCGCCATCACGATGCTTGCGGACGCAACTACCGGATCGCAACCCAGTTGCGGCATCGCGCCGTGCGCGCCGCGCCCGGTCACGGTGATCGTGGCCGTGTCGGAGGACGCCAGCATGCAGCCGTGGCGCACCGCGAAATGCCCCACCGGCAGGCCCGGCGCGTTGTGCAGCGCGAACACCTGGTCGCACGGGAAGCGCTCGAACAGACCGTCGGCGATCATGCGCGAGGCGCCGCCCAGGCCTTCCTCAGCGGGCTGGAAGATCACGTTGAGCGTGCCGTCGAACACGGCGTCGGTCGCGAGGTAATGGGCCGCCGCCAGCAGCGTGGCCGTGTGGCCGTCGTGGCCGCAGGCGTGCATGGTCTGCGCGACGGTGCTGGCGTAGGGCAGGCCGGTGTTTTCCTGGATCGGCAGGGCGTCCATGTCGGCGCGCAGGCCGATCGCGCGCTCGCCCGCGCCGCGCCGGATGCGCCCGACCACGCCCGTGCCGCCGATGCCCGTCGTCACTTCATAGCCCCATTCGGCGAGTTTTTGCGCGACCAGCGTGGACGTGCGCGTTTCGGCGAAACCCAGTTCGGGATGCGCGTGGATGTCGTGGCGGATCTGCACGAAAGGCGCGCGGCGCTCGCGCAGCGTTTCCACGAGTGCGGCGCGTTCGGCGACGGATGAGGCGGTGTTCGGAATGGCGTGGGATTGCGTCATGTCTGGGTTCTCTTGACTGGCCGTACGGGCGACGGCTTCTGGAGTCACAGACTAAGGACGATCGGTCAAAATAAAAAAGCAAAAATGCGTATGTCGATAACCACTGGTAATATCCACCGCATCATGAAAATCCGCCTATGAAAATCCACCAACTGCGCGCGCTGGTCGAAATCGCCGCGACCGGCAGTATCAATGGCGCGGCGCGGCGTCTGCATGTCACGCAGCCGGCCATTACCAAAGCGGTGCGCGATCTGGAGGACGAGTGCGGCGTGCGCCTTTTTGAGCGTAATCCCTGGGGTGTCGTGCCGACCGCCGAGGGCGCCGCGCTGCTCCAGCGCGCCCGCACCGTGGTGCGCGAACTCGAACGGGCGGAAGAAGACCTCGCGCACTTAAAGGGCCAGCGCACCGGCAAACTCGTGATTGGCGTGACGCCGATTGCAGGTACGGCAGGCCTGGCCGAAGCCTTTGTCGATTTCCGCCGCCACTGGCCGCAGGTGAGCGTCGAATTCCGCGAACTGGGCTTCAACCAGTTGCGCGAGAACCTGAGCAACCGCACGCTCGATCTCGCTTTCGCGGCTTTCCCGAGCAGTCCCGGCGACGAAACCGGCACGGTGCGACGGCTGTTCGCCTTCGAATCCGTGTTTGTGACGCGCGCCAACGGCGCTTTCGCCCAGGCGACTTCGCTTGCGCAACTGCAGGACGCCGAATGGATTCACACCGACGCCACCGACAGCTACCCGGCCAATATCCGCGCGCTGTTCGAGCAGGCCGGTCTGGCCGCGCCGCAGCGCATCACGCGCTGCACCTCATACGGCCTGCTTTACGGTCTCGCGCTCAATAACGACGCGGTGTTCGCGTGGACGCGTCACACGCTGGAGACAGCGGAATTAGGCCGCGCGTTTGTGGAACTGGATCTGCCGGTGCGGCCGCCCGCGCTGCAGCTTTATCTGTTTGCGCCGCCCGAGGCGCAGATCACCCGGCCCGCTGAATATTTCGTCGATTGCATTCTCGCCGTGGCCGCCGAGCGCGTGCTCAAGGGGCAGGGCGGCACGGTCTTAACCGGCGGTTGATCCCCCGCAACTGAAGTCGCTGGTTCCAGGCGCATCGCACGGCTATCGTTGCTGGCACAACGAGATCGATGCCGAACGAGACGCTTATGACCGCCGCCGTAGCCGCGCCCGCCCCATCTCAGGCCACACCCCAATCCGCCAGCCGGGCGCGTCAGGCGATTGTGCTCGTCGCGTTGTTCGCGGCCTGGGCTGTCGCCTATACGGATCGCATTGTGATCGGCACGGCCATCATTCCGATCTCTCACGAACTGCGCCTGAGCGATGCGGCCAAGGGTTACGTGCTGGGCGCGTTCTATGCCACGTACGCGCTCATGCAACTGGGCGGCGGAGCGCTGGCCGACCGCTTCGGCGCGAGCCGTGTGCTGGTGGGCTGCCTTGCGCTCTGGTCGCTGTTCACGGCGCTCACGGGCGCGGCCTGGTCGCTCGCTTCGCTGCTGGCGTTCCGGCTGCTGTTCGGCATCGGCGAGGGGAGTTTCGCGCCCGCCAGCTCCACGGCCATCGTGCAGACCTTCCCGCCGCATGTCCGGGCGCGCGTGCAGGCGCTGTTGTGCAGCACCGTTTTCCTTGGCAGCGCGGCGGGCGCGGCCACGGTCGGCTGGACGCTTGCGCAGTTTGGCTGGCGTCAGACTTTCGTCTTGCTCGGCGCACTGGGCGCGGTGGTGGCGTTAGCACTGCTCGTCGTGCCGCGCCGCGAACGTATCGAACATGCCGATCAAGCCGATACCGCCGTGAAAGCCCAGCCGCGCTGGCGCGACATCGCACGCGATCCGCTGGTCTGGCGCGTATCGCTAAGCTGGTTCGGCTGCTGCGTACTCGCGCTCGGCTTGCAGGCGTGGCTGCCCATCTGGCTCATGCGCACGCGCGGCATCGACCTGCTGCATATCGGTTTTGTCTCGGCGATTCCGCTGTTGGCCAGTTTTGTCGGCACCAATGTCGCGGGCTTCGCCATCGACCGTCTGCGCGCTGCTCGCCTGAAATACCTGCTCACGGGCGGCGCGCTGGCGAGCGCGGTGTTCGCGGCGGCAATGCTTTTCGTCGGATCGATGGCCGCTTTGATCGCCTGCTGGACGCTGTGCATGCTCGCCTTCGACGTCGTCTATGCGGGCGTGTTCGCGATTCCGCTCAAGCACTTTCCGGCTGGCGTGGCCGGCCGCACCACAGGACTGATCAACTTCGCCGGGCAACTGGCGGGCGCGATTTCGCCGGTCGTGGTGGGCGCGCTGATCGGTCACGCGGGCTGGACCGCCGCCTTCGCGTTCCTCACGAGCGGCGCGCTGATCGCAAGCGTGGCCGCGCTGGGCTGTCGTTTCCCGCTGCGCTAGAACCGTCAATCCATCCGATTTTTTTGCTTCCGAGTGCTGCCATGAAATGCTTTGTCGCCGGTCTGCTCACCGAGACCAACGCCTTCGTCAACCTGCCCACGAGCCTCGAGATGTTCATGCGCGGCCACCTGCCGCCAGGCACATGCCCCGAGGGCGAAACACCTCCCGCCGGCGCGGAATTGCTCTGGGCCGCCAAACGCCGCGCCGCGCGAGGCGAATTCCGGCTGATCGAAGGCAGTTGTTTTCGCGCCACGCCCGCAGGCATCACAAGCCGCGAAGCCTACGAAACCCTGCGCGATCGCATCCTCGAAGAACTACGCGCGGCGTTGCCCGTCGATGCGGTGATGCTCGGCCTGCACGGCGGCATGATCGCCCATGGCTATCCCGATCCCGAAGGCGACCTGATCGCCCGCGTGCGCGCACTGGTGGGCAAAGATTGCGTGATCGGCGTGGAGTTCGACCCGCACTGTATCGTCAACGACACGCGCCTGGACCATAGCGACGTGATCGTGCTCTACAAGGAGTACCCGCACACCGACACCGTCGAGCAGGCCGAGCGTGTGATCGACCTCGTCAAGGCAATGGTGGAGGGCATGCCGCGCCCGCGCGCGTCGCTGTTCGACTGCCGCCAGATCGACTCGTATCCGACCACGGGCGCGGCCATGCGCGCGCTGGTCGATCGCGCGAAGGCGATCGAGGCGGACCCGCAGGCGGGCATCGTGTCGATCTCGATCGTGCACGGTTTCATCTATGGCGACACCGCCGACCTGAGCACGCGCGTGCTGGTCTACGCGCACGACAAGGCGCGCGGCGAGGCCGTGGCGCGCGAACTGGGCGAGGCGCTGGTAGCCATGCGCGGGCAGACGGCTTCGCCGCTGCTGTCGATCGACGCGGCCATCGACGCAGGACTCGCGCCGCTGGATGCCACGAAGCCCGGCCCCGTGGTGATTGCCGACCCCACCGACAATTCCGGCGGCGGCGCGCCGTCCGACAACACCGATGTGCTCGCGCGCCTCATCGCGCGCGGCGTGAAAAACGTCGCGACCGGCCCGTTCTGGGACCCGGGCGCAGTGCAACTGTGCTTCGACGCCGGGCTCGGTGCGGTGTTGCCGTTGCGTATCGGCGGCAAGGTCGCGTCGACTTCGGGGACGCCCGTGGACGGCATCGCCGAGGTCATCGCCCTCAAGCGCGGCGCGTGGCAGCGCTTCGGCCCGAGCCGGGTGGAATGCGGCGACGCCGCCGCGATCCGCATCGACGGCGTGGAGATCGTGCTCACGACGCAGCGTGTCCAGGCGTTCAGCCTCGAAGCCTTCGAGCAGGTGGGCATCGATCCGCGCACGAAGCGCATGGTGTTCGTGAAGTCCGTCAATCACTTTCACGCGCACTTTGGGCCGATTGCGAGCCGCGTGCTGTACGTCGATGGGGGCGGTCCGTTGCAACGCAACTATACGAAAGTCGGCTGGAGAAACGTGCGCCGCCCGCTCTGGCCGCTGGACGCAAACGCAGCGCCCGCGCTGATCCGCTGATCCGCTGATCCGCTGATCCGCGCGAGCGTGCGTGGCCTGCTGTGGCAACGGCGCGTTAATATCCGCCGATCCTGGCCATCCATCCTGCCCACATGAAGCAGCACCAACTCCATGCGTTTCTTGCGCTCGCAGCAGGCGGCAGTCTGACCCGCGCCGCTGCGAGCCTGAACCGCACAACGGCCGCCATCTCCAAATCGATTCGCGAACTCGAAAGCGAATTCGAAGTGCAGCTTTTCGAGCGCACGCCGCACGGCATGTCGCTTGGCGCAGCGGGGCGCGCCTTCCTGCCGCGCGCCCAGGCCGTGGTCGCCGAAATGACACGCGCGCACGAGGAACTCGGCGCGCTGCGCGGCCAGCATGGCGGTCATCTGCGTATCGGTCTGACGCCAGCGGTGTCGGTATTGATCGCGCCGGATCTGGTCGCGGACTACATGGCGCGCCATCCCTCGGTGCAGGTCGAACTCTACGAATATCAGCGCGAGCAGATGCTGCATCGTCTGGACGACGGCACGCTCGACGTCGCGCTGCATGCCGTGCCGTCGTTCTCCGAAACGCTGGCCGCTAACCTGCAGGACGGCCGCTCGCGCCTCGTGTTCGAGACGACCTTCGCGCTCGTCACTTCAAGCAACGGCCGCTATGCGCAGGCGACATCGCTCGACGCACTAAGCGAGGCGCGCTGGATCTACACCGACCCGAGCGGCGCGCAACAGCGCTTTGTCGAGCGAGTATTCGAGCGGGCAGGGTTGGTTGCGCCCGCAAGCACCTTGATGTGCGCGGCCTCGGTGCCGGGCATCGCGCTCGCACTGAAGATGGACGCGGTGATGCTGGTCGCACGCCCCGTCATCGAAACACGGCGCGACCTGGTGGAGTTGCCATTTTTCCCCGATCCACCCGCGCTGCGCGTCTGGTGCACCGTGCGCCACGCAGCCACGATACCTGCTCAGGTAAGCGCTTTTCTCGACGAGGCGCAGCGCTGGCAGGCGCGTGCGTCACTCGGCTCTGAATGCGTTGAAAAGAAAAAGTAAGGTACGGAACATGCTACTCATTCAACCCGACCGAACGTCTTGATTCTGCGGCTCGCGTGGAATTGGGCAAAACCCCGTGCGGGTTTTGCCCAATTGCGTAAAGGTGGATGCAGAAGTCGCTCCGGACTGCTATAGTCCGGCCCCGCTGCGACCAGCCAGAAAGCACCATTCCAGATGACGCGCTATATTTTTCAGGCGTCATGTGCTTCTGGCGGTACGCATCGAATAAATGCGTTGCCGCCGGGCACAGCGCGGAGCATCCCCAGCGGAGCGGGTTCAGTCGCCCCGTGACATTGCTTTCGGCACGGCCTTTTTTGGGACAACCGAACCAGGCTGACGGACTGCAAGGCGCTTAAGCGCAGCGAAGCCACGCAAGTGGCCTCAGGCGGCCCGACCGGCACGGACAACGAAAGAAGAATCCACCTGGGAGCTGACGTGAAAAATCAACTGGGCGCCATGGTCCTGCTCGCAGCCAGCACGGCTGCGTCGGCGCAATCGAGCGTGACACTTTACGGCCGCGTAGACGGCGGTGTCGAATATCTGAATCACATTGCCAACGGCAGCGGCGGCCAGTCGAGCCGCTGGAGCGCCGAAGGCGGCGACTGGGGCACCAGCATGCTGGGCATGAAGGGCACCGAGGATCTGGGCGGCGGCACCAGCGCGCTGTTCGACCTGGAAACCGCGCTGCAGATCATGAACGGCACCTCGGGCGGCGGCAAGCTGTTCTCGCGCCGCGCCTATGTCGGCCTGAAAAACGATACGTGGGGGCAAATCCAGGCCGGCCGCAATCTCTTTATCGACAGCGACGGCGTGTGGGAATTCGACCCGTTCGTGCAGCAGGCCGTGTCGTCGGCGTCGCTCGTGCGCGGGCGCAACTGGCAGCAGACCAGCAATAACGTCGAATACCACAGCCCCGTGTGGCACGGTCTGGACGTGCAAGGCCAGTACGCCTTCGGCAACCAGACGAGCGGCTTCAACAATGGCGCCGATGGCGACTTTGGCCGCTCGGACGGCATCATGCTGACCTACCACTCGACGCTGTTCGACCTGCGCGGCATCTATGACGAGCTGCGCGATTCGAACGGCCGCTTCTCCAACATCTTCTCGTCGTCGCGCGAATACTTCGCGGGCGGCAACCTGCGTCTGGACAAGTGGAAGATCCAGGCGGCCTACACGCACTACGCGGCGCCCGATTCGCCGGTGGGCGTGGCCGACAGTGCCGATCACTACTGGCTTGGCGCGACCTATCAGGCCACACCCAAGTGGGCCGTGACCACGGCAGCCTTCTACATTCACGTGGGCGAAGGCAGCGGCGACGCATCGCACGATCCGGGCAGCCACGCCATGCTGTACGCGCTGGGCACCACCTATAACCTGAGCAAGCGCACCTTCCTGTACGGCACGGTCGCTTACGTGGACAACAGCAAGAACGGCAACTTCTCGGTATTCGCGACCTCGCGAGATTCCAGCTCGCCCACCAGCCCGAATGTGGGCCAGGGGCAGACGGGCGCGTACGTCGGGATGATGCACAACTTCTAAAGCATTTAAAGCAACAGGCTTTTCGCGGAGCGTTTTCCGCATAGCCGGCCACTGCGGGCGTAGCGCAGCGGCTGGACGACTCGCCGGCGTTCGCGCTGGCGCGCCTCGCCGCAGGCATCGTGTGACAGGCGATGTAAGCGGCGTCCTCAAAAGAAGGTTGAGATCATCATGTCCAGATCCAGAGAATCAACATCGTCGCCGGGGTTCATCGGCGTCATCACACTACTATTCATCGCGCTCACATCGCTGTTTCTGCTGATAGGCGGGGCGTACCTGCTGTCGCTCGGAGGCTCCGCGTACTACGTCGTGACCGGCGTGGTGCTGCTGGCCGTCACGTGGCTGCTGTACCGCCGCAGTCCCACCGCGCTCGTGCTCTACGCGCTCGTGCTCGTGGGCACCGCTATCTGGTCGTTGTGGGAGTCGGGTCCCGACTTTTGGGCGCTCGCACCGCGCTCGGGCGTGCTCGTCGTGTTCGGCGTGTGGCTGCTGCTGCTCGTGAGCTGGCGTCTCGAAGCGCCGCGCAAGCTCGGCGTGCAGTCGCTCGTTGGCGCGCTCGTGATCTGGGCCGGCGTGCTCGTGTACGCCTGCTTCAACGATCCGCAGACGGTCAACGGCACGATGGCGTCGTCGACGGGTTCGCTCGCCGCCAACGCCAACGGCATCGATTCCGCCGACTGGCCCGCATACGGCCGCACCCAGGAAGGCACGCGCTACGCGCCGCTGCAGCAGATCACGCCGGATAACGTCAAGAACCTGCAGGTGGCCTGGACGTTCCGCACGGGCGACATGAAAGGCCCGAACGATCCGGTCGAAATCACCAACGAAGTCACGCCGATCAAGATCGGCAATCTGCTCTACCTGTGCTCGCCGCACCAGAAGCTTTTCGCGCTCGACGCGCAGAGCGGCACGCTCAAGTGGACCTTCGATCCGAAGCTCAAGACCGATCCGTCGTTCCAGCACGTGACCTGCCGTGGCGTGTCGTACGTCGACCTGACGGCGAACGCCGCAGCCCCGGCTGATGCCGCTGCGGCTCCCGCCAGCGACGCCGCTGCCGCTGCTTCGGACGCTGCTGCTTCGGCCACCACGGCTGCTGCATCGGACGCGACCGCACCGGCTGCCACGGCTGCTGCGGCTCCGGCTAGCGACGCTTCCACCACGGCTGCCGCCGCGGTGACGGGCGCCTGCTCGCGCCGTATCTATCTGCCGGTCAACGACGGCCACCTGTACGCGCTCGACGCGCTGACGGGCGAGCGCTGCTCGGGCTTCGCCAACAACGGCGATCTCGATCTGCAGCACGCGATGCCGGTCACGACCGCAGGCATGTACGAGCCGACTTCGCCGCCGATCATCACCAGCAAGGTGATCATCGTCGCGGGCGCGGTGGAAGATAACTTCTCGAACCGCGAACCGTCGGGCGTGATCCGCGGCTTCGACGTGCGTACGGGCGAACTCCTGTGGGCGTTCGATCCGGGCGCGAAGGACCCGAACCACATCCCGGGCCCGGGCGAGCACTACACCTGGAACTCGCCGAACTCGTGGGCGCCCGCTGCCTACGATGCGAAGCTCGACATCGTCTATCTGCCGATGGGCGTGCGCACCCCGGACATCTGGGGCGGCGACCGTACGCCGGAGATGGAACGCTACGCAAGCGGCCTGCTGGCGCTGCATGCATCGACGGGCAAGCTGGCCTGGTTCTACCAGACCGCTCACCATGACCTGTGGGACATGGACATGCCGTCGCAGCCGACGCTTGCCGACATCACGACCAAGGACGGCAAGACCGTGCCGGTCGTGTACGGCCCGGCCAAGACCGGCAACCTGTTCGTGCTCGACCGCCGCACTGGCGAAACCGTCGTGCCCGCGCCCGAAATGCCGGTGCCGCAAGGCGCGGCGCCTGGCGACCGCACCTCGCCGACGCAGCCGTTCTCCGAACTCACGTTCCGTCCGAAGAATCTGCTCACGGACAAGGACATGTGGGGCGCGACGATGTACGACCAGCTGGTCTGCCGCGTGATGTTCCACAAGCTGCGCTATGAAGGCACCTTCACGCCGCCGTCGCTGCAAGGCACGCTGGTGTTCCCGGGCAACCTGGGCATGTTCGAGTGGGGCGGCATTGCGCTCGACACCGATCGTCAGATCGCCATCGCCAACCCGATCGCGCTGCCGTTCGTCTCGCGTCTGATCCCGCGCGGTCCGGGCAATCCGATGGAACCGGAACCGAATGCCAAGGGCAGCGGCACGGAATCGGGCATCCAGCCGCAGTACGGTGTGCCGTACGGCGTCACGCTCAACCCGTTCCTCTCGCCGTTCGGTCTGCCGTGCAAGCAGCCGGCATGGGGCTATATCGCCGGTATCGACCTGAAGACCAACGAAATCGTCTGGAAGAAGCGTATCGGCACCGTGCGTGACAGCTCGCCGATCCCGCTGCCGTTCAAGATGGGTATGCCGATGCTGGGCGGCCCGATGGTCACGGCTGGCGGCGTGGCGTTCATCGGCGCTACGGCGGATAACTTCATCCGCGCGTTCGACGTGAACAACGGCAAGCAGCTCTGGGAAGCCCGTCTGCCCGCAGGCGGCCAGGCCACGCCGATGAGCTACTCGATCAACGGCAAGCAGTACGTCGTGATCGCAGCAGGCGGCCACGGCTCCTTCGGCACGAAGCTGGGCGATTATGTGATCGCTTACGCGCTGCCGAACTAAGGCGCGTTGATGTACCGACCGTGTATTGCGAGGGCGTTTTGAGCCTCGCAATACACGGTGAAATACCGGAAGCGGCATGCCTGGCATGCCGTTTTTTTTGCCTGTTTTTTTCTGCTTTATCCTGTTCCCGACATGAGCCAACTTTGCAACGCCCGTCGTGTGTCAAGCATCCGGCGCGTCAGGTACGTCCGGCGCGTGGCACTGAGCGCGCTGGCGGCCCATGCCATCGGCGCCCACGCGCAAAGCTCGGTCACGCTCTACGGCGCGATCGACACGAGTATCGAAATCACCAATCCCGGTTCGGGCTACGTCGCGCGCATGGACTCGGGCGCGTATCGCGGTTCGCGCCTGGGTCTGCGCGGCGCCGAAGATATCGGCAGCGGCCTGAAAATCCTGTTCGATCTGGAGAATGGCTTCAGTTCCGGCAACGGCACGCTGGCCGTGAGCAACACCATCTTCAACCGCCAGGCCTGGATCGGTCTGGGTACGCCGTACGGCACGCTGCGGGTGGGCCGCCAGTATTCGCCCATCTATATTCCGTTCAAAGGCGGGCTGGACGCGTTCGGCGCGGGCACGATCGCCTCGGGCCTCGACAATCTCTCCAAGATCACGCCTTACGAGAGCAATGCGATCACGTATCTTTCGCCGGAATTTCACGGCTTTTCGACTACGCTGATGGCCTCGCTGCGCGATTCGACCGATGCCGACGGCAATGGCATCGCCGGCAGTATCGAAACCTTCGCGTATCGCAACGGCCCGTTCCGCATCTCGTACGCACATCAGCAAACGCACGGTGACGGCGCGTTGCGCGCCAATCTGGGCGGCGTTTCTTACGTGTATGGTCCGGTCACTGGCTTTCTGTCGTTCTTTAACGGCGACGGCGGCACGAGCTATCACAACGACGGCGTATCGGTTTCGGCGCGCTATGCCGTCAATGCGCGCTTTCGCGCCTCGCTGGGCTACACCTATTTGCGCGACCGCTCGGGCGGCGACAATAACGCCGACCAGTTCAGCGCCGCCTGCGAATACGACCTGAGCAAGCGCGTGCTGCTCTACGCCAGCGCAGGCTGGCTGCGTAATCGCGGGCAGGGCGAATTCACGCTCAAGGGCGTGAACGTCACGGGTCTCACGCCGTCGTATCCGGGCGCGTCGGTGCGTGGCGTGCAGTTTGGCATGATCGACCGGTTCTAGGCGGTAGACGTCGAGCAAAGCATCACGCGTGCTTTGCTACACTGATTCGCACGCCGCCACGACGGCGAAGGGGAACCCGCGTGACGCCCAGCAACGCCACCCGACCAACGCCTTACAAGCAGCGCACGCGTGGAGCGCCCCAATGAAACTGCGCGCGCTGCCGCATTTCTCGTCGCTGCGTGTGTTCTTCTTCACGATTGCGCTGGGCGGCGCGACGGGCGTGGACTTCGTCGCTTCGTCGATGATGGGCATCGCGGGCACACACATTCGCGGCGGCGTGCATGCGTCGCCGGAAGATTTCCTCTGGAGCATGACCTCGTACGCCGCCATGGCGACGGTGGCCAATCTCATGCTCGGCCGCATCGCGCGGCACACGAGCTATCGCTCTTACACCATCGGCGGGCTGATCGTCGCGGCCATTGGCTCGCTACTTTGCGCGCTTTGCGATACGCCGCTTGAACTGACGTTTGCGCGCGCGGTGCAGGGCTTCGGCGCGGGTGGGCTGTTTGCCGCCGCGCGCATTCTGATCCAGTTGGTGTCGGCGCGCGATGAACGCGCGCCGCTCTTTATCGGCTTCAATATCGGCTCGTTCGGGCTGTCGGCGGTGACGCCATGGCTGGCCGCCGTGCTGGTGGAAAGCGCCGCGTGGCAGATGGTATTCGTGATTCAGGTGGTGCTCGCGCTAGCGGTTCTGGTGCTGGTGGTGCTCACCTATCCGAGCCGCGTGACGCCGCCGGGCGACCTGTGGGAAATCGACATCGATCCGATGGACTGGTGGGTGGTGATTCTGTTCGGCCTGGGCGCGATGGTGCTCATGCATGGGCTGGGCGACCTGCGTTTTTACGAGCTCGCCAGCTCGCCTTCGGTCGCGCTGACGCCGCTGGTGGGTTTCTTGCTGGTCGGCGCGGCCTTCCTGCGGCTGCATCGGGAGCCGAATCTGTGGCTCGACCCGCACGCATTGCTTGGGCGCAGCTATCTCGTCGGCCTGCTGTTCTACGCGATCTACTATTTCCTCAACGGGCTCTGGAATTACCTGATTCCGACGCTGCTGCAAAGCGGCTTCGGCTTTGGTTTCCAGGTGACGGGCGAAGTGCTCACCTGGGCATCGCTGCTAAGCCTGCTGGCGATGATGTGTTTTTCGGTGGTGGCGCCCAAGGTGTTCGGGCGACGCCGCTATATTTCGCTCGGCTATGTGATGTTTTCGGCGGCGTTACTGATGCTTTCGCTGCGCACGCTCACCGATGTATCGATGGCCGTGATCCTGCCCGCGCTTTTTCTGCAAGGCCTCACCGTGCCGTTTGTGATGGCGCAGGTGGCGGGCATGACCTTCGTCGACTTCACCGAGGACGATTTTCAGCACGCCTACGCATTCAAGAACATCGTGCGCCAGATTGCGACGGCTGCGGGCACCGGCGCGGCAAGCCTCTGGCTGCAATATGGCGAGGCGATCGCGCGCTCGCGGCTGGTGGATCGCATCACCGTGTTCGATCTGGGCGGCATGCCGCCCATGCCCGACATGATGCGCATGGCGACGATGGTGGAAACGCAGGCGACCCTTGTGGCAAGCGCTAATCTGCTTTCGTGGCTGGCGATTTTCTGCGCCGTGGTGGCGGTGTTCGCGCTGGTGATACGCTGGCGCGCGACCTGATATCGTTGCGCGCTCAACGATGCGCGCGCGTTTTGCAAGGTCCCGTGGAATCGCGCACGATCAGCTCGGGCGGTGGTCCGATCGCCATCGACGGTTCCTGCACCGGCGCGCCGATAAGCGCGATCAGACGGCTGATCGACAATTCCGCCACGGCGGCGGTCTGAATCGCGACCGTGGTGAGAGCGGGGCGCACCTGGTGTGCAAGCGCAATATCGGTGATGCCGATCACCGAAACATCGTCGGGCACCGCGCGTCCCATGCCGATCAAAGCCTGGATCGCGCCAATCGCGAGCAGATCGTTCGACGCGAAAATCGCCGTGAGTTGCGGGTGTTGCTGCATGAGCGCCATGCAGGCTTCGTGACCCGCGTCGATCGAATCGCGCACCTGCATTTCGGCCGTGGCGCGCGCTACACCGCCTGCCGCCAGCGCGGCGCGAAAGCCATCGGAGCGCGCGTCCTGCAAACCGCCGCAGCCGTCGCCGATCAGCATGCCGATCTTGCGGTGTCCAAGTTCCAGCAGATGCTTCGCCGCGAGCGCCCCCGCCTGCGCGAAGTCGACCGCCACGCACGGCAGCGCGGGCGGTTTTTCGGGGTGCTCCCACATCGCCAGCAGGATCGGCCCGTTATGCATCGCCGAAATGCACAGCTCGTTCATGGCGATGTCGGTGTTCATCACCAGTACGCCGTCCGCGAAGGTGCCGGCGATCTGGTTGAGGTAGGCGCGGCCGATCTGCGCGTCGTCGTCGGTGTTGCAGACCATCAGAAAATGTCCGGACTTGCGCGCGGCGCGCTCGGCGGCCAGCACGAACTCCGGGTAGAACGGGTTCGCGATATTCGAGAGCATCAGCGCGAGCGTCGATGAGCGGCCCTGCGCCAGCGCGCGTGCGTTGAGGTTGGGCCGATAGCCCAGTTCGGCGATGGCCTGGAGCACGCGCTCCGCCGTCTCCGGGCGGACCTTTTCGCGGTTGCGCAGCACGTTCGAAACGGTGGCGGCGGTGACGCGCGCGTGCCGCGCGACTTCTGACAAGGTGACCATGTCCTGCCTTTTTATGGCGTTTACCCGGGGGTTTAGTGGGTTTTTCGTGACGTTTCCCACATTCAGGGAACGTGATTCAAATGTTGCAAAGCGTGGCTGGGATTTGATAATTTTCACCCACACCAAGCCGGGACCGATTTGCATGCGGTTTTGCCGCCCAGAAATTTAAGCGGTTAAATGACCGTCGCACAAGCCCCCCGGCTAAATTTATCGCGTAGAATTTAAGCGCTTAAATCTGATGATTACGGCGCAAGCGCCTGAGACAACGCGGCAACAAAGGAGGAGACACATCCATGGCGACGATCCAGTTGTCGAACGTCGGTAAGCAGTACGGCGACCATCCGCCGGTGATCCGGCGCGTCGATCTCGACATCGGCCATCACGAATTCTGCGTGTTCCTCGGCCCGTCGGGCTGCGGGAAATCCACGCTCCTGCGCATGATCGCGGGTCTCGAAGAACTCAGCGACGGCGAACTGCGCATTGGTGGGCGCGTGGTCAACGACGTGCCCGCCGCCGAACGCGGTGTGGCGATGGTGTTCCAGAGCTACGCGCTGTTCCCGCACATGACCGTGTTCGAGAACATGGCGTTCGGCCTGAAGATCGCCAAGGTGCCCAAGGCCGAAGTCGAGCGTCGCGTGCGCGACGCCGCGCGCAGTCTGCAACTCGAAGCCTTCCTCGATCGTCATCCCAAGGCGCTGTCGGGCGGCCAGCGCCAGCGCGTGGCGATCGGCCGCGCGATTGTGCGCGAACCCGGCGTGTTCCTGTTCGACGAGCCGCTGTCCAATCTCGATGCCGCATTGCGCAGCCACACGCGGGTGGAGATCGCGCGTCTGCATCAACGTTTCGAGAACGCCAGCGTCGTCTACGTCACGCACGATCAGGTCGAAGCGATGACGCTGGCCGATCGCATCGTGCTGCTGCACGCTGGCGCAGAAATGGAAAAACACGGCAGCGTCGCACAGAGCGGCGCGCCGCTGGAGTTGTATCACCATCCGAAGTCGCGCTTCGTGGCGGGTTTTATCGGCTCGCCGCGCATGAATTTCATCGATGCGCAGGTCGATGCGGTCGAGCAGGGCGGCGTGCGCGTGACGCTCGATGGCGGCGAAACGCTGCTTGCAAGCGTCGATGGGCACGGCCTTCAGCGCGGCCAGCGCGTAACGCTGGGCGTGCGGCCCGAGCATCTGCGTCTGGATGGCGACGGCCAGTCGATTGCGTGCGTGACCGTCATTGCGGAGCGCCTGGGCGAACACAGCTATCTGCATGCGGATCACGCGGGCGGCACGCTCGTGGCGAAAGCGCCTGGCGACACGTCCGTGAGCGTGGGCGAGCGCCTGCGTGTGCGCGTTCCCGCCGACGCCTGCCATCTGTTCGACGAGGCGGGCGTGGCGCGGCGGCGGCTTGCGGCGCAGGCGTTGCCCGCGATTGCGCTGGCTTGAATTCACAGCAATACCCCGCCGCTAGAGCGGGTCATTCACCAAGGCAAGGCAAACCCAAGGAGACACCTGATGTTCGCTTACCGCTTCCGTAATTTCGGCACGTTCGGCACACTCGCCCGCGCCACGGCCGCCGTGGCGCTGGTCGCCGCCACGCTGGCCAGCGGCGCGGCCGACGCCGGCACGCTTACCGTCAACGTGTCCGCGCGTGGCAACCAGCGCTCGACGTGGCAGGACGCCTTCGACAAGTTCAAGAAGGCCAATCCGGATGTCGATCTTAAGGTTTCCTATGTGACCGAGGAGGCCTACAAGGTGCAGATGAGCGGTTGGCTGGCGACCGATCCGCCTGACGTGGTGTCGTGGCACGACGGCGAGCGCATGGCCTACTATGCGCAGCGCGGGCTGCTGGAAGACCTGTCGCCGGACTGGGCGAAGAACGGCTGGAACGAGCAGTATGCATCGGTGAAAGAAGCCTCCACGTATAAGGGCAAGCAATACGCCGCGCCGCTGGGCTACGATGCCTACGGCTTTTTCTATCGCAAGGACCTGTTCCAGAAAGCAGGCGTGAAGGCCGAGCCGAAAACCTGGGATGAATTCCTCGATGCCTGCAAGAAGCTCAAAGCCAGCGGCGTGCAGCCGATCGCCGTGGCGGCACGCGATAGCTGGACACTGGCCGCGTGGTTCGATTATCTCGACCTGCGCATCAATGGCAACGCGTTCCACCAGCAACTGATGGCAGGCGAAATACCCTATACCGATCCGCGCGTGAAAAAGGTCTTTACGGCCTGGAAAACGCTGATCGACGACCATTACTTCATGGAAAACGCGCTGTCCTATGACGTCGATTCGGTCGCGCCGCTGCTCGTGAACGGCAAGGCCGCGATGATGCTGATGGGCACCTTCTTCTCGGCCAGCTTCCCGGCGACGATGAAGCAGGACGTGGGCTTTTTCCGCTTCCCGGTGATTGACGCCAACGTGCCGACCGCCGAAGACGGTCCCGTCAACGTGCTGCTGATTCCCGCGAAAGCGAAGAACAAGACCGACGCGCGCCGCCTGCTGGCCTTCATGGAAACGCCGCAGATCAACGCCGATCTCGCGCGCGGCTGGGGTCAACTGCCGTCGAACAACAAGGCCGCCGAACCTGAGGACGCAATTTCGAAGGTTGGTTTCCAGACGCTTGCGAATACGCGCGGCGGCATTGCGCAGTTCTACGACCGCGACATGCAGAAGGAAATGGCCGACGAGGGCATGAAGGCAATGCAGCAGTTCTACAGCGATCCGTCGCAGATCGACGCACTGCTCGTGCGCCTTGAAGCGACGCGCCAACGCATCTACCACAAGTAAGTCTTCTTGCTGGAGGCCCCGGCGGCGCACTGCGCCGGGGTCTAACAACCAGCAAGCAATTCATGTAATTCGTAATCCGAATAATCTGAATCATTCGGCGAGGCCTCATCATGTCCGATACAGTCGCGCGCCCGCTCGGCGCGGCGCGCACGCAGCGCAAATCGACCGTACGCAGCAAGCAGAACCGCGCGGCGCTCTGGTTTTTGTTGCCTGGCTGCGCGCTGTTCACGCTCTGCGTGCTCTATCCGATCGTCAACAGCATCGCGCTGAGCTTTTATAACTGGGACGGCATGACCACGAAGACCTTCGTCGGTCTCGCGAACTATGTCGAACTGTTCCAGACCGACACCTTCTACACAGCGCTCAAGAACAATCTGCTGTGGCTCGTGCTGTTCCTGCTGGCGCCGCCGGTCGGCCTGATGTTCGCGCTGTATCTGAACCAGCAGGTGCGCGGCATCCGCATCGTCAAGTCGCTGTTTTTCGCGCCTTTCGTGCTTTCCGGCGTGGTGGTGGGGCTGGTGTTCTCGTGGTTCTACGATCCCACCTTCGGCCTGCTGCGCCTGATTCTTGGCCATGGCGTGCCGGTGCTGGGCGACCCCAAACTCGTCACGCTCGGCATCATTTTCGCCGCGCTGTGGCCGCAGACGCCGTTCTGCATGGTCCTCTATCTCACGGGCCTCACATCGATCAACCCGGAAATCGTCGAAGCCGCGCGCATGGAAGGCGCGAAAGGCGTCAAGCTCTTCTGGCACGTGATCCTGCCGCAACTGCGCCCGGTGACCTTCATGGCGATCGTGCTGACTGTGATTGGCGCGCTGCGCAGCTTCGACCTGATTGCCGTGATGAGTGGCGGCGGTCCGTTCGATAGCTCCACGGTGCTTGCGTACTACATGTACGACCAGGCCATCAAATACTACCGCGAAGGCTATTCCGCCTCGATTGCCGTGGTGCTGTTCGCCATCATGCTCGTCTACATCGTGTTCCATCTGCGCCGCATGTTGCGCGAAGAACGCTGAAAACAAGGGAGTTTCCGCACATGTATCCGCTTCCCGTCGAACGATGGAAACCCGCGAATCGCACGCTCTACAAGATCTCCTTGCCGATTGCGCTGCTCATCTGGCTACTGCCGATGCTCGCTGTGCTGATTACCTCAATCCGTTCCACCGACGAATTGCAGCAAGGCGACTACTGGGGCTGGCCGAAGCATTTCGCGCTCTTCGACAATTACGGCGCGGCGCTCACGCAAACGCCGATGCTCCATTACTTCGCCAATAGCGTACTGATTACAGTGCCTTCGGTGATCGGCGCGATCGTGCTGGCATCCATGGCGGGCTTCGCGCTTTCGACCTATCGATTTCGCGGCAATACTGCCGTGCTGTTCGCCTTCGTCGCGGGCAACTTCGTGCCGATCCAGATTCTCATGATTCCGGTGCGCGATATGGCGCTGAGCGTGGGGCTCTACAACACGGTCTGGGCGCTGATCATTTTTCACATGTCGTTTCAGACCGGTTTTTGCACGCTATTCCTGCGCAATTTCATCAAGCAGTTGCCGTTCGAACTGATTGAAGCGGCGCGTGTGGAAGGTGCGAGCGAGTGGACGATCTACTGGCGCATCGTCATGCCGCTGGTGCGTCCGGCGCTCGCGGCGCTCGGCATTCTCGTTTTCACTTTTGTCTGGAACGACTACTTCTGGGCCTTGTGCCTCACGCAAGGCGACGACGCCGCGCCCATCACCGTGGGCGTAGCCGCCCTCAAGGGGCAGTGGACGACCGCATGGAATCTGGTCGCGGCGGGATCGGTGCTCGCGGCGCTGCCTTCCGTGCTGATGTTCTTCGCCATGCAGAAACACTTTGTCGCGGGACTGACCTTCGGCGCCAGCAAGGGCTGACCTCCTGTCCGGCATTGCTATGCCGAAGGTCCTTTTTTTCTACCGCCTGTTTTTTTTCGCTTATCTGAACCGGGTTTTCACTCATGCAAATCGGTGTCTGCTACTACCCCGAACAATGGCCGCGCGTGATGTGGGCCGACGACGCGCGCCGCATGGCCGAACTGGGCATCTCGCACGTTCGCATCGCCGAATTCGCCTGGAGCCGCATGGAGCCGCGCGCGGGCGAATACGACTGGACATGGCTCGACGAGGCGATCGAAACGCTCGCTGCGCAAGGCCTGAAACTCGTGCTTGGCACGCCCACGGCGTCGCCGCCGAAATGGCTGGTCGAACGCGATCCCGACATGCTGCCGGTGCGCGCGGACGGCACGCGCTGGAACTACGGCTCGCGGCGACACTACGATATCGCCAGCGAGAGATATCGTCAGGAATGCGTACGGATAACCGAGGCGATGGCGCAGCGCTACGGCCGGCATCCCGCCATTGTCGCCTGGCAGACCGACAACGAACTCGGCTGCCACGAGACCGTGCCCAGCTATTCTCCTGCGGCGCAGCGGCGCTTCCAGGCGTGGCTGCAACAGCGCTACGGCAGTATCGACGCGCTCAATAGCGCGTGGGGCAACGTGTTCTGGAGCATGGAGTACCCGAAGTTCGAATCGATCGGCCTGCCGGTGCTCACGCCTACCGACGCGAATCCCTCGCACCTGCTGGATTTCCGCCGCTATATGTCGGACGAAGTGGCGAGCTTTCATCGCGAGCAGGCCGATGTGCTGCGCCGTCACGCGCCGGGCGCAGACGTGCTGCACAACTTCATGGGCTTTTTCACGACCTTCGATCACTACCGCTTCGCCGCCGACAAGGCGATCGACGTCGCCACGTGGGACAGCTATCCGATCGCGCGCACCGAAGTGATCGGCCTGCCCGAAGCCGACAAGGCGCGCTATGCGCGCACGGCGCACCCCGATGTCTCCGCCTTCGACCACGATCGCTATCGCGCCATTGGCGCGGGCCGCTTCTGGGTGATGGAACAGCAGGCGGGCCCTGTGAACTGGGCGCCGTGGAATCCGGTGCCCGCGCCTGGCATGGTGCGTCTGTGGGCCTATGAGGCCTTCGCCCACGGCGCAGAACTGGTCTCGTACTTCCGCTGGCGCCAATGCCCCTATGCGCAGGAGCAGATGCATTCGGGCTTGAATCTGCCGAACAACGAACTGTCGCCGGGCGGCAAGGAAGTGGCGCGCGCGGCGCAGGAGATTGCGCAAAGCGAGGTGCTGCGCACGCTCGCGGCGCCCGCGCGTGCGCAAGTCGCGCTGGTATTCGACTATGAAACGCAATGGATGTTCGAGATCCAGCGCCACGGCGCGGCCTTCGATTATCAGACGCTGGCGTTCGACTATTACCGTGCGATGCGCGAACAGGGACTGGACGTGGATATCGTGTCGCGTCACGCGGATCTCTCTGTGTATCGCCTCGTGGTGGTGCCGTCGCTGGCCGTGATCGACGACGCTCTGGTCGATCAGATCGAGCGCAGCGACGCGCAATGGGTGTTTGGTCCGCGCAGCGGCTCCAAAACCAGCGACTTCGCGATCCCCGGTGCGTTGCCGCCCGGTCCGTTGCAGCGCGCGATACCGATGCAGGTGCTCGAAGTCGAGTCGCTGCGGCCCACGCTTGCGCCCGCATTGAGCGTAAGTGACGTGCCGGGCACGGCGCTGCACTGGCGCGAACACGTGCGCGCGAATGAAGGCACGGCCGTGCAAGCGAGCTTCACCGACGGCTGGCCCGCGCTGCTCGCGCATGGCCGCGTGCGTTATGTCGCCGCCTGGCTCACGCACGAACTGCATCGCACCGTACTGGCCGATGCGGCGCGCGCGGCGGGCCTCGCACTCCAGACCTTGCCCGAAGGGCTGCGTCTCGCGCGGCGCGGCGGCCTCACGTTCGCCTTCAACTTTGGCGATGCGCGTGCGGCGGCGCCAGCGCCCGCGAATGCGCAATTCGTGCTGGGCGAGGCGTCGCTTGACACCGGTGACGTGTGCGCGTGGCGCGATCCAGTTTGATTGCTAAAAAGAACGCTCAAGCGTAGCGGGCCGCGCCGTTGCGGGCCGCCTGATAACGATGAACGATGGAGGAGCACAGATGAAAAGAAGAGAGATGCTGTCCTGGCTGGCCTGCACCGCGCTCGCATCGGGTGCGGCTCCCACGTTTGCGGCATCGGCCTTGACAGGCGACGCAAGCGGCAGCGGCGAGCGCCTGGCGATGGGCGCGGACCTGTCGACGCTGCTGGAACTGGAAGCCAACGGCGCGCGCTTCTACGACCATGGCAAGGCCGACGACTGCCTGCGCATCTTCAAGCGGCATGGGCTGGACGCCATCCGCATCAAGGTCTGGAATGACCCTGGCAATCCTGATTATTTTCCGGCCAATCAAAGCCCCGCAGTTGGCTACAACAACGCGAAGCATGTACGTGTGCTGGCGCGCCGCGCAGCCGAACTCGGCCTGCGCGTGCTGATCGACTTCCACTACAGCGACTGGTGGGCCGATCCCGGCAAACAATATCCGCCGCACGCGTGGGCGGGCAAGGATCTCGCGCAGACCTGCGAGTTGCTGTCCGAATACACCTCGGGCGTGTTGCGCATGCTGCGTGAAGAGGGCGTGCGGCCCGAGTGGGTGCAGACCGGCAACGAAATCACCGGAGGCATGCTCTGGCCGCTAGGCAAATACGACCAGTGGGACAATCTTGCGACACTGCTCAAGACCGCGCACGACGCCGTGAAATCCGTCGATCCGCACATCAGGCACATGCTGCATATCGACAGCGGCGGCGACAACGCGAAGAGCCGCTGGTGGTTCGATAGCGCCGTGCAGCGCGGCGTGAACTTCGACCTGATCGGGCTTTCGTACTACCCGCAGTGGCAGGGCTCACTCGACGATCTGCAGAACAACGCCAACGATCTGGCCACGCGCTACGGCAAGGACATCATCGTCGTGGAGACCGCCTACCCGTGGACCACGAGCGACGGCGACTCCGAGCCCAACTCGATGACCAACACCGGCACGCTCAATTTCCCGCCTACGCCCGAAGGCCAGGCGCAGTTCTTCGCCGCGCTCACGAACGTCGTGAAGGGCATCCCGAACAGGCGCGGCAAAGGCGTCTTCTGGTGGGAACCCGAATGGATCCCCACGCCCAACGTCGGCTGGAAGGTGGGCGCGGGCGACCAGTGGGACAACAATACGCTGTTCGACTTCAAGGGCCACGCGCTTTCGTCGATCGACGTATTTAAAAAGCGCTAGACATCGCGCTCAGAAGCGATACGTGAGGGCGACCTGCGCCACCGGATACCAGTGGTAGCGGGTCACCTTTTCCGTGAACTTCTGCTCTTCGTCGAGGATGTTCTGGTCCGTGACGAATGGGTCGTACACCGACGGCACATCGTAGTCCACGCGCGGACGGCCATACGCCACGCCCAGATCGAACGACACGCCCAGACCCAGCGCCGGCTTCTTGTGCCCATAACCGATGCCGATATACGGCATCACATGCGGCAGCGTAACTTTGGCGGATGGAGCGGGGCCGAGCGCCGGCACGGTTTGACCGCCGATGTTGTAATTGCCCTGCGCATTCGGCGCCAGCTTTGCGCTCAGCGAGTCACCATTGAATAGTGCGCCAGCCGTGACCCGGAACGCGCTGGAAGCGAACGGAAACACGTCCAGATACGTGCCGCCTTGCGCAAGCGTGAGACGCCCGTCGTAACGGTTGTCGTCCACGGTGACGGTATGGCTCAGGCCGAAACCTTCGGCGTCGGCATGCACGCCAAAATGCGGGCTCAGATTGAGCGCGCCGCCCAGACCCGCGCCCAGCGTGCCGCCCGTGACATAGACTTCCTGCGCCTGAGCTTGCCCAATGACTGCGCTCGCCAGCAATGCGCCAAGCGCCAGATAGATCGGATAACTAATTGAATTCACTGCTCTCTCCCTGAAACCAGGAAGCGCTCGCTATAGGTATGGGCCTCCTGACGCCTATGACTTTACTTGCAGAGCAAACGAGTCAATTGGGCGAGATGCAGCCACTTCGCATGGCAAATCGAAATCTGAATGTAAAGATGGTTCGACCCCTTCAGTAAGAGGCCGACGGAGTTGGGCGTTAGAGCCTTAGTGAAAAGTCGCGCAAAGCCGGTCAATCGGCACGACGATCAACAGACAGGATGAGAAGGCGAGGCCCACCGTAAAAGCGACCGCAGCCGTTGCGCCGCACCACGCGATAAAGCGGGCAGGATCGCGCTTGCCGGGCACCTGTGTGGCGATGATCCGCCAGGCGCGGCCGGCAGCCACCGCAATCACCGCCGACGCCACCAGGGCGATCACCGACGCGCCAACGACGATCCGCTCGACCGCAGGCCAGCTCAGCGTGCCGTTGCGCTGGAAGTCGTCGCAGGCGTTCGAGATGAGCGTCACGCAGAGCGCCAGGTGCAGCAGCCAGATAAGCGGCACACCCGCGAGCCCGAGCCAGATCGGGGTGCGGCCGGGCTGCGGTAACCGGAGATCGTCATCCATGCCGGTTTGTCCTTTTCGCCTGACGTTTTCGATGGGCGCGTTGAATGTCATAGCATGCCGCCAGCAGATTACGTGCCCAGGGCGCCCGAACGCGTCTGCAACCGTCGCGTCGCGCGCACGCGACAGGTGCACCGTGCGTACTTGACCGACCGCCTGGACGGTTAGCGCGCTGACCACCAGCGCAATGCTTGCTCCGACGTCCGGTTTGCCTCCCACGATACACAGGTACGCGCTCGTCCCGCAGAACTGACCACTCCATGTGGTCATAACGTTAGCGTTAGCGTAATTCTTTAGTGGAAACAACGTTAGAGACGGGGCGCATTTTCCCTGGCGCGTAAAGGCGACGCAGCCTTAGAAGGCCTTCCTATAATCGGCTCCCGAAGTGCCGCTGGCATTTCAGGTTGCTGCGACGGCAAGCCCGGAGCAGCCGGGACGTGGTTTGGAGACAGACGAAAAAATATAGGATACCTGATGAAAAGGACGCTTATTGGCCTTGCCGTGCTGGCTACGGCCTCATCCGCCGCCCAGGCGCAAAGCCAGGTCACGCTGTATGGCCGCATCGACAACGGCATCCAGTATGAAACCGGCTTGCCGGGCAACAAGCACGCAGTCAGCGCGGAAAGCGGCGACTGGGGTTGTTCGTGGTTCGGGCTGGAGGGCGCGGAGGATATCGGCGGAGGTACCAAGGCCATCTTCAAGCTGGAAGGGCAGCTGAATACGCAGAACGGCCAGTCCGCGGGCGCGCTGTTCGGCCGTCATGCCATCGTCGGATTCGACAACGATCGCTACGGTACCTTCAAGATGGGCAACCTGGGTGCGGGCGAAATCTCGCAGGACAGCTGGGGCGCCGATCCGCAATTGATGCAGCGTTACGCGATCGCGACGCTGGTGCGCGGACGCAACTGGGCGAGCGCCGCCAACGGTTTCGAATACCAGACGCCGAGCTGGAGCGGCTTCCAGATGCGCGGCCAATACGCGCTCACCAACAACACCAAATGGAATGCCGCTTCCACGCCCACCGGCCAGGGCCGCACGGACGGCATCGAGGCGGTCTACTCGTACGGGCTGGGCGACTTCCGCGTGATCTATGACGAAGTGCGCGGCGCGGACGGTACCTTCAACGACGTCTACCAGCACTCGCGCTCGATCCTTGCGGGCGGCACGCTGGTGTTCGGTCCGGTCAAGTTCTACGCGGGCTACCAGCACCTGAGCGCACCCAACGCCACCAACGCAAGCGTGGGCGTAACCGACGCTTCGCAACCGGACGGCGTTTCCGCACCGACCGCCGTGGACCACGAATGGGTCGGCGCGGCGTGGCAGATCAACGCCGCCGCGGCCATCACGGCCGCGGTCTTCCACGCCAACGCCAACCATGGCAACGGCAACGCCACGCTCTACACGCTGGGCGGCACCTACAACCTGTCCAAGCGCACCTTCCTCTACACGGAAGCGGGCTACGTACACAACAGTTCGACGTCGAACATCAACCTGGGCAACGGTTCATACGGAAACAACGACTACGACCCGACCACGGGATCGTCGGCGAACGGCAACCCCAACTACGGTCAGGGCCAGTTCGGCGTATTCGCGGGCGTGATGCATCTGTTCTGATTCGGGCGGCACGGATGCAATAGTCCCTATGGACAGGCGCGGCCAGCATTGGCCCGCGCCGCGCCGGCGCGGTCGTTATCCTCCAACCCTGACGCGCCGGCTTCCTTTTTTCTCCTCGCTTCGCGCATGGGGAATACCCCTGCCCAGGCGCACTTGAAGCGCCTCGCGATCACATGCTATCTTGCGAACGTTAGCGATAACGCTCCAGGCGCGCGGCGTATCGTTGCGAATTTCCACGAAGTTCCCAAAACCATAATCAGGCGCGCCGGCAAGGTGGAGATCCTTCGATGGAAAAGCGCGTGTCCAAAGCGATGTTCAAGGCCAAAGCCTGTGAACTGTTCCGCCAGGTCGAATTGCTCGGCGAAAGCGTGGTGGTCACCGACCGCGGCGAGCCGACCATCGAGATCCGGCCTTATCGTGCGAAGCGCAAGAGTCCGCTCGAAGCGCTGCGCGCCTCCATCGTCCATTGCGATATCGAGGGAGAAGGCCAGCCTGCCACGTTGCCGCGCAACGAATAACGCACGGGACATACGGTCATGGTTGCTCTGGACACCTGCGCGCTGGTCTACTGGCTGCGCGGCGATCAGGCGTTGAGCGAGCGAGCGCGCGCCGCGATCGAAGCCGCACTGGACGACTCGGAAGTGCTGATTTCGGCCATCAGCGTGCTGGAGGTGGCGCAGTTCGTGGAGAACGGGCGGCTTGCCTTATCGATGGATACGCGCCGCTGGCTTGCCACGCTCGCCTCGCTGGAGGGCGTGCGCATGGTGCCCGTGGACACGGCCATCGCAGTGCGCGCCACCACCATGTCGCCGCAACTGCCGCCGCCCCAGCGCCTCATTGCCGCGACCGCGCGCACGCTAGGCGTCCCGCTCGTGACGCCCGATGCGCGCATGCGCGAACTCACGCATCTCGACATCATCTGGTAGAACGTGGATGCGCGCTTGACTTACGATTAATTCGGCATCCTGCCTAATTCTTTGCGTGCGCGCGGCCCTTGCGCGTGGCGGCGTGCTGCGCGTGTTCCGGCGCCTGCGCCGTGCTCTGGCGCACGACGAGTTCGGCGGGGAAGGTCGTGCGCTGCGCCACGGCGTCGTTGCCCGCGATCTGTGCGAGCAGGGCGTTCACGGCGGAACTCGACATCTGCTGGAACGGCTGACGCACGGTGGTCAGGGCGGGGTGAAACTGCTCGGCCATGGGGATATCGTCGAAGCCCACCACGGATACATCGTCGGGTACGCGCAGGCCCGCTTCGCGCACCGCTGCGATTGCGCCGAATGCGCTCTGGTCGTTGGCCGTGAAAATCGCCGTGGGCGGATCGGGTAGTTTGAGCAGGCCCGACGCCACTTCGAACGCCGTCATCTGCGAGAGATCGCCGCTCACGACCAGCGCCGGGTCGCGCGAGAGGCCGCGGCGCGCCAGCGTGTCGTTATACCCGCGTTGCCGGTCGCGTACGCCTTCGATCGCTTCGTCGCCGCCCAGGAAGGCGATGCGTGCGTGGCCCAGCGCGATCAGATGCTCGACCGCCATGCAGGCGCCGCCGTAGTTATCGACCGATACCGAAGGGAAGCGGTTGAGCGTGCCGCGCTGATCGACCACTACGACAGGCACGTGTGCGGCTGCAAGCGCGTCCAGGCACATGGTTTCGCGCGGCAGGATCACCAGCAGGCCGTCCGAAAACTGCCGCACCAGCTTGATGAGTTCCTGGTGCGAGTGGCTATCGTCAGAAACGGTGTACACCAGCACCTCACAGCCCGCCGCGCGCGCGGCGCGGCCCGCGCCCAGGATCAACTCGCTAGAGAATTGCGTGTCGAGCGTGGGCGTCATGATGCCGATGATGCCGTTGCGCCCGCCCGAGAGCTTTTGCGCGGTACGGTTGACGACGTAGCCGATGTCCGAGGCGATGCGCAGCACTTCATCGCGGGTTTCGCGCGAGACGCCGGGACGTCCGTTGAGCGCACGCGAGGCCGTCATCTGGGACACGCCGGCGAGCCGCGCGACATCCGCCAGCGTGGGATTTTGCTTGGTCATGCGACGAGCTTGTTATGAAGGTAGATGAAGCGCACCCAGGACGATTGCTGGTAACGCTATCGTTACAGTGGAAATCATTCTAGCAGAAGCCCATGCTTCCTCTCTGCGCCGCTGGCCACGTTGCTGCACGGGCGTTGTATGGATACCGCACTACGCCATTTCTTGCGGGTTAACACCGTCTGGTGAGCGAGCGGCGATCTTACTACCATGCCGTAACGTTAAGGCTAACGTTAAGCGATGATCGATAAAACCAGAAACCGGAGACATCGGAATGGCGTACACGGCGGTAACGAAGACGATTGGACGGGCGGCACTGTTAGCGGCGCTAGCCGCAGCGGGCGTGTTGACCACGGCGCAGGCGCAGGACGCGAAGATCATCACCACCTGGGACCAGCAGACCAATGCCACATCGAGCAAGATCCTGCGCGACGCGTCGGATCGCTTCGAGCAGAAGAACCCCGGTTACAAGGTTGAAAATTCGCACATCCTCAACGACGCCTATAAGACCAAGCTGAAGGTGGCCTTTGGCGCCGGCCAGCCGCCCTGTGTGTTCGAGTCCTGGGGAGGCGGCCCGCTCAACGAATACGTGAAGGCCGGGCAGATCGTCGATCTCACGCCTTATCTGCAGAAGGACGCCGCTTTCCGTGAGCGCTTCCTGCCCGCCTCGTGGAAAGCTGTGACCTTTGACGGCAAGACCTATGGTGTGGCCGCCGAAAACGCCTCGGCCGCCGTGATTTTCTACAACAAGGATCTCTTCAAGCAGTACGGCCTCACGCCGCCCGCCACGTGGGACCAGCTCATGCATGTAGTGCAGGTGCTGACCTCTCACGGCGTCGCGCCGTTCGCGCTCGCCAACAAGAACAAGTGGACCGGCTCGATGTACTACATGTACCTCGTCGATCGCATCGGCGGTCCGGACGTGGTGCGCGGCGCGGTGGAGGGCGGCGGCAAGGGTTTTGGCGATCCGGCTTTCGTAGAGGCGGGCAAGTACATTCAGGAACTCGTGAAAGCGGGCGCCTTCGCGCAGGGTTATAACGGCCTGGACTACGACGTGGGCGCTTCGCGACGCCTGCTGTACTCGGGCCGCGCGGCCATGGAACTGATGGGCGGCTGGGAGGCTTCGACCATCGCCAATGAGAATCCCGCTTTCTCGGCGAAGCTCGACTTTTTCCCGTTCCCGAGCGTGCCGGGCGGCAAGGGCGACCCCCGCGACGTGATTGGCACTGTGGGCGACGGCTTCCTGAGTATCTCGAGCGCATGCAAATACCCGGACGCCGCGTTCAAGCTGATCCAGTCGCTGACCGACGATGTCTCGATGCGTGCGCGCGTGGGCGACCGCAAGATTCCGCCGGTCAAGAACGTGGCGCTCGACGATCCGTTCCTCAAGCGCCTGCAAAGCCTGATCGTGCAGGCGCCGAACGTACAGCTCTGGTACGACCAGGCGCTGCCGCCGCGGCTGGGTGAACTGCACAAGGACACGACCCAGGCGTTGTTCGGTCTCTCCGTCACGCCACAGGCGGCGGCGCAGCAGATGCAGGACGCCGCGAAGGCAGGCGGTTGACGCTTCATTCGCCATCCTTATCGATGATAATCATGGCCCGCACCCGCAAGGGGCGGGCACACCCATGCCCGTGAACATCGCCCTTACCGCCGCTCCCGAACGCCGCTGGCGCCTGCTGCCAACCCAATGGCTCGTGGCAGCGGCCTTCCTCGCCCCTGCCGTGCTGCTGCTTGCCGTGTTCCTGCTTTATCCGCTCGTCTCCAGCCTGCGGCTTTCGTTGCTCGACTGGAACGGGCTGGGCAGCAACGCGCGCTTTGTCGGCCTCGCGAACTGGGTGAAGCTTGCCCACGACGCCGTGTTCTGGCAATCGCTCGCCAACAATGCGATCCTGGCCGCCGCGTCGGTGATCGTGGAGCTGCCGATCGCGCTCGCGCTGGCCGTGCTGCTTGACAAAGCCGGGCGTGGCTCGCGCCTGCTCAAGATCCTGTACTTCCTGCCGCTGCTGATGTCGAGCGTCGCCATTGGCGTGCTGTTCAAGAATATCTACGATCCGAACTTCGGCCCGCTCAATGCCGCGCTGCATGCCTTCGGACTCGACGGACTGGCGAAGGACTGGCTCGGCGATCCGCATTTTTCACTGGGCTCGACCATCGCGGTGATCTGCTGGCAGAACACGCCGTTCTACATGATCCTGTTTCTCGCGGGCCTGTCGTCGCTGCCCGCCGAGATCGTGGAAGCCGCGCGCCTCGACGGCGCTTCGGAATGGACCACGTTCTGGCGCATCAAGCTGCCTCATCTGCAGGGCACGATGCGCACCGCTGTGCTGCTCTCGATTCTCGGCTCGCTGCGCTATTTCGACCTCATCTATGTGATGACGGGAGGCGGTCCCGAGGGCGCATCCGAATTGATGGCCACCTATATGTACCGCACCGTGTTCAGTTCGTTCCAGATGGGTTACGGCAGCACCATTGGATCGGCGATGTTCCTCATCGTGTGCGCCGTGGCGGCCCTGTCGCTGCGCTTCACGCGCCGTTACGCCGAAGAGGTCTGAACGATGCGCACGCAACCTGTTATGCGAATGCGAAATATCCGCGTGGGCGTGCCGCTGCTGGCGCTGATCTGGCTCGCCGTCACGACTTTGCCCTTCCTGTTCGTGGTGGCGACGAGCCTGAAAACCCAGGATGAAACGTTTTCTTCGCCGGTGTGGGCGCTGCCTGCGCATCTGTATTTTGGCAACTACGCCGCTGTGCTCGAAGGCCAGTATTTCACGTACTTTCGCAACAGCGTATTCGTCGTGGGTGTCTCGGTCGTGCTAATCGTGATGGTTAGCGCGATGGCGGCCTATGCGTTCGCGCGCATGCGCTTCGCGCTCAACAAGCCGCTGTTCGGCCTGATCGTCGCGGGCATGATCGTGCCGCTACATGCCACGCTCGTGCCGATCTATCTGCTCACGCGCAATCTGGGCCTCTACGACACGCCGTTCGCGCTGATCGGCCCGTATGTCGCGCTGAGTCTACCGGTCTCGATCTTTATCCTCACGGGCTTCATGCGGCAGATTCCGCGCGAGCTTGAAGAAGCCGCACAACTCGACGGCTGTGGGCCGTTCAAGATCTTCTGGCGAGTGTTCTTTCCGCTTTCGGGGCCCGGCCTCGCGACCGTGGCGATCTATAACGGCATCGGCCTGTGGAACGAATTTATCTTTGCCTACATGCTCACCTCGACCTCGGAGCACCGCACGCTGCCGCTCGCGGTGTGGGATTTTCAGGGGCAATACTCGTCGAACGTGCCCGCGATGCTGGCCGTCGTTACGCTCACGTCACTGCCGCTGATCGTCGCCTATGCATTCGGTCAGGAGCGGGTGATCAAGGGGATGATGGCGGGCTCGCTGAAGGGCTAACTGGCTGAATCGAAGAGCAACTGGAACGGATCAAGACACATGGCAAGCATCACGCTCAACAACGTGCAGAAGGCTTACGCGAATGGCCAGGCGGTCATTCGCAACGCGCAGCTTGACGTCGGCAAGAATGAGTTCTGCGTGTTCCTCGGGCCGTCCGGTTGCGGCAAATCTACGCTGCTGCGCATGATCGCCGGCCTCGAATCGATCAACGAAGGCGAACTGCGTATCGACGGCCAGCGCATGAACGAAGTCGCGCCCGCGCAACGCCGCGTGGCGATGGTGTTCCAGAATTACGCGCTCTATCCGCATATGAGCGTGTACGAAAACATGGCATTCGGGCTGCGCCAGGCAAAGACGGCCAAGGCCGTGATCGATACGAAGGTGCGCCGCGCCGCCGCCGCACTGCAACTCGACGCGCTGCTGGAGCGTCGTCCCGCCGCGCTCTCGGGCGGCCAGCGGCAGCGCGTGGCGATTGGGCGCGCCATCGTGCGCGAGCCGGGCGTATTCCTGTTCGACGAGCCGCTGTCGAACCTCGATGCTTCGCTGCGGGTGCAGACGCGCACGGAAATCGCCCGGCTGCATCGCGAGTTCCGCGAGGCCAGCGTGGTGTATGTGACGCACGATCAGGTGGAGGCAATGGCGCTCGCGGACCGCATCGTCCTGTTGCAGGCCGGCAAGGATATGGAGCGCCACGGCAGCATCGCGCAGGCGGGCGCGCCGCTGGAGCTTTATCACCATCCGAAGAGCCGTTTCGTGGCCGGTTTCATCGGCTCGCCGACCATGAACTTCTTCGCGGCCACGGTGGCGCGTGCCCACGAGGGCGGCGTGGAGGTCGTGCTGGACAGCGGCGAGCGGCTGCTCGCACGCGTCGAGCCAGGACACGCGCGCGAGGGCATGAAAGTCACGCTGGGTATTCGCCCCGAGCATCTGCGCATTGCCGCCAGCACGCGCACGGAACAGGCGCTTGCGTGCCGCGTACGCCTGGTGGAGTGCATGGGCGAGCATAGCTACGTGCATCTCGCCCAGACCCATGGCGCAGGCGGTACGCTGATCGCCAAGCTGCCGGGCGACAGCCGCCTCAACGATGACGAGATCGTCCAGATCGCCTTACCCGCCGAGTCCTGCCATCTATTCGACGATCGCGACATGGCCTTGCGTCGCCTGAACTAAGCCGCACGCGATTCATATCACGCGCGAGCGCTGCATCTTTTTAATTGATCAGTCATACTAATTTAAATGGAGTGTATTGATGTCGCTAGATCACCATAGCGAGGTTCCGCTCTATCGCCGTGCCGATGCCAGCGTCGCAGCACGTGGCGACGATCTGCTGGCGCGTATGACGCTGGACGAGAAAATCGCCCAGTTACACGCCGTATGGCTCAAGCTGCGCGCAAACGGCGAGCACGCGTGGCGCACCGAAGATTTCGCGCAACGCGATACGGGCGTGCCGCTCGATACGCTCCTGCGCCACGGGCTCGGCCAGGTCACGCGGCCGCTCGGCACGCATACGGTGGACCCGCAAGCGGGTGTCGAAGCCTTCAACGCCTTGCAGCGCCAGATGGTGGAGGGCACGCGGCTGGGCATTCCGGTGATGGCGCACGAAGAATGTCTGGTCGGCTTGATGACGAAGGACGCAACGCTGTTTCCCTCGTCGCTGAACTACGCCGCGACGTGGAATCCCGCGCTGGTGCAACGCGTGGGCGCGACAATCGGCGAGCAGGCGCGTTCGATTGGCTGCCACCAGGGGCTTGCGCCGGTACTCGATGTTTCGCGCGATCCGCGCTGGGGCCGCACCGAAGAGACCTTCGGCGAAGATCCCTATCTGGTGGGCGTGCTGGCCTGCCATTACGTGCAGGGGCTGCAAGGCGAGCGCCGCGACGTGCTCGCCACGCTCAAGCACTTCGTCGCGCATTCGGCGAGTGAGGGCGCGCGCAATCACGCGCCGGTGCACGTCGGGCCGCGCGAACTCAACGACACTTTCATGCTGCCGTTCGAGATGGCGGTCAAGCTAGCCAACGCTGGTTCAGTGATGCCCGCGTATCACGATATCGACGGCGTGCCCTGCCATGCGAACCACGAACTGCTGCAAGGCGTGCTGCGCGAGAAGTGGGGCTTCGACGGCCTGATTGTGGCCGACTATGCAGGCGTGAATCTGCTCTACACCCATCACGGCACCGCGCACGACGCCGCCGATGCCGCTGCGCAAACCTTCAACGCGGGCCTCGATATCGAACTGCCAGGCCATGAGTGCGCACTGCATCTGAAAGCGGCGCTCGCGCGCGGCGCCATCGACGAGCGCACGATCGACGCGGCGGTGCGGCGCGTGCTGCGCGTGAAGTTCGAGATCGGCTTGTTCGAGAAGCCCTATGCGGACCCGCAGCGGATCAACCTGCGCAGCGAGGCCGCAAGCGGCGTGGCGTATGAAGTGGCGCTGCAATCGGCGGTGCTGCTGAAAAATGACGGCGTGCTGCCGCTCAAAAACGACGGCGAGCAACACGTCGCCGTGATCGGCCCGACCGCCGACGATCCGCTCGCACTGCTCGCGGGCTACAGCTTCCCCGTGCACCTCATCAACAGCGGCGAGACCATTCCTTCGTCGATGACCACGCCCTTGCAGGCCTTGTGCGCGACGCTGGGCGCGTCGATGGTCAGATACGCGCGCGGCTGCGCGATCATCGAAGAGCGGCGCGCGGGCGCACCTGTGTTCCCCGGCGACGTAGCCATGACGACGCGCGACGTCGACGCACACGACGCCTTGCTGAGCACCGATACTTCGCAGATCGACGCTGCCGTTGAAGCGGCGCGGGCGGCGGACGTGGCGATTGTCTTTGTCGGCGATCTCGCGGGCCTGTTCCAGTCGGGCACGGTCGGTGAAGGCTCGGATACGGACAGCCTGACGCTGCCGGGCGTGCAGCAGACGTTGCTCGACGCCGTGCTTGCAACGGGCACGCCCACGGTGGTGGTCATGACAGGCGGGCGTCCATACACGCTCGGCGAGCACGAAGCGCGCGTGGCCGCGCTTGTGATGGCATTCGCGCCAGGCGAGCAGGGCGGCGAAGCGCTGGCTGCGTTGCTCACGGGCCGCGAGAATTTCAGTGGGCGGCTGCCGCTTTCGGTGCCCACCAGCGCGGGAGCCGTGCCTTACGTCTATAACCACCGCCTCAAGAGCGCGGGCACGCCGGTGGCATGGCACTTTGGGTCGCGTTATCCGTTCGGGTTTGGCCTGGGTTACACGACGTTCGCATACGAATCGCTCGAACTGGCCGAGGACACCGCCGCCATCGAAGACGGCACCTTCGATTTCACCTTCACGCTGAAGAATACCGGCGCGCGCGAGGGCACCGAGGTCGTGCAGATCTACGTGCGCGACCGCGTCGCCTCCACTTCGCGGCCGGTGCGCGAACTGAAGGCGTTCGCGCGGGTGGACGTGGCGGCGGGCGCAAAGGCGCGCGTACGCGTGCGTCTGCCCGTGGATATGCTCAATTTCACGGACGCGCGCGGCGAGCGCATCGTCGAACCCGGTGAATTCGATCTGATGATCGGCAGTTCGAGCCGCGACCTTCATCTGCACGCACGGCTGACTGTTACCGGCGCCGCCGCGCGAACGCTGCCGCGTATGTGGCGCATGCTCAGCGAGGTGTCGGTGGAATAAGACGCGCGGTGGCGCATCACGATGCTGCACTGCAAGCAGAAGCAGCGTGCGCACGCAGTCATCGTTCGATCACCGTGCCGGTGCATAATGGACTCCCGCCGATGCAGTCGATGGCCATCCGTCCCAGGAGTCCGCCATGCAAGCGAGGAACGAGGAATTCGTCGCCCATCTGCTCTCCGATCTCGTGGAATTCGCGCGTGCGCGTCTACCCGAATCGACCTTCCAGATCGTCGAGCCTTTCCTGCGTCACTATTACGATTTCGTCGATGCCGACGATCTGCGCAGCCGCGCCATCGCCGATCTCTACGGCGCCGCCATGGCGCACTGGCAGACGGCGCAGCGTTTCGTGCCCGGCACGGAACGCATGCGGGTCTATAACCCGATCCTCGAACAGCACGGCTGGCATTCGGATCACACCGTCATCGAAATCGTCAACGACGACATGCCGTTTCTGGTCGATTCGGTGTCGATGGCGGTGAACAAGCTGGGACTCGCCCTGCATTCGGCGATGCACCCGGTGTTTCGCATCTGGCGCGGCCCGGACGGCGTCATCACCCGCGTGGACGTAGGCGGGGCCGGCGCCGACGACGGTCAATCCCAACTGGCCTCGTTTATCCACTTCGAAATCGATCGTTGTGGCGACGCAGCAAAGCTCGACGAACTGCGCCACGATATCGCCCGCGTGCTGGGCGACGTGCGCGCCTCGGTTGAGGACTGGCCGAAGATCGTGAGCGTTGCGCGCGAGACCATCAAGACCATGAAGGCACGCGAAAGCAGCGCGGAAGACATCGAATCGCGCGCCTTCCTCGAATGGATGGTGGCCGATCATTTCACCTTCCTGGGCCAGCGCGACTATGCGCTGGTCGAGCACGAAGGCGGCTACGGCCTGCGCGGCGTGGAAGGCTCGGGCCTGGGCATTCTGCGCGAATCCCTGCGCGCGCCCGGCGTCGCCGATGTCACACCGCTGCCGCCCGCGGCCCGCGAAATCATCGCGGGCGCGTGGCCGATCTTTCTGACCAAAGCCAATTCGCGCGCGACGGTGCATCGGCCGGGGTATCTCGACTACGTGGGCATCAAGCTCGTCGGCGCGGATGGCAAGGTATGCGGCGAGCGCCGCTTCGTCGGGCTCTATACATCCACGGTCTATATGGACTCGATCAGCGAGATCCCCATCGTGCGCCGTAAATGCGCGAACATCGTGCAGCGCGCGGGCTTTCTGCCGAAGGGTCATCTGGGCAAATCGCTGGTGACGGTGCTGGAAACCTGGCCGCGCGACGAGTTGTTTCAGGCGAGCGAAGACGAGCTTTACGATATCGCGCTGGGCGTTCTGCGCCTGCAGGAACATCAGCGTACGCGCCTGTTCCTGCGCCGCGACCGCTTTGGGCGCTTTGTGTCCTGTCTCGTCTATGTGGCGCGCGACAAGTACAACACGGACCTGCGCCGCAAGATCGCCCAGTTGCTGAGCGAGGCGTTCAACGGCGAATCGGTCGAATTCACGCCGCTGCTGTCCGAATCCACACTCGCGCGGATTCATTTCGTCGTCCATATCAAATCGGGCGCGATGCCCGAAGTCGATACGCGCGAACTGGAAGCGCGGCTCGTGCAAGTCACGCGCCGCTGGCAGGACGATCTCGCCGATGCGCTGCTCGATGCGTTCGGCGAGGAGCAGGGCACGCGCCTGCTGCACCGTTACGCCGATTCGTTCCCGGCCGGTTATCGTGACGACTACCCGGCACGCACGGCAGTGCGCGATATCGAACTGATCGAGCGTGTGCAGGGCACGCGGCGCATCGCCATGAATCTGTACCGGCCCATCGAGGCCGGCCCGCGCGCCTTTCGCTTCAAGGTCTATTGCGCGGGCGACGCCATCGCACTGTCGCGCAGCCTGCCGATGCTCGAGCATCTGGGCGTGCGCGTTGACGAAGAGCGGCCTTACGTGATTCTGGTGCCAGGCTGCGAGCCGGCCTGGGTCCACGATTTCGGGCTGGAACTGGCCGACGACGCCGAATTCGACATCGAGCGTGTCAAGGACCTCTTTGAAGATGCTTTCGAAGCGGTCTGGACCGCGCGCATCGAGAACGACGATTTCAACCGTCTCGTGCTGCGCGCGTATCTGGGCGCGCGCGAAGTCACCATCCTGCGCGCCTATGCGAAATATCTGCGCCAGGTCGGCTCCACCTTCAGCGACGCTTATATCGAGCGCGCGCTCACCGGCAATCCGGCCATCGCGCGGCAACTGGTCGAACTGTTCCTGATCCGTTTCGATCCGCGCTCGGGCGAGGGCACCGTCGTGACGGCCGCGCGCACGGCGCGCATGGAACTGGCGCTCAAGGCCATCGAGGCCGCGCTCGACCAGGTGCCCAATCTCGACGAGGACCGCATCCTGCGGCAGTTTCTCGGCGTCATCAATGCCACGCAGCGCACCAACTACTTCCGCCGCGATGCCGACGGCAAGCCGCTGCCCGCACTGTCGTTCAAGTTCGATCCGTCGAAGGTGCCGGGCCTGCCCGAACCCAAGCCGATGTTCGAAATCTGGGTCTATTCGCCGCGCGTGGAAGGCGTCCACCTGCGCGGTGGACGCGTCGCGCGCGGCGGTCTGCGCTGGTCCGACCGGCGCGAGGACTTCCGCACCGAAGTGCTCGGCCTGATGAAAGCGCAGATGGTGAAGAACGTCGTGATCGTGCCGGTGGGATCGAAGGGCGGCTTTGTCGTGAAGAATCCGCCGCCCATCACCGATCGCGAGGCATGGATGCGCGAAGGCATCGCCTGCTATCAGACCTTCCTGCGCGGGCTGCTCGACCTCACCGACAACCTGGAAGGCAACGTGGTCGTGCCTCCGCCCGATGTGGTGCGCCACGATCCCGACGATCCCTATCTGGTGGTCGCAGCGGACAAGGGCACGGCCACCTTTTCCGACTACGCAAACGCGATTTCGCAGGAATATGGTTTCTGGCTCGACGATGCATTCGCGTCGGGCGGCTCGGTTGGCTACGACCACAAGAAAATGGCGATCACGGCGCGCGGCGCGTGGGAGTCGGTCAAACGCCACTTCCGCGAAATGGGCGTGGACACCCAGACGAGCGACTTCACCGTGGTGGGCGTGGGCGATATGTCCGGCGACGTCTTCGGCAACGGCATGCTGCTTTCGCCGCATATCAAGCTGGTGGCGGCGTTCGATCATCGGCATATCTTTCTCGACCCGAATCCCGATACGGCAGTGAGCTTCGCGGAGCGCAGCCGCCTCTTTGCGCTCGACCGTTCGAGCTGGGCCGACTACGATCCCGCCGCGATTTCAGCGGGCGGCGGCGTGTTCGCGCGCACCGTCAAGACGATTCCGCTGTCGCCTGCGATTCAGGCAGTGCTAGGCGTCGAAGCGGCGGCGCTCACGCCCAGCGAACTGATTCGCGCGATCCTGCAGGCGCCCGTCGATCTGCTCTACAACGGCGGCATTGGCACGTATGTGAAGGCCGCGCACGAAACCAACGCGCAAGCGGGCGACCGCGCCAACGACGCCGTGCGCGTGAATGGCGCGGACCTGCGCTGCAAGGTGGTGGGCGAGGGCGGCAATCTGGGCGTCACGCAGTACGGGCGCATCGAGTTCGCGCAGAAGGGCGGCCGCATCAACACGGACGCGATCGACAACTCGGCGGGCGTAGATTGTTCGGACCACGAAGTCAACATCAAGATCCTGCTGGGCCTCGTAGTGGCCGACGGCGAGATGACCACCAAGCAGCGCAACACGCTGCTCGCGGAAATGACCGATGAAGTGGGCCTGCTGGTGCTGCGTGACAACTACTATCAGACCCAGGCGCTGTCGATCGCGGGCCGCTACAGCGCCGAACTGCTCGACGCCGAAACGCGCCTGATGCGCTGGCTCGAACGCGCGGGCCGTCTGAATCGCGTGATCGAATTCCTGCCGACCGACGAGCAGGTGGCCGAGCGCCAGGCGGCGAAGCTCGGCCTGACCTCGCCCGAGCGCGCCGTGCTGCTCGCCTACAGCAAGATGTGGCTCTACGACGCGCTGCTCGATTCGGATGTCCCCGAAGATCCGCTGGTTGCTGCGCTCCTGATCGACTATTTTCCGGTGCCGTTGCAGGAGCGCTTCAGCACGCCAATGCAGCGCCATCCGCTGCGACGCGAGATCCTTGCCACGCATTTGACGAATGCGCTGGTGAACCGCGTGGGCTGCGCGTTCGTGCATCGGCTCATGGAGGAGACCGACGCGCGCCCCGGCGAGATCGTGCGCGCCTGCATCATGGCGCGCGACGTGTTCGACCTGGACGCGGTCTGGCGCGACATCGACGCGCTCGACAATCGCGTGCCCGACGACGTGCAGGCGAGCATGTTCGTCGATGTCGCGCGGCTGCTCGAACGCGCGGCGCTCTGGTTCCTGCGCCATCTGCAGGCGGGTGCGGTGGACGGCGTGGGCGTCAATACGCTGATCGCGCGCTGCCGCGACGCCGCGCAGCGGCTTGCGCCGCAATTGCCGACGCTGCTGCCGGCCGGCGATCTTGAAGGGTTATCGGCGCGTCAGGCGGCGCTGGTGAACGCGGGCGTGGAGAGCGCGTTGGCGGTGCGGGTGGCGAGCGGTGAACTGTCGGTTGCGCTGCTCGATATCGCGGATGTTGCGGCGGCCTGCGAGCGGCCGCTCGAATGGGTGGCGGCGGTGTATTTCGCACTGGGCACGCGCCTGAACTACGGCTGGATCAGTGAACGCGCAGCGGCGCTGCCCACGCCCACGCACTGGGACACCATGGCGCGCGCCGCGGCGCTCGCGGAAATCGGCCGTCTCAAGCGCGCGCTGACGATGAGCGTGCTGGCCGACGCTCCGCCGACTGCCGACGCCCAAGCACTCGTCGACGAATGGTGCGGGCAGCACGAGGCGGCGCTGGAGCGCTACGCCCATCTGCTCGCGGAATTGCGCGCGACGAGCGGCGCGAGCATGTCGGTGCTGCTGGTGATCGTGCGGGCGATGGCGATGCTGGAACGACCCTGATGCGCGCGAGGGCACCCGGCGGGCTGGACGTTTGGCGGATCGTGGAACGACAATACGCGCTTGACCTCTGTAAGGGCGTAAAGTCGCAGCGGTCCCGATCCGCCATCTGATTTGCCACCTTAGCCATGAAAATCATCCGCAGCAAAGCCTTCACCGCCGAACGCGCCTGGGGCGCGCTCGACATCGCCAACATGGGCGGCATCACCACGCGCCTGCACTGGACCGACCAGCCCTACAAATGGCACGTCAACGACGGCGAGGAAGTGTTCGCCGTGCTCGATGGGCGTGTGGAGATGCGTTACCGCGAGGGCGGCGCCGAGCATTCGGCCGTGCTCGAAACCGGCGACGTGTTTTATGCCTCGGTCGGCACCGAGCATGTTGCGCATCCGCTGGGCGAGGCCCGTATTCTCGTGATCGAAAAAGCCGGTAGCGTCTAAAGCCCTATGGCCTTCGCCGAGAACCCCAATTCCATTGCGGCGCGCGTATTCGCGCCATCGCAACTGTCGATTGGCCTGTCGCTTCCGGTGCTGTCCGCCGATACCCACATCGCCGATTTCCGCGCGCAGGTTGCGCTTGCTCAACACGCCGATGCACTGGGCTTTCGCGCGCTCTGGGTACGCGACGTGCCACTAAATAGCGCCGATTATCCCGATCCGGTCGGCCATCTCGACCCGTGGGTGTTGCTCGGCGCGCTGGCCACACACACGCAGCGCGCCGTGCTGATGAGCGGCGCGATCGTGCTGACGCTGCGCCACCCGCTGCATATTGCCAAAGGTGCGGTATCGGTGAGCCATTTGTCCGAAGGACGCTTTATTCTGGGCCTGGGTTCGGGCGACCGTCCCGCCGAATACGCGGCCTTCGGCCGGGACGGCGAGGCACGTCGCGAACTCTATCGGCGTCATTGGGACACTCTGGCTGCGGCGCTCGCGCCGGACTCGCGCATCGTGCCGGATTTCGCGCCAGCCGATGCACCTGACTTCTTCCTGTTGCCGCGTCCGGCCGCGCCGGTGCCGATGCTCGCGGTCGGGTCGGGCGGCCAGAGCGTTGACTGGATCGCGCGTCATTCGATCGGCTGGATGACCTACCACCGCGAGCCGGAAGCTCAACGCGCCCGCTACGCGCTGTGGCGTGCCGCCGTGGCGCGCAACGTGCCCAATGCACCCGACGCATTCCGCGCCTTCGGCACCGCCATGCGCCTGCAACTGGCCGACGACGCGAGCGAACCGGCCACGGCCGTGCCGCTCGGCTATCGCACGGGGCGGCTCGCGCTCGTCGGGCTGCTGGAGGCGATGCGCGACGCGGGCATGCATCACGTCACCTTCAATCTGGGCGGCGAGCGGCCCGCGCGCGAGGTTCTAGATGAACTCGCCGCCGATGTCCTGCCGCAATTTCACGCGGACTGAATAGCGCGCGCCTTATCCGTGCAGCGCGTTCTCCATCGCCTGCGCAATGCCCAGCACGCGTGCATCCGCAAGCGCAAGCCCCGCCACGCTCAAGCCCACTGGCGCCGCACCTGGCGGCGTGCAGGGCAGCGACACGGCGCAGCCGTCGAGGAAATTCACCACCGACGGGTTGCGCAGCACGAGCGCATTGGTCGCGGTGAAATGCGCGGGATCGGCTTCCAGCGCGTCGATGGCGGGCGGCACGACAGGCACCGTGGGCATGATGAAGGCGTCGAAACCTGCGAGCGCAGCGCGGGCCTCGGCGATGGCGGCGGCGCGCGCGGTAAGCAGGTCGAGATAGTCGGCGGCGCGTGCGGCTTCGCCATGACGGATGCGCGCGAGCACGCGCGGATCGTAGGCATCGGCTTGCGTGTGGAGGCGCGCGCGGTGCGTCGCGTACGCTTCGATCGGCGAAAAACCGCAGCGATTGATCGTGGGCAGCGTGTCGAGCAGCGGCAGGCGCACGGGCACGAGCCGCGCGCCTGCGCGCGCGAGTTTTGTCAGCGCCGCTTCCCACGCCTGCGCGACGGTCGCGTCCATGCCTTCGGTCACGTAGTTCGAGAGCACCGCGAGGCGCACACCGTCGAGCGTCGTGCGCGTCGCGTCTTCGGCGAGTGGAGTCGATAACACGCGGTCAAGCAGCGCACAGCACGCTACGCTGGGCGCAATCGCGCCCGTGGTGTCGAGCGTCGTCGAAAGCGGGAACATGCCGGCGGTGGGGGTACGGCGCGCCGTTGGCTTGAAGCCGGTCAGGCCGCAGAATGCCGCCGGGATGCGCAGCGAGCCGCCCGTGTCGCTGCCAAGTCCCGCCGCGGCCATGCCTTGTGCAACCGATGCCGCCGCGCCCGACGAAGAACCGCCCGCTACGCGCGGCTTTTCATCGGTGCTGTCGCGCCACGGCGAGCGCGGCGTGCCGCGCCAGGGGTTCAGGCCAAGTCCCGAGAACGCAAACTCGCTCATATTGGTGCGGCCAATCAGCACCGCACCCGCGCGGCGCAGTCGCGCGACGGCGAGCGCGTCGATGGTTGCGGGCGCAACATCGTCGAGTACCCGCGAGCCCGCGCGCGTGGTTTCGCCCGCGACGTCGAACAGATCCTTCACCGAGACCGGCAAACCCGCGAGCGGAGACAGCCTGACGCCTGCGCGGCGCAGCGCGTCCTGGGCGTCGGCCTGGCGGCGCACGCCGTCGGCGTCGACGTGGATAAAGGCGTGCGCGCCGTCGCCGCCCGCGGCAGCGATGCGCTCGAGCGCAGTTTCAACGAGCGCGCGGCTGGTGGTCGTGCCGGCGTCGAGCGCATCGGCGAGTTGCTGGAGCGGGGCGGCGGGCGAAAAGGTCATCGTCGGCATGATCGGTGGTGGCGGGCTCGTGAGATGAAGGTCAGGCGACCACGGGCAGGGCGCGCACGTGGTAGCGCTGGCGCAGGCTGCGTTTGAGCACGGGGTCGTGCAGTTCCATTTCGAAGCCCTCGCCGCTGGTCATCGCTGCGAGTTCGCCGTGTACGGACAGCGTGCCGCTGAACATCGCGCAACGTGCGGGCAGTGCTGCCCCGGCGTTTTCAGGCGTTTGCGCGTGGCTTTGGGCATAGCCCTGCCAGAGCGCGGGCGGCGGCAGCAGGCCGTCCACCGCGCCGTGCTGGTACGGCCGCGCGTTGCCGGTTGCGTCGATCAGCGTGGCGCGCAACTCCAGTTGGTCCCAATGCGCGGCCACATCGGCGTAACGCCAGGCGTCGCGCGCGAGCGGCTTCGCGCAGACCTGCTTGGACACCGCAACGCTATAGGCTTCGGCCTTGCGGTCCGTGTGGTCGGAGCCAATCGTCACGAGCGTGCCGAGTGGGCTGTCCATCAGCACGCATTCGATTTCGCCGCTGGTATGCGTGCCAAGCACCTCGACGGTATCGGCCTGGGTCAACTGGTCGGCGGCGACGCGATAGAAGCACGGCGTGCTCGACGGCGGCGCGACGCCCAGTGCAGCGAGTTCGTCGATATGCGCCTGGATGGCTTGCGCATCGCGCCCGGCCCAGCCCGCGATCACGAGCGTATCGATTTCGACGGGCACGGTGGCGGCGGCGCCGTCAACGGGGAAAACGGTGAAGGAAAGCGTGGTCATGGTGCTCAAATGCAAAAACGTGGGGTGTGTGAGGCCGCGGCATGGCGCGCGTGGCGCATGCCGGGACCGCTTGAAACAGGGGATTTCGTGGCTGCGAGGGCTTATTCGTCGAGCGGACGATGCGCCGTCTCACGCGCGGCGAGCAGTGCGATCGCCGTGACGACCAGCGCGCCGCTCACATAAAGCGAAACCGCCGTGGTGGCATGCCAGCTACGGAACAGCGCGACGATGATGAGCGGTGCGAAACCGCCGCCCAGAATCCCGGCGAGCGTATAAGCGAGCGAGGAGCCGGCATAGCGCACGCGGGTCGGAAACTGCTCGGTGACGAAGGCAGCCTGCGGGCCATACATCACGGCGTGAATCACGAGGCCGATCATCACCGCCAGCACGATCAATACGGGCTGCGAAGTATTCACGAGTGAGAAGAAACCGAAGGCCCAGACAATCGCGGCCAGCACACCGCCCAGGTAGACGGGGCGACGCCCGAAGCGGTCCGACAGCGCACCGAACAGCGGCACGGTGGCAGCGTTGCAGGCGGTGCCAGCGAGCACGGCAGTCAGCGCAAGCGAGCGCGAAAGATTGAGCACCGTCGTCACATAAGTCAGCGTGAAAACCACGAGCAGCGCGTAGAGCACGTCCGAGCCGATGCGTGCGCCGCCCGCCACCAGCAGCCTGCGCCAGTGTTGCGAAAAGACTTCCGCGACCGGCACTTTGGCGGTGGCATGGGCTTCATTGAGCTTTTCGAATTGCGGCGTCTCGCCCACGCTATTGCGCACCCACAGGCCGAAGCCGACCAGCAGCAGGCTCGCCAGGAAGGGCACGCGCCACCCCCAGGTCAGGAACGAGTCGGGCGCGACCGCGAGCGTGATCAGCGCAATGAAACCCGTGCCGAGCAGCGTGCCGAACGAAGGCCCGACCTGCGCCCACGAGGCATTCAGGCCGCGTTTTTTCTGATCGCCGTGCTCGACCGCCAGCAGCACCGCGCCCGCCCATTCGCCGCCCAGCGCGATGCCCTGCACGAAGCGCAGGCTCACCAGCAGGATCGGGCTGAGAATGCCCGCGCTCGCGTAGGTGGGCAGCACGCCCATCAGCGCGGTCGTGAGGCCCATGAGGACCAGCGTGAGCATCAGCACGGCGCGCCGTCCCAGACGGTCGCCGAGGTTGCCGAAGATCAAGCCGCCGAGCGGCCGCGAGACATATCCCACCGCGTAAGTCGAAAACGCCAGCAAGGTGCCCGCGAGCGGATCGACCGAGGGGAAGAACAGGTGGTTGAAGACCAGCGCGGCGAGCGTGTTGTAGACGGTGAAGTCGTACCACTCCAGCGACGTGCCGACCATGCTGGCCGTGGCGAGCCGGGCGCGTCCCGCACGCGGATGTTCGAGCGTCGAAGGCGGCGGCGCGGAGGGTGACGATGGCGAATCGGTCTGGGCGAGAGAGTTCATCGGATACTCCAAGGGAGGAAGCGGCACGCCGTGCGTGTGGTGTGCTCTGGTTGTCGTGGTTGGGTCCTGCTCGGCGCTTGTCCGTCTCAGGCCGCCGCGAGGCGCCAGAGCATGTCGAAGCTGCGCACCGTATCGGCGTTCGGCTCGATGTCGGCGAGCGTCGCGAGTTGCGCGGCGGCTGCGCGTGCGGCGGCGTTCGAGCTGCCTTCGACGATCACGAGCGCATCCTGCGGCGCGGCGCTGGCCGCACCGTCGCGCGTGGCGAGCGGTGCAGACAGCGAGGCGTCGGTGATAAACACGCGCACGGCATGCACGCCCGGCGTCCGCGCGGCGGCGTGCGCGGCTTCGCGCCAGGCCGCGTTTTGCAGCGCGCCCGGCGGCGCGATGAAGATCGCCGCATGGCCGCCTTCGCCCGCACCGGCCTCGAAGCTTTGCTCGCCCACGCGGCGCTGCGTATTGCTCATGCGTGCGAAGCTGCGCATCGACCAGTCGGTCTGCACCGTGAACGCCTGGCGGTAGGCGTCGCTATGAAACACGTCGAGAGAGGCCGTCACGTAGAGCGCCAGATAGCGGCGCGCGCCGCCGTCGTTGGCAAGAAAGCGGCGCGCGAAGCGAAAGCCCGGGATTGCCACGCGTTCCTGCATGTGCTCGCGGTCGTACCAAGCGTTGAAATCCGCCTCGGCGTGCGAATCGCTATCGGTATCCGTCCAGATGCAGAGCTGGCCTGCCTTCGTGGATGCGGGGGTGAGGGTTTCTGCCTGGCTCATCGGGACCTTCCTGCGCTGAAAAAAGGGAATCGGATAAGCGCAGTTTGGCGAGCCGGGCGCGTTGCGGTCCAACAAGAAAAAAAATATGGCCTGAAAAAGTTTTCTTATCGCTTACGGAGGCGGGCGGTTTTGGGCGGCGCAGCGGGCGGGCTCTGTCCCTCCAGATCCGGCCCTAGCGCGTCCACGAAGGCGCGCGCCTGCTCCGTGGCCAGTTCGGCGATGCGGGCGGGCAGCGGGTGGCTCTGCAGGCGGTAGCTGGCCACCAGCGGCAGCGGCGCGAAGGCGCTGTCCACGTCGAGCACTTCCAGCGAGCCGTCGCGCAGCTCGCGCTGGATGATGGCGGGCGGCAGCGCGGCGACGCCAAAGCCGTCGGACACGAGGCGGATCATCGCCGCGACCGAGCTGATGCAATTGATACGCACGGGCCGCTCGACGGCGCGCGCGAATTCGCGCTCCACGGCGGTGTGCGGGCCCGAGTGGCGCGAAAAACTCACGATCGGCAATTCAGCCAGCCGCTCCAGCGCGACGTGCTGGCCTGCGAGACCGAGCGTGGGGCTCGCGACCCAGCGCATGGGGAATTCGCACAGGGGTTGATTGGCGAACTCGCGGTCGGGCAGCGACTCGGTTTGCAGGATCAGATCGACGGCGTCGGCGCGCAGCAGTTGCACGAGATGAATCGTGGTGTCGCTCGTCACTTCGACTTCCAGATGCGGGAAACGCTCGCGCACGCGCGCCATCAGTGCGGGAAACCAGCTATGCACAATCGACTCCACCACGCCGATGCGGATCAGCCCCGCATCGCCGCTCGCGTCCTCCACTTCGCGGCGCATTTCGTCGCCCAGTCGCACGATGCGTTCGGCGTAGGCCAGCATCTTGCGGCCCGCGGGCGTGAGCGTGGCCGAGCGCGAGTTGCGATCGAACAGGCGGACGTCGAAGCTCTCTTCGAGCGAGGCGATGCGGCTCGACACCGCGGCCTGGGTGGTGTGCAGCTTTTCGGCGGTGAGACGGAAATTCTGCAGGCGGGCGAGCCAGATGAAGGTCTCGAGAAACCGGATATTCATGGCTTCGTGTGGGGCAGTCGCAAATCGCCATCATAGCGCGCCGAAATCCGGCGTCTTCTCCGCTTTCGAAAAACGTCGCTTGCGCACGCATCGCTTCGGGCGATAACAAAATCTTTTCGGCGTGAATTTATTTTCTTGTTTGACCGTCCGGGTGCGGGATCGCGACACTCTCGCATCCAGCCAGCCTGCGACTTCGCGCTGTGCGGCGAGTGATTCTTCTCGCCAATAAAAACGGAGTCCTTATTGTTTTGATCGTAGAAAGAGGAAAACAACCATGCCACGCCGAACCGCCGCACGTCTTCTCCCTCGTCACGTTGCACTCGCCGTTGCTGCCGTTGCTGCCGTTGCGGCGCTGCCCGGCGCCGCGCACGCGCAAACCAGCGTCACGCTCTACGGCACCATCGACACCGCGCTCGTCTACGCAAACAACGTGGGCGGCAAGCGTCAGGTCGAAATGAACAGCAGCAACGTGCTGGGCAACCGCTGGGGCCTGCGCGGCAGCGAGGATCTGGGCGGCGGTCTGCGTGCGATCTTCGATCTGGAAAACGGTTATTCCTCGACGAGCGGTGGTTTCCAGCAGGGCGGCGACGAGTTCGGACGTCAGGCGTACGTGGGACTCGCGTCCGCGCAGGCGGGCACGCTCACGATGGGGCGACAGTACGACAGCGTGGTGGATTTCATCGGGCCGATGATCGCGGGCACGCAATGGGCCACGTATCTGGGCGGCCATCCTGGCGACCTCGACAACACCAATAACGATTACCGCTCGAACAGTTCCGTGAAATACACCAGCCCCACGTGGTCTGGTTTTCGCGTGAGCGGACTCTATAGCTTTGGTGGCGTGGCGGGCGAATTCTCGCGCAATTCGATCTGGTCACTGGGCGCGGGTTACGTGCGCGGACCATTCACGCTGGGCGCAGCCTTCGTGCACATCAAAGACCCGAATTTCTCGTACTTCGGCAATAACGCCACGTCTAGCACGAGTGCCAGCAATATGGCAGCGAGCCGCGTGTATTCGGGCTATGCGTCGGCGGGCGACGAGCAGATCGCGGCGGCAGGCGGCACGTGGCAGATCGGCGCGTGGACGCTGGGCGCGGTCTACACCAACACGCAGTTCCGCGATCTAGGCGCGCACGCAAGCCTCAATCCCGTGGGTTACGAAGGCGCCGCCAAATTCCACAACGCCGAACTCAACGTGCGCTACTACGTCACGCCTTCGGTGCTGCTGGGCGCGGCGTGGGACTACACGCACGGTTATGGCGTGAACAGCGTGAGCTATCAGCAGGGCGATCTGGGCGCGACGTGGTTTCTCTCGAAGCGTTCGTCGCTCTATCTCGTCGGGCTGTATCAGCACGCTTCGGGCACGGATTCAACGGGACATGCGGCTGTCGCCAACATCAACGGCCTGAGCGCCTCGTCAACGGCGAATCAGGTTGCGGTGCTGGCCGGCATCACGCACCGCTTCTGAGTCGCGGCGGCAGACAGCGCGCTTATTTGCGCATCATCGCTTCGACCAGGAAGTGAAACGGCAGCGTGAGCAGCACCGTCGCGCCGAAGCCCACGCACCAGAGGATGAACATCCATTTGAGGTTGTGCAGAAAGCCGCGGCGTTGCGGTTGATTTTGCTGATTCGATTGCTGCGCCATGATCGTTCCTCCCCTGGAATTCTTATCGCGCGCTGTGCCTGAGCATCTCTCACCAGGCCAGCGCCTGACGAAACACCTGGCCGCCGTAACCGTGGACGATTTCGTCGATCTGAGCGGGCGCGGGATCGTGCGATTCCAGCACGAGCGCCCAACTGCTCGCTTTTAGTTCGTCCTCGATGGTCTTCGTGAGCTTGCTGTCCAGATGGGCTTCGATTTCGCGGGCGCCCAGCCCGGCGCCCGCGCCGATCGTCAGCCCCGCGATCACGCCAACCGGTCCGCCCAGCAGCCCGATGAGCGCACCCGTGGCCGCGCCAATCACGGTGCCCCAGTGCGGGCGGCTGTACTCGTCGAGGACCTTCAGCGTGCCCGATGGGTCTTTCTGCACCATGACGCCGCTTTCGATCTTGAGGCCCTGACCATCGGTTTCAAAGTTCTTGAAGTCGCGTGCGGCGCGCTGCGCCTCGTCCAGCGTCGCGAAAGTCGCAACGATCAATTCCTGTGACATATGCATGCTCCCAACATCTGGCCGTGTGTTTCAGGCCGATCTGTAGACAAAGATAGCCAATTCGGCAGAAGAGGGAAGCGATTTTGGCCACATTGCGTGGCCGGAGAGATTTGAGGCGGGTAGCGGTATGGCAGGCATGCAATTAGCTCAGCATGCCCGCCAAGAGACACGTTAGTCCAGCGATGCGTCGCACGCGCAATCGAGACTGGCAGCGTTGGACGTTTGTTTAGAGGCGGCCAGCCGTTGCAGCGTCACGAGACCCAGCAGCGCAAGACCCAATCCGAGCAGGAAGTCGGCATGAACGCCCGCCTGGTCGACGATCGTGCCACCCACGGCCGATCCGGCCGCAATCGCCACCTGAATCACGCTCACGAACATGGCCGAGCCCGCTTCGGGAAGGTCCGCCGTATCACGCTGGATCCAGACGCTGAAGCACAGCGGCAGCGCGCCGAACGCAACGCCCCACAGCAGCATGCCGACCGTCTCGCCAATCGGCGAATGTTCGAGCAACAGCATCGAGGACAGCGCGGCCAGCAGCAGCAACACCATCGTCGCGACGGATTTTTTCAGGTGGCCGGAAATCACCGTCGACGTTAGCGCATTCGAGAAAAAGCCAATCAGGCCGAATCCCAACAGCAACAGCGTCATCGCATTCAGCGAGAAGTCATGCTCCAGCAGCGGCGCAATATAGGTGTAGGTCGAAAAATGCGCGCCAAACACCAGCGCGACCATTAGCATGCTCAGCCGCGTGTGCGAACGGCCCAGCAGTTCCCGGAAGGCGGCCAGACGCAACGCCGATGCCGACGGCAGCGAGGGCACGAGCAAGGCCTGCGCCACCAGCGCAAGCGCCACGAGCCCCGCCGTGGCCGCGAATGCCAGCCGCCACGACGAGAACGACGCGATAAACGTCCCCAGCGGCACGCCAATCACAGTTGCGCAAGTTACGCCGGTCAAAATCGTCGCCGTGGCTTTGGCGGCGTCCTTGCCTTGCACAAGGCGCGGCGCGGCCGCCGTCGCCAGCGTCCAGAAACCGCCGAGCGCCGCGCCCAGCAGGGCGCGGCCAGTCAGCATGACCGTAAAATTGGGCGCGATGGCGCACAGCACATTCGCGACCAGCAAGACGGCGGTGAGCAGCAGGAAGACATAGCGGCGATCCATACGGCCCGCGCCGACAATAAGCATCGGCGCGGAAATCGCGGCCATCACGCCAGGCGTGGTGACCATCAGGCCCGCGATGCCAGTCGAGACGCCGAGATCGTGCGCGATCTGCGGCAGCAAACCGACGGGCAGGAATTCAGCGGTCACGAATGCGAATGCGCTCATCGCGACAGCGACGACAGATAGCCATTGACTCGCGGACGTGGGCGTTGCGTCTAACGACACTGGAGCCGTTGGGGTATCTATTTGCATGAGTGCCTTGATCGAAAGGAGAACGTGAATCGAGGCATCGAATTCTAGGCAGGGTTTTGTCCAACAAAAAGAGGCAGATTCTGAAAAGACTAGATGGGGAGACTGAACAATCAGGTGAAATGTGGCGCGTGGCGCGAAATCGTGCGTATATTCGTGCGCGGAATGCAAAAGGGCCGGCAAACACCGAAGCGTCTACCAGCCCTTTTTATTGATTCATCGCGCTAGCTACGACGAATCTTGCGCACGCGCATTAGAAGCGATGGCGGATGCCCACGGTCGCCACGGCTTGCGAGTTCGAATCCGATGCGGAAACGCCCATGATGTCGGCGTGAATCTTGCCCTCGCCATCGACGACGCGCTGATACGCGGCTTCGACATAGACGTCCGTGCGCTTGGAAAGCGCGTAATCGCCTTGCAGCGTGAACTGGTGGAACTTCGGGCTCACGCCTTCGAGGCTCGCGTCCGTGTACGTGTAAGCGCCCGACACCGTGACCGCCGGCGTGAAGGCATAGCGGGCGTTGATTTCGTAGTTGCTGAAGCGCGCGCTGTCGCCGGTGAGCGACGTGGTTGCGCCCGCATTCGACGAGTTGATCGCCGTGAGGTTGCTCAGCTGCGTCTGCGTGAACACGAAGCCCACGTTGGCCGCGCCGAACGCGTAGTTCAGGCCCGCGCCGTAGGTGCGTTGACGCGAAGCCGTGAAGGTCGAGTCGTCGCTTACTGCGCCGCTGCTGTTGATGGTCGAACCCGAGTTGTTCAACTGCAGGTAGCCCGCGCCTGCCGTAAGGCCGCCGAACGCATAGGTGGCGCCGACGCTGTACGCGCGGTTGTTCGAGAAGCCGCCCGCTTCGTTCGAGAAGCCGTACAGCGCGTTGAACTTGAGGCCGCCGTAGTTCACGCTCTGGTACTTGAGCGAGTTGCTCACGCGGAACGAGTTGTTCAGGTTGTCGTTGTCGTACGGGTGCGAAGCGAGCGTGCCGCCGTACTGCGTGCCGTTGAGCGACAGACCGCCCAGGTTGTCGACCACGCTGTCGTACTGACGACCGAGCGTGACCGTACCCGCCTGGTCGCTCGACAGACCGACAAATGCCTGGCGGCCGAACATGCGGCTACCTTGCTTGGCCGTGCCATTCGAAATGCTGAAGCCGTTTTCGAGCACGAAGATCGTCTTCAGACCGCCGCCCAGATCTTCGCTGCCACGCAGGCCCCAGCGGCTACCGTTGAGCGCGCCGCTCGACTGCTGCACGTTCGAGCTGCCGCCCTGGTTGCTGGTGTACAGAACGCCTGCATCGATCAGGCCGTAAAGCGTAACCGTGTTCTGTGCGTGTGCTGCGCCGGCGAAAGACGCCGTGGCGACTGCGAGGGCGGAAAGGGTGTGCTTTTTCATCGTTACTCCATTGATTTGTTATTCGCTCTTTAGGGAGCGAGCGCGGAGCATAACGCGATAATTGAAACCTTCTTTATCGATTGTGGTTAGTCAGCCACGATTCTTTATACGGATTTCATTTCCTATTCTTGCCTGTCATGAAATTACCGTTCGAAGTGGAAATATCCCGTAAACAAGGAACTTTTTCGCCACCAGGCGAATCGCGATGAATCGCATTTTTTGCATGCTTCGATGGTAATTCAACGAAGCATTGAGATTTAGATAATTACGCTTTATTGCGATATATTGCGAATGATTAATAGCACAAGAAAATGTGCTATATTCGGCTTCAACATTTTCAATTCCCATCATTCATTGGGGCGCGAGCGCCCCTCGTTCCCATGACCGACGCTTTCGTTACGCAGATCGCGCAAGCGCAGCAGCACTTCAACGCAGGCCGCATCGACGCCGCAGAGCAGATTTTGCAATCGATCCTGCAAGCTGACCCGGATCACGCGGGCGCGCTGGAAGCGATGTCCTTCGTGTGGGCGTCGCGTAGCGATTACGTGCGTGCCGCAGAATTCGCCTGGCGCGGGGCGCTATCTCCCGCAACATCGGCGGGGCAGTTACAACACGCCGCGCGTATTTGCCAGCTCGCGCAACGCCACGCCGACGCCGTCGCGCTCTACGACCGCGTGCTCGCGCTCGTGCCCGAGCACGCCGCGTCATTGCACGGCGCAGCCATGTCGCTCGTGCAGATGGAGCAGGGCGACGCCGCGCTTGCGTATCTCACGCGTCTGACGCGCCGCTACCCGCAAGCGCCCGAAGTGCATTACAACCGCGGCACGCTGCTTGGCCGCCTCGGTCGTTACGACGAAGAACTCGACGCATATCGGCGGGCAATCGAACTCAAGCCGGATTTCGTCGCCGTGCATGTGAATCTGGGCGTCGCTTTGCGCGACCTGCATCGCTTCGACGACGCGCTGCGCCAGTTCAAAAAGGCCTTGTCCATCGATACGAACGACGCAGGCGCGCGCACCAATCGCGCGCAAACCAATCTGCTGCTCGGCGAATTCGAACATGGCTGGCGCGAGTACGAATGGCGCTGGCGCGACGGCACGATGTCGCACGGCTTTGCGGATGCGACGCAATGGAAGGGCCAGCCGCTCGCCAGCAAGACGGTGTTCGTACACGCGGAACAGGGCTTCGGCGACACCCTGCAGTTCGTGCGCTTTGTCGAGCGCCTGCACGCGCAAGGCGCGAACGTGATCGTGCGCGTGCAGGATGCGCTAGTCGATCTGTTGCGGGGCGTGGCGGGCGCGGCGAGCGTGATCGGCGAATCGTCGCCGGTTCCCGCATTCGACTACCACTTGCCAATGTTGAGCCTGCCGCACGCACTCGCGCTGCGCAATGCGGATTTCGCTCCGTCCGGAGCCTATCTTCACGCCGACGATTCGGCCCGCGCTGCATGGTCCGATGTGATCGGCAAGGACGATAGCCGCCTGCGCGTGGGCGTGGTCTGGGCGGGCAATACGGGGCACGTGAACGATCGCAGGCGCTCGATGGCGCTCGCGCAGCTTGCGCCGCTATTCGACGCCGATGCGTGCTTCGTGTCGCTGCAAAAAGACCTGCAGCCGCGCGACCGCGCATGCGCGGAGGCACTCGTGCAACGCGGCCGTCTGATCGACGTTGGCGAGCGGCTGACTACGTTCGCAGCGACAGCCGCGCTCGTCGCGCAACTCGATCTCGTGATCGCCGTCGACACAGCCGTGGCCCATCTGGCGGGCGCGCTCGGCAAGCCCGTGTGGATCGCGCTGCCGTTCACGCCAGACTGGCGCTGGCAATTGAAGCGCGACGACAGCCCCTGGTACGCCGATGCGCGACTGTTCCGCCAGTCGCGTCGCGACGACTGGAGCGACGTGGTGACGGCCCTGCGCGCAGCGCTCGACGAGCGCATCGCAGCGCGGTAAAACGCCCCCAAAAAAAGGGCACAAATGGCTGTGTGAAAACGGAGTACCGTTTTCGCAACAGCCATTTTTTACGCAGACTTACAAGTTTGCGCACACAACAAACCCGTGATCCGCCTTGCCCCACAAGGCTCCACGCCGATAAGACCTCGCGGCGCTCAATCTCCCGTCTACGGTCATTTCTTACCAACGATTAACGCGTCGCCGAAAGAATAGAAATTAAAATCGGAATCATTCTCATTTATCGATATCATCGCGGCCTTTGATGCATATTGGGTCACGAGACCCGCCACCCGCTGCGGATACCGATCAATGAACCGAACCACCTTTTCATCCGCGCAGGCGTTCCGCCTTGCGCCGCTCGCTGCGGCAGCGCTCGCCCTTGCGAGCCTGTCCGTGCAGACGTACGCCGCCGACGCCACCAGCAATGCAGCCAGTGCAGAGACGACGAGCACCACGGGCAACGCCCAGCCGTCTTCGGTTCTGCCCGCCGTGAGCGTGAAAGCGGCGCGCGACACACTGCCGGGCGATCTCGCGCCGGCCTACGCGGGCGGGCAGGTGGCGAGCGGGGCGTCAATTGGCGTGCTCGGCAAGCAGAAGATGCTCGACGTGCCGTTCTCGGTGACGAGCTACACGTCGAAGCTGATCCAGGACCAGCAGGCGCAGACCATCGCCGACGTCGTCGCCAACGACCCGGCCGTGCGCACGGCGCTGGGCTACGGCAACTTCTCGCAGACCTTCATCATCCGCGGCTTCCAGGTGTATTCCGACGACGTGGGCCTCGACGGCTTCTACGGCCTCACGCCGCGCCAGATGGTCGACACCGGCGCGATCGAACGCGTCGATATCTTCAAAGGCGCGAGCGCGTTCGTAAACGGCGCGTCGCCGGGCGGTTCGGGCGTGGGCGGCACGATCAACGTGCAGACCAAGGTCGCCGACGACAAACCGGTCACGCGCGTGACCGTCGAAGGCAGCGCGTCGGGCGAACTCGGCACGCATGTGGACGTGGGTAGACGCTTTGGCGACAACGACCAGTTTGGCATCCGCGTGAACCAGACCGTGGTGGGCGGCAGCACAGCCGTGCAGAATCAGGACAACCACTCGCAGCAGACGGCGATTTCGCTCGACTATCGCGGCGACAAACTGCGCCTGTACGCCGACTTCCTCTATCAGAAGAACAACATCACGGGCGGCCGCCCGGGCGTGTTCGTAACGGGCGACGAGATGCCGTCGACGCCGTCGGCGAGCTACAACTACGCACAGCCGTGGACATACTCGAAGCAGGAAGACACGGTCGGCATGCTGCGCGGCGAATACGACTTCGCGCCGAACTGGACCGCCTACGCGGGCGTCGGCTCGCGTCACACCACTGAACTTGGTCAGTACTCGACCATCAGCTACGACGACGGCGCGGCCAGCGCCTACCGCATGGGCGACGCGCTCAAGGAAAACGCGATTTCGGCGCAACTGGGCGTGCGCGGCAAGTTCGACCTCGGCCCGGTTTCGAACCAGGTCAACGCGGGCTGGCAGATCAACCGCGTCGCGGAATACGCCGCCTATGACTGGAGCTACGGCACCGGCACCTTTGCGACGAGCCTGAACAACACGCCGAGCGTCGCTTACCCGGCGTCCACCTACGGTGCAGGCAGCTACGCCGATCCGGGCCTCACGACCTCGATCCTGATGCGCAGCTTCGTCGTTTCGGACACGCTCGGCTTCTTCCAGAACCGCCTGCTGTTCACAATCGGCGCGCGCCACCAGGACATCCTCGAAAACGGCTATGGCTACGGCACGGAAGTGCAGGATTCGGCATATAACGACTCCGCCACTACGCCGATTTTCGGCGTCGTCTACAAGCTCCAGCCGAACCTGTCGATCTACGCAAACCGCGCGGAGAGTCTCGTAGAAGGCGGCGTCGCGCCAAGCGGCACGGCCAACGTCGGCCAGGTGATGGCGCCGTTCCGCGCCAAACAGTACGAAGCGGGCATCAAGTACGACGCGAATCACTACGGCGCCGCGCTGGCGATCTACCAGATCAAGCAGCAGGTCGCGTACACCAACGCCACCACCAACATCTACGAAACGGACGGCGTCCAGCAGCACCGCGGCGTGGAATTCTCGATGTACGGCGAGCCGCTCAAGGGCCTGCGTCTGATCGGCGGAGTGTCGTATATCAACGCGAAGCTGGTCGATACGGGCGACGCGGCGGAAGAGGGTAATCGTCCGATTGGCGTGCCGGCGTGGACGTTCAACGCCAACCTCGAATACGACGTACCGCAAGTGAACGGCCTCACGCTGATGGGCCGCGCGATCTGGACCAGCTCGCAGTATCTGGACACGGCGAATACGCAGAAAATCCCGTCGTGGACGCGCTTCGACGTGGGTGCGCGCTACAAGACGCAGATCCTCAAGCACGACACGAGCTTCAACGTGATGGTGACGAATCTGACCAACCGCTCGTACTGGTCCTCGGCGCTGGGCGGTTATCTGACGCAGGCCGAACCGCGCACGGCATGGTTCTCTGTCACGACGGACTTCTGATTGGGATAAAGAGAAGAGAGGCCTCGCGGCCTCTCTAACTCAGCGTCTTGCGAGTTTGTTCTTTCGCCATCTGTTTTGTTTATCGGGTGCGATGACGAAGACTATCTGACGGGTTTATCGAGCCAGATCGCCGGGGGCGTTGCAGGGCGCATGTAGCGGGACTTTGGGGCATGCGATCTACAGGAAATCAGGGCATTTACCTCGCTGACGAAGCAGGCGGTCGCGCTGCGTTCAGGTTTACCCTCGATGTTGGATAGCCGTGCGTTTTTTGTATCGTTGAAACCAATGCAACAGGCATGGCTCACGGAGACAACGCATGTTCAAGTGGTACACCGATCTGACGACGCCGGAGAAGCGGACGTATTGGGCGTGTTTCAGCGGCTGGGGACTCGACGCGATGGACACGCAGATGTACGCGCTCGCGATTCCCACGCTGATCGCCCTGTGGGGCATGACACGCGGCGAAGCCGGCCTGCTGGGCACGACGGTGCTGATCATGGCGTCGCTCGGCGGCTGGATCGCCGGGATTCTGGCCGATCGCTACGGACGCGTGCGCATCCTGCAAATCACGATTCTGTGGTTTTCGGCCTTCACGCTGCTGTCCGCCTTCACCGATTCATTCTGGCAACTGATGTTCACGCGCGGTTTACAAGGCCTGGGTTTTGGCGGCGAATGGGCTGTGGGCGCAGTGCTCATCAGCGAAACCATCCGCCCGCAGGTGCGCGGGCGCGCCGTGGGCTCGCTCCAGGCGGGCTGGGCCGTGGGTTACGGCGTGGCGGTGCTGCTCTCGACATTGATTTTCAGTACGCTCGAACCGGCGCTTGCGTGGCGCGTGCTGTTTGCCATCGGCTTGTTGCCGACGCTGCTGGTGCTGTGGATCCGGCGGCATATCAAAGAGGCGCCGGTATTCGCGCAGGCGCGCGCCGCGTCCGCTGCCGATAGACCCGGCATCTGGGCCGTGTTCGCGCGCCCGCTGCGCGCCACGACGTTCAAGGCGATTCTTCTCACGTTCGGCATCTATGGCGGCAACTACGTGATGATTACGTGGCTGCCCGCGTATCTGAAGCTTGTGCTGCATCTGTCGATCACCAACGTCGGCGGCTATCTGGCGATCAATATCCTCGGCTCGTTCGCAGGGGCATTTCTCAACGGCTGGATGGCGGACCGCTTCGGACGTCGTCGCACCTTTATCGTGATTGCGTGCCTGCAGGCCGTGGCGGTCGCCGTCTATACGCTCACGCCGATTACATTGCCGGTCACGCTCATGCTCGGCTTCGTACTCGGGACGCTGCAATCGGGCACGGCCGCGGGCACCGGCGCGTATCTGGCGGAACTGTTCCCGACACGCATTCGCGCCTCGGCGCAGGGTTTGTGCGGCAATGCGGGGCGCGCGGTCGGCGCGGTCATGCCGACGATGGTGGGCGTGCTGGGCGCGCGCGTCGAGCTTGGCGCGGCAATGGGTCTGTGCGCGTGTGCGTCGTATCTGCTGGTGGTGACGGCGGCTTTGCTGCTGCCGGAGACGCGTGGGCGCGATCTTTCGCTGGTCGATGGGGAAAGCGATGTGGCCAGTGGGACAGCGGCTGGGGAGACGATGCGGAGTGTGCCGGTTTCTGGCGAAGCGCGTTGAGCGGCGATTGGTGAATCGCGGCGGCATGCGGTTTCGGCCGGGATCATTGAATGTGCGCTTGGTAAAGCCATCGGAAGGTGGCTTTACTTTTTGCTCAGTGATTTTACATAAGATAAATTATCGAAGTTTTTATTGTAAGAGCAAAGTAGTAATGTCGTACCTGGGGGTGCGGCGGAATTCCTGGACTATGAGGAGCTAGTCCATGTATTCATACGAAGAACGCATTCGAGCGATCAAGCTCTACTTGAAGCTCCTGGCGCCGCAGTGGCTGCAGCAATATGCAGCTAAACTGGCGGCGCAAAAAAAGAATGCTCCGCATGCGTTGCGGGGCAATCGATTCGGAACCGCTTCGCTTACCCGGACGGACGTGGTTTCGGGGAGCCAGCTGATTCGGTGCTTAAACCTGCACCCGCTTTCGAAGCTGAGCAATCAGTTGCTTTATCTCTGCCGACGTTGAGAAGTCACAGGCCTCACCACTCTTATTCAGGATTTCGATATTCGCCCCAGCATCAACAAGTTTAATCACTTTCTCTTTATCGCTAATCAGGCAAGCGGTGTGAAGTATGGTTCCGCCAATCTTCGAACTTTCGAAGTTCACCAGGCGGGGATGCAGGTCAACCTGTTTTGCGAAAACCTCATAAGGCTTAAACACCTGCCGGAACCAGGTTTCTTCATTAGCCGGATTGTTAAGGATGTCCTCGTCAGAAAAAGATTCAAGCTCCGCGAAGGCGGGATCGCGTGGCCCAAATGCATCATCATAATCATCAGCAGGTGACGACGCTTTTTGGGGCGCCTTTTTTGGGCTGACGTTGATCATCGCATCCAGCTTGGCGTACCACAAATCCCTTGTATTCCTCGATGTTGGGATCTTGATCAGCGGATTTTCAACATCCGACAGGTTGATGTGAAAATGAGTGCCGTCTTTTGCCCATGACTTAATCTGGTCAAAGGAGTATTTCTTTACATCGTGGAAATTAAAAAAGGCGACGCGCCGGTTTGCGGGGTCAAAAATGGCTGAGTAGGCATACGCACTGCTGGAGTTGATACAATAATCAG
>NZ_DASZJJ010000300.1:0-4394 GCF_035948235.1 Paraburkholderia sp. | reverse complement strand
AGGCCGGCGGAAAAAAGTGGATGCCAACGCTTCGTAAAATAGAGGAACGGAGGCATAGATGAATCGAATCCCGAAAGCGGTCTACACGAAGGAATTTCGCGAAGAGGCAGTCAAGCTCGCACTGACGGACGGCGTCGGTGTGTCGGAAGCGGCACGCCGGTTGTCGATCCCGATGAAGTCGCTGGCGAACTGGGTGTACGCCGCGAAGGCGGGCAGACTCGGCAAGGTTGGGCAACAGCAAAAGCCACTGACCGAGCTGGAGATGGAGCTGAACCGGGTCAAACGGGAACTGGCCGAAGTGAAGATGGAGCGCGATTTGTTAAAAAAGTGCGCGGCCTACTTCGCGAAGGAGTCGCGGTGAAGTACGGCGTGATTGAGCAGATGCGACAGGACTACCCGGTACCGCCAATGTGCCGGCTGCTCGGTGTGTCGACCAGCGGGTACTACGCGTGGCGCAAACGGCCACCGTCGTCCCGTACGCAACAGGAACCCCGTCTGGAAGCAGAGATCCTCGCCGCGCACCAGCGCACGCGCGAAACGTTTGGTGTTGAACGACTGCAGAAAGATTTGCTGGAACACGGTGTGCGGGTTGGCGTGCATCGCATCAAGCGATTGCGCAGCAAGCTTGGATTGCGTTGCAAGCAGAAGCGCAAGTTCAAAGCGACAACCAACTCGAAGCACGAGCTGCCAGTCGCGCCGAACCTTCTGAACCAGGATTTCGCGGCAACCGCGCCAAATCAGGCCTGGTGTGGCGATATCACGTATATCGCGACCGACGAAGGCTGGCTGTACCTCGCCGGCCTGAAAGATCTGTACAGCGGCGAACTGGTAGGCTACGCCATGGGCAGCGCATGACGAAGCATCTGGTGATGCAGGCGTTGTTCCGCGCCGTTGCATCGCGCCGCCCGGCGCCGGGTCTGATCCATCACACAGATCGCGGGTCCCAATACTGCGCGCACGCCTATCAGGAACTCGTTGGCCAGTTCCACATGCAGGCATCAATGAGCCGACGAGGAAACTGCTTCGACAACGCACCGATTGAGTCGTTCTGGGGCACGCTCAAAAGCGAGCTGGTCTATCATCGACGCTTCGCCACACGCGAAGAGGCACGGCGAGCCATCTGCGAATACATTGAGATCTTCTATAACAGGCAACGCACGCAAGCTCGACTTGACTACCTGTCGCCTGTAGCATTCACGCAGCGATACTATCTGAATCAGGTCGCTGCTTAACCCGTTGGCGTCCACGCGTTCCGACCGCCCTCACGCGCCGGAGTTGCGCCGGACGAGATTGCCGACCCGCGCCCCTTCGCCGAAATCGTGCGCCAGTGGACGACGCTGCATCCCGAGTTCGCGTTCCTGCCGCGCAAGTTCAAGATCGCGGTGACGGGCGCCACGGAAGATCGCGCGGCGACCGGCTGGCACGACGTTGGGCTGCGCCTCGTCCACGATGAAAACGGCGAGCTGGGCTTTCGCGTCACGGTGGGCGGCGGCATGGGGCGCACGCCGGTTATCGGCATCGTGTTGCGGGAATTCCTGCCGTGGCGCCACATCATGAACTACATCGAGGCGATCGTTCGCGTGTACAACCAGTTCGGCCGGCGCGACAACAAATACAAGGCACGCATCAAGATTCTCGCGAAAGCCGAAGGCCAACGCTTCGTCGACGAAGTCGAGGAGGAGTTCCGGCAGATCGTCGAGTTCGACGGTGGCCCACATACGATCCCTCAGTCCGAACTGGATCGCATGCGCGCGTATTTCGCCGTGCCTGCGCAAGTGGCCGCGTGCCGCCCCGCCGCCGCCGCCGCTGCCGCCGCACGCGAGGACGCGGCCCGCCAAACGCCGCAGTTCCAGCGCTGGCTCGAGCGCAACGTCGCACCGCACAAGGAAGCGTCGTTGCGGATTGTTACGCTCTCGTTCAAACGCGTCCTCCAGGCGCCAGGAGACGCATCGGCGGACCAGCTCGAACGCGTCGCGGATCTCGTGGACCGCTTCTCGGCCGGCGAAGCGCGTGTCACGCACACACAGAACATCGTCCTGCCATGGGTGCATGCCGACGACCTGCTGCCGCTCTGGCGCGCGGCCGTCGACACGCAGCTCGCCAGCGCCAACGTGCACCTGCTCACCGACATGATCTCGTGTCCTGGCGGCGACTTCTGCGCGCTCGCCAACGCCCGTTCGCTGCCGATCGCACAGAGCATCATGGAGCGCTACCAAGACCTCGACGAACTAAACGATATCGGCGAGATCGATCTGCATATCAGCGGCTGCATCAATTCGTGCGGCCATCATCACAGCGGGCATATCGGCATACTCGGCGTCGACAAGGATGGCGCAGAGTGGTACCAGATTACGCTCGGTGGCGCGGACGGCTCCACGCGCAGCGGCGATGCGCGGCCCGGCAAGGTCATTGGCCCGTCGTTCGCCGCGCACGAGGTGACCGACGCCGTCGAAGCGGTGATCGGCTGCTATCTGGCGCAGCGCGAGCACGGCGGCGCACGTCGCGAGACGTTCATCGAAACCGTCCGCCGGGTCGGACTCGAACCATTCAAAGCGGCCGCGGACGCCGTTCGCGCAACAGCGGAGGATCCAGCATGACGACCATTGCACGCATTCGTCTGCTCGGCCAACACGACAACGCCGCCGATGCAGCCACGCCAGTCCTCGCCTTACCAAACGACGCGGACCCACTCGCCCATGCTGCCGAAATCGCTCACGCCGCGCGAGTCGAATTGCACCTCCCGTCGTTCACCGATGGCCGCGCGTATAGCCAGGCCTATCTCGTGCGTCGCAGACTCGGCTTCAAGGGAGACCTGCGGGCAACGGGCGAAGTGCTCGTCGACCAGTTGCTGCAGATGGAGCGCATGGGCTTTTCGAGCGCGGTGCTGAGCACGGACATCGACCTCGCAGACGCACAGCGTCAGCTCGAGCGCTTCCCGGCGTTCTATCAGGGCGATCTCATCCGCGAAGCGCCGTACCGGGAAGGTTGAACACCGCATCGTCACGCGCAGCAATCCTGTAGGGACGACGCCACTTCATTCGGGATTCCCAATATAGATAGCGCGATCTGATCGAGCGGCGTGTCCGGTCCGAATATCTTGAGTACACGCAGGTGAACAGCGATTCGTGATGCGCCTCCGGCACGATGCCGGCTAGCACCACCGGGCACCGCAACCGCGCTCGCGCAATGCGCCGAGCAGCGCGGGCACCAGCGTCGCGTGCGCACCCGCGAGCGTCGAAACCCCGACGATATCGGGCTCACGCGAGTCCGCCCAGCCAGCCGCCTCGTACGGCGTCGCGAAGAGCGGTCCCAGGCTGGCTTCGAAACCGGCGTCGGCGAGTGCCGCCGCCATAACACGCGCGCCGCGATCGTGGCCGTCCTGCCCCAGCTTCAAGAGCGCCAACCGCGGCTTGCGTCTATATGCTGCGCACCGGTGCGAAACAGCGTTTTGCGCCGCCCTCCACGCGGCGTCGCCCTCGCGTGCGGCCGCCCGGGGGACGCCGCGCATGTGAGCGCAGCGTGCCAGCGCGGCCATACGCACTCGAGTGCCGCGGCGCATTCGCCAACGGTGGGCGCCTTGGCACCGAGTGAGCCGTGCGGATGGGGCCAGGGTAGTCAAACTGGCACTCTTCAAGTCGCTGGTCAATCTCGTCCTCGGCCGGGGCGTAGCTGGACCAGAACTCGTTCAGGTCAGTCAGCTGTGAACGCTCGACCTTGCCGTCGAGGTGTGGCGAGCGTGGCGGAATCGGTCGAAATTTGACGCATTCGCATTAGACGTCGCCGCACCGATCCGGCGAAGAACTCGCCACCTCAATCAGTCTGGATACGCTGGATCGGGAATGGCATCTCCTCGACGAGCAGGGATTTCCAGTGTGCCTCGCAGGAACTCGATTCCCTCTCTGCAACATAGTCTGGTTGGCGATTTACGTCTATAGCCCCCAGATGATGTCTGCATCCAGTTTGCGGGCTTCACGCAGCATATCGAGAAACGGCCACGCCCGCTGCGAAAGTCCACTGCGCGAGTCCTGGCCGCGCTCGCGGAAGTACTGCAACGATTCAAGCGCAATCTCCGCTTTTTTGTCGTCCGAAATAGCCGCTTCAAGGCGGCTGATGGCACACGGCAGTTCGTCATGCAGGATTACCCCGCGTGTATCAAGCCGCTTGCCGATGAGCCCCAGCAGATACTGCGAAAGATCCCTGAGCAAGGACATCAGCCGAGGCGGTCGATTGAAAGGTGACCAGCATGATGGCTCCTCGCTTTGATCACTATTGCACTTTTGCACCAGACACGATTCGGACGCTACCATCGCCCTTCGACTGCGACAGCCTGGGCGTTCATTGAGTCACGAGAGGGCTTAGCTTCATTTTATATCACAATGTGATCAATTGAAGCA
>NZ_DASZJJ010000299.1:0-33444 GCF_035948235.1 Paraburkholderia sp. | reverse complement strand
ACAAAGGTAATGGCCGTAATCCAATGGTTGCTGCGCTCGTTCGCCGTATAGCGCTGGATCAGGTGCGGTTCATGGTCGCTCATCGTTGCGCTCCTCGGGAAGATCGCCGCCTCGAATACCACTTCGTTCGCCTCGAATACGCCGTGCCTCTTCAAGCGCGGCTTCTTCGTCCTCGGCATGCGTTTCGTTCGGACCAATGCGCGTGTAATGGAAGAAGCCGGCCAGCGCCGCGAGCGCAATGCCCGCAAGCGCGAGCGGTTTCGCCACGCCCTTCCACAGACGCACAAACGGGCTGATGCGCGGATTGTCGGGCAGCCCGTGATAGAGCGACGGTGTATCCGCGTGATGCAGCACATACATCACATGCGTGCCGCCGACGCCCGGCGGATCGTACAGCCCCGCGTTCTCGAAACCGCGTTCCTTGAGATCGACGATACGCTCGGCCGCGTGCACCTTCATGTCTTCCTTGGTGCCGAACACGATCGCGCCCGTCGGACAGGTCTTCACGCACGCCGGCTCCTGTCCCACGGCCACGCGGTCGGAACACAGCGTGCATTTATAGACGCGATGCTCCGTTTTCGACAGACGTGGAATATTGAACGGACAGCCCGTAATGCAATAGCCGCAGCCAATGCAGTTTTCCTCGTGAAAATCCACAATGCCGTTCGTGTACTGCACGATTGCGCCCGGCGATGGACACGCCTTGAGGCAGCCGGGATCTTCGCAATGCATGCAGCCGTCCTTGCGGATCAGCCATTCGAGGTTGCCATCCGGGTTCTCGTATTCCGTGTAACGCATCACCGTCCACGAGTGTTCCGTGAGATCGCGCGGATTGTCGTACACGCCCGTGTTGATGCCCACCTCGTCGCGCAGATCGTTCCATTCCATGCACGCGGTCTGACACGCCTTGCAGCCGATGCACTTGGTGACGTCGATGAGTTTCGCGACCGTGCCCGTAACCGGCTCGCGCACGCCGGGCGGCGGCGTGGTGGTGGCGGACAGGCGTTTGATGTCTAGCGACTGGAATGCCATGTTCCCCCCTTATGCCTTTTCCACTTTCACGAGGAACGACTTGAACTCGGGCGTCTGCGAATTGCCGTCGCCGACGGGCGGCGTGAGCGAATTCGTCAGATAGCCGGGTTTCGTCAGACCTGTGAAGCCCCAATGCAGCGGCACGCCTACGGTGTGCACTTTCTTGCCCTCGATCGTGAGCGCCTTGATGCGCTTGGTCACGACGGCCACGGCGATCAGATAGCCGCGATTGCTCGAAACCTTCACACGCCCGCCGTCGACCACGCCAACCTCGTTCGCCAGCTCTTCGCCGATTTCAACGAACTGCTGCGGCTGGATGATCGAGTTCAGACGTGCGTGCTTGGTCCAGAAGTGGAAGTGCTCCGTGAGGCGGTAGGTGGTCGCCACGTGCGGGAAATTCTGCGCGGTGCCAAAGGTCTTGCGGTCGTCAGGGAACACGCGCGCGGCCGGGTTGGACGTGGCCTGCGCATTGTTCGGATGGAACGGGTTATAGCCCAGCGGATTTTCAAACGGTTCGTAGTGCTCAGGGAACGGACCTTCGTTCATGCCATCGCGGGCAAAGAAGCGCGCCACGCCTTCCGGGTTCATGATGAACGGCCCCATGCCGAGATCCGGCGATTCGTCGACCTTGTAGTCGGGCACGTCGGCCCCGGTCCAAGCGGCGCCGTTCCAGCCAATCAGCTTGCGGGTGGGATCGAAGGGTTTGCCCGCGGTATCGCACGAGGCGCGGTTGTAGAGCACGCGCCGGTTCACCGGCCACGCCCAGGCCCAGTTCAACGTCTGGCCAATGCCGGTTGGGTCCGAGTTGTCGCGGCGGCCCATCTGGTTGCCTGCCTGGGTCCACGCGCCGCAGAAGATCCAGCAACCGCTCGAGGTGGTGCCGTCGTCCTTGAGTTGCGCGAAGCCCGCAAGCTGCTCGCCCTTCTTCACGAGCACCTTGGTGGCGTCCTTCGGGTCGGTTTGATCGGCGAGAGCCTTGCCGTTGTATTCCATGGCAAGCTCTTCCGGCGTCGGGCTTTCCGGGTTCGCGTACGGCCAGCTCAGCTTGAGGATCGGGTCGGGCACCTTGCCGCCATCCTTCTGATAGGCAGCGCGAATGCGCAGGAACAAGCCCGACATGATCTCCAGATCGCTCTTCGCCTCGAAAGGCGGCTCGGCGCCCTTCCAGTGCCACTGCAGCACGCGGCTCGAACTCACCAGCGAGCCGTTTTCTTCGGCAAAACAGGTGGTCGGCAGGCGAAACACCTCAGTCTGGATCGACGCCGTATCCACATCGTTATAGTCGCCGTACTTCTTCCAGAACTCCGATGTTTCCGTCGCCAGCGGATCCATGATCACGAGCCACTTGAGCTTGCTGAGCGCCGAGAGCGTTTTCGCCTTGTCCGGCGCGGACGCGATCACGTTGAAGCCCTGGCAGATATAGCCCGTCATCTTGCCTTGATTCATCAGCTCGATGGTCTGCAGCAGATCGTAGGGCTTGTCGAGCTTGGGCAGCCAGTCGTAACCCCAGTTGTTCTCCTGAGTGGCGTTATCGCCCCACCACGACTTCATGAAGCTCACGAAGAACGCGCCGTAATGCTGCCAGTAACTCAACTGGTTGGGCCGCAGCGGTTGTTGCGCGCGCTTCTTGATGTACTCGCCGTAGTCTTGCTCCGCTTCGACCGGCAGCGTCATGTAACCGGGCAACAGATTCGACATCAGGCCAAGGTCCGTCAAGCCCTGGATGTTCGAATGGCCGCGCAGCGCGTTCATGCCGCCGCCCGCAATGCCGATATTGCCCAGCAGCAATTGCACCATCGCGCCGGTGCGGATCATCTGCGCGCCAATCGAATGATGGGTCCAGCCAAGTGCATAGAGAATCGTGCCCGCGCGGCCCGGTACTGCCGTGCTCGCCAGCATTTCGCACACCTTGAGGAATTTATCCTTTGGCGTGCCGCACACCTTCTCCACCATCTCGGGCGTGTAGCGCGAATAATGTTGCTTGAGCAACTGATACACGCAACGCGGGTTCTGCAGCGTGTCGTCGGTCTTCACGAAGCCATCGTCGCCCAGCTCGTAATTCCATGACGATTTGTCCGGATACGCGTGTTTTTCGGCGTTATAGCCCGAATAGATACCGTCGTTGAACGCATAGTCGTCGCGCACGATGAACGAGAAGTCCGTGTAGTTCTTCACGTACTCGTGCTGGATCTTGTCGTTCGTGAGCAGCCAGTTGATCACCGCGCCCAGGAATGCGATATCCGTGCCGGTGCGAATCGGCGCGTAGAAGTCCGCCACCGATGCCGTGCGCGTGAAGCGCGGATCCACCACGATGAGTCGCGCCTTGCGGTGCGCCTTCGCCTCCGTGACCCACTTGAAGCCGCACGGGTGCGCCTCGGCCGCATTGCCGCCCATCACCAGAATCACGTCCGCATTGCGAATGTCGACCCAATGGTTCGTCATCGCACCACGGCCAAACGTCGGGGCAAGACCTGCCACCGTCGGGCCGTGTCAGACACGCGCCTGGTTATCGAATGCGAGCAGGCCCATGGAGCGGGCCACTTTATGCGTGAGATAACCGACTTCATTGCTGCCCGCCGAGGCGGCCAGCATGCCGGTAGTCAGCCAGCGGTTGACCGTCTTGCCATCGGCGGTTTTATCGACGAAATTCGCGTCGCGGTCTTCCTTGAGCAGCTTCGCGATGCGGTCGAGCGCCTCGTCCCACGAAATGCGTTTCCACTCGTTCGATCCCGCCGCCCGGTACTCCGGATACTTCAGGCGGTTCGGACTATGAATGAAATCGATCAGGCTCGCGCCCTTGGGACAGAGCGTGCCGCGATTGACGGGGTGATCGGGATCGCCCTCGATGTGAATGATGCTCGCGGTGGCATTCTTCGCGCCGTCGCCAAGACCGTACATGAGGATCCCGCAACCGACCGAGCAGTACGGACAGGTATTGCGGGTTTCAGTGGTGCGCGCCAGTTTGTATTGTCGGACTTCGGCAAGCGCGTTGTCGGGCGCGAAGCCCATCAACGCAAGGCTGGAACCCGCCAGCGACGTTGCCGTGACCTTGAGGAACTGACGCCGGGACATCTGCAGCATGATGTGCGTCCTCGGCTTTCTGGTTGTGGGTCGTTTCAGTATAAGACGTTTTGGGAACCGGATCGCGGGAGTTGCGCCCCGGCGTGCGGCGCGCAACCAGGTATTGGGATTGCTATAGTCAAACGAAAGGTGCAGCACAAAGCAGGTCGCAAAGCGGCTGCACTCTCGCTCGAAATACGCTTGAACGCCGGACGCATAAACATGACGACGATTTCATCCCGGCGGCTCGAATCGGCCGCGCGCAAGGAAGTTTCATGGGTGGTGGACGCGTGCAGGCAATTTATCGCCGACCGCTGCCCGTCCCTGGCCGCGAGCATCGCCTTTTATTCGGCGTTTTCGCTCGCGCCCACGCTGGTCATGGTGATCGCCGTGGCCGGCTGGTTCTTCGGCGCCGATGCCGCGCGCGGCGAGCTGTTTCGGCAGGTCCATAACGTGCTCGGCAACGACGCCGCCGCCGGCATCACCACGATCGTGCAGAACGCCCATCGCGCGGGCGGCGCCGGGGGGCTTGCCGCCGCGATCTCGCTGGTGCTGCTGGTGGTCGGGGCGTCCGCAACGTTCTCCTCGCTCAATTCCGCGCTCAATCTGGTGTGGCCGCCGGAAGGTCCGCGCGCGTCGTCGGTGATCGCGCTGGTGCGGGTACGCCTGATCTCGTTCGGCCTCGTGCTGGGCGTCGCGTTTCTCCTGATCGTTTCGCTCGTGCTGGACGCTGCCATTACCTTTGTCGGCCAGTGGCTCTGGGGTGCATCCACCTATTTGTTCATCGGTAACATCGTGCAGTTCGCCGCGGGGCTGCTGGTGCTCGCCGTCGCGTTCGCAGCACTGCTGCGCTTCCTGCCCGATGCGCTGGTGCAATGGCGCGACGCGATGGTGGGCGGCATCGTCGCCGCCGTGCTGTTCTCGGTGGGCAAGAAGCTGTTCGCGCTTTATCTCGCGCATGCGGGCATGGCGACGGCATTCGGCGCGGCGGGCTCGCTTGCGGTATTGCTGATGTGGCTGTACTTCTCGGCGGCCGTGCTGTTGCTTGGCGCGGAATTCTCCGCCGCGCGCGGACGCCTGCACGATCCGCGCGGCGCGTGGGGCTTTCTCGACGAACCGCCGCCCGGTAGCCGCGCGAAGCTGGCCTCGGTGCTGGCCGCATCGACGATCGCGCCGCTGCGCGAAGCCGCAGCGGGCGCGCCCAAGGCCGACGCGATCCCGATCGTTACTGACGCTGAAGCGGAAAACGGTCTGGGCGGTCTCGGTAATGGCACGCTGCCGCCCTACGCCGCGGCCGTCGCAGCCGAAGCCGGCAAGGTCACCGCCCGCGCCGATCTTGCCGCCGATGACCCCGACGCGCCCCTGCGCGCCATCGGCCAGGCGCGCGCGACGGGCGGCGCCTTCGCGCGGCGCGGCAACGGCGGCCTGCAGATCCGCCGCTCGGTCGTACGGATCGAAGACAGCGCTACCTACGCGGCCGCGCTCACGCTCGTGCACGCGGGTCGCACCGTGGCCGCCGCCGACCGCTATATCAAGCGGCACCCCTGGAGCTCGGTCCTGATCGTCGCCAGCGCCGCCATCGCCGTGACCGCCACCACCAGCCGCCGTCACGCCAGCACGCGCAACAAGTCTTGAGCGCGTCGCGCCCTCCTTCTATATAGAGCATCGCTGCGTTTGCCAGGCGCAACCAGGGCACACCCCTGGTTGCGCCATGTTTACCCGTAGCCCCTGAAAATCGAAGTTGCACCTTTCGCGACTTGTAGCGAAATCGACAATAATGCAGAGCCAGCAATCTGATATTTCGTTATCAGGAAGAATGCTCAAATCTCCCGTATTTCAAGGCCTTACAGCGGTGTGTCAGCTTTTCGCGACACTGATTTTTTTTCAGTTCTGCACATTTGCACCCCTGCGTTATTCTCCTTTGCGCAACAGCAACAACTAAATCAAACATCTGCGTGGAGAATTCTGGATGAAACGAGTCGCACTCTCGACCCTCTCGCTGGCCCTGCTGGCTGTTACCGGCGTGGCACATGCACAGAGCAGCGTCACCCTGTACGGCGTGATCGATGAATCGATCCAGTGGGCACACAACGTGGACACCAACGGCGCCAACAAGAACCTGTATCAGCTGGCCGGCGGCAACCTGTCGGGCAACCGCTGGGGTTTGAAAGGCACGGAAGATCTGGGCGGCGGCCTGAAGGCGATTTTCCAGTTGGAAAGCGGCTTCAACGTCAACAACGGCAAGTTCTCGGCATTTAACGCAAGCACCACGATCTTCGGTCGTCAGGCATACGTCGGTCTGGCGAGCGACCAGTTCGGTACCGTCACGCTGGGTCGCCAGTACGACCCGCTGGTCGACATGGTTCAGCCGCTGACGGCTGACAACTACTTCGGCAGCGAATTCGCTACCGCAGGCGACGTCGACAACAACGACAACAGCTCGCGTACCAACAACGCGATCAAGTACGTGTCGCCGGTGTTCGACGGCTTCCAGTTCGAAGGCATGTACGCACTGGGCGGCGTCGCTGGCGCAACCGGTTCGGGTCAAAGCTGGGGTGCGGCTGCAACGTACGGCATCGGCTCGTTCAACGCCGCTGCTGGCTACTTCCGCATGGACAACTCGTCGACGCCGGCAGACCGCCTGGCGGCATCGAACGGCGGCTGGGCTTCGGGCGCAACGTCGGACAACATTTTCTATGACGGCAGCACGGTCACCAGCGCCCTCGCTTCGGCGAAGTCGGTTGGCATCGCGTCGATCGCCACGCAGTACGTCGCCGGTCCGTTCACGTTCGGCATCCGTTACAGCAACGTGCAGTTCAAGCCGGACGGCTACTCGGCGTTCAATTCGACCGAGCGCTTCAACATCGGCGGCGGCTTCCTGGGTTATCAGCTGAACCCGGCACTGCTGCTGGGTCTGGGCTACGTCTACACGCACGGCGCAGGCGACACGTCGGCCACGTACCACCAGGTTTCGCTGGGCGCGGACTACAACCTGTCGAAGCGCACCGACCTGTACGCTGTGGCGGCTTACCAGCACGCCAGCGGCACGCAGCCGGGCGCACCGGGCGTTGCGGCCACCGCATCGATCGGTTCGTACGGCATCAACTCGGCTTCGAACTCGCAAGAGCTCGTCAGCCTGGGCATCCGCCACAAGTTCTGATCGACGGCATGAGCCGGGCGCAAGCCCGGCCACGCGACGAGACCTCGCAGCTAGAAATCACACGCTGCACCCAAACCAGCCTTCGGCGAGAGCCCAAGGCTGGTTTTTTATTTGCCTCCGCGTTCTATCGATCCTGCCGCCTTGGCTCACCTGAGCCGCGCGAGCGCCGCCGCCGCATGCTGAACGAAAGCATCGGCCAGCGGCGCCGCTTCCTGCGGTGCGCTGCGCGCGACGTTCACGGGCACCTCGAGCGGCGGCTCGAAACGCTTCACCGCGACGCGCGTTCCCAGCGCCGCAGCGGTCACGGGATCGACGAGCGCGATCCCCATGCCCGCTTCCACGAGCGTAACAACCGCCTGCGCGAGATCCGCCTCGACGCCGGTTGCGCGCGTCACCGCGTATTCGGCAAACAAACGGTCGATACGCCCACGCGCAGGTGTGCCCGAGGCGAACGAGACGAACGCCTCGCCCTCGCAATCCGCGACGCCCAGCACACGCTTGCGTGCAAGCCGATGACCGCGCGGCACGATGGCGCGCATGGGCCACTGACCCAGACGTTCGAGCCGCGTGCCAGGCGGCGGCGCGGCCTCGTTGACGATGGCCAGATCGCAGCGCTGCGCGGCGACACGCTCGAGCGCGAGAGCCGGTTCGAGGGTGAGCAGCGTCACGTCCACGCCGTCGTGCTCATGCGCAAATGCCGCAGCCACGCGCGGCAAAAAATCGGCGGCAAGCTCGGGCGTCGCCGCGACGCAGATCGCGCCACGCCGTTGTTCGCGGATCTGCGCGGCGGCCTGCACGACGCGATCGAAGCCGCTGAAGGCACGCTCGACTTCCGCATGCAGCGCATGCGCCTGCGCCGTTGGCCATAGACGGCCTTGCCTGCGCTCGAACAGCGCGAAGCCCACACGCGACTCGAAGTCGGCCAGCAAACGGCTGACCGCCGGTTGCGACACACCAAGCGTATGCGCGGCGCGCGTAACCGTGCGCATCTGCATCAAGGCGCGAAATGCTTCGACCTGACGAATACTAAGCTCGGGGCTAGTCATAATATTCAGGCATGGACTCCTTAATAATATTGTCAGCGTAATTTCACTGGAAATTTATGCTGACAATATTCGTTATTTATCGCCTGATATTACAGGAATCCCATCCATAACATTTGAACATGGACCTTACCGGGCACGCCTGGCGATGCTTTTTCGCGGGCAAATAAAAATCCCCGTGGGCGCAAAGCCAACGGGGATTTCCTGGTACTGACGCAAGCCGCAACCGTAAGGCCGCGGCGCGAGGCGTTTAGCCTGCTGCTGCGTCCTTCAGCTTCTTCAGCGCGCGTGCCTTGACGCGAACGCTAGCCGGCTTGGCCGGGAACCAGCGCTCAGCACCCGTGAACGGGTCCTTGCCGAAGCGCTTCTTCTTCGCCGGCACAGCCTGAACGACGATCTTCAGAAGGCCCGACAGCGTGAATTCGCCAGCGCCCTTCTTGTGGACCGAACCCAGGATCGTGTCTTCCAGTGCGGCGAGCACTGCCTTGGTTGCCTTCGGCTCGACACCAGCGCGCTCAGCGACGTGAGCAGCCAGCGAGGCCTTCGTGAAGGTGTCCTTGATCGGCGACAGAGCGCCGGACGCCTTCACGGCGACCTTCTTAGCTGCGGGGGTCTTGGCGGCAGCCGTCTTGGCGGGCGCTGCTTTCTTTGCGGCAACCTTCTTGGCCGGGGCAGCAGCCTTTTTGGCAGCCACTTTCTTTGCGGAAGTCGGCATGTTTCTCCTACCAGTGTTGGTCAGTGAATCGACGAAGCACAGCGGGATGCAAATGCTTCATCGGCGGATTCTACAAGCGTGCAAGCGTTTTGCGTCATTCTTTTGCATCGTCGATGCAAATTTTTTGTTCGAAACCGGAGCCGAACGCATTTCGACGCCTGTTTTCAGGGGTAAACGTGCCCTCGCATCACCCGTGAACATGTCGGCCGCGCCAGCGCGACGCGTCTGCGATGCTGCGAAAACGCCACACGTATGGCGTTTTTCGCGTTCGAGCGCGCCTCACGCCGCCGCGAGATGCGCGGCAAGCGCGCTCAACGCGGCGTCGATCTGCCCGACTTCGACCGCGCCGTAGCCGAACAGAAAGCCTTGTTGCAGGGGTGCTCGCTGATAAAACGGCGCGAGCGCATGCAGGCCGACTGACGCCGCGCGCGCCGCCGCCAGCAGTGCGGGTTCCTGCGCGCCCTCGACGAGACGCGCAGCCAGATGCAGGCCCGCCGTGTTCGGCGTCACCGGTTCAAGCCATGCAGCAAGCGGTCCGCGCAGATGCGCGAGCAGTGTCTCGCGACGCGCACCGTAGGTCTGATGCACGCGTCGCAGGTGGCGCGCGAAGTGACCGTTGAGCATGAAATCGGCCAGCGCCGTCTGCGTCAGCACGCAACCGTGGCAGTCCGCCGTCTGCCGCGCGCGCATGAGCGCGCCCTTGAGCGCGGCGGGCGGCACCATGTAGCCCACGCGCAACTCCGGGAAAATCGTCTTCGAAAACGTGCCGACGTAGGCCACCAGACCGGCGTTATCGAGGCTCTTGAGCGGTTCGAGCGAACGGCCTTCGAAGCGGAACTCGCAGTCGTAGTCGTCTTCGATCACGAGCGCGCCGTGCTTTTGCGCCCATTCGAGCAGCGCCACGCGCCGCGCGAGACTCATCGGCATGCCTAGCGGAAACTGATGCGAAGGCGTGACATAGACCACGCGCGCGGACTTCGGCAACTTGTCGACGATCAGACCATCGGCGTCGACGGGCACCGGCACGACCTTCGCGCCCGATGAAGCAAACGCTTCGCGCGCAGGCGGATAGCCGGGATCTTCGATGGCAATCGTGTCGCCTGGCCGCAACAGCGCGCGCGCGAGCAGCGCGAGCGCCTGCTGCGCGCCCTGCGTGACAATCACGTCGTCCCAGTTGCTCGCTACGGCGCGGTTGAAGGCAAGGTAACGCGATATCGCCAGACGCAGCTTCTCTTCGCCCGCCGGATCGCGATACGCGCCCTGACCGCGTGCCTGGACGCGCAGCGCGTCGGTGATGCAGCGGCGCCACACGTCGAAGGGAAAGCGCGATTTGTCGGTCACGCCGCCCGCGAAATCGCAGGCAAGGCGCGGATCGGGACGCGGCATCGCCAGCGCTTCGGGCTGTGTCTGCCACCATGGCCGCGCGTTGACGTCGCGTCGTTCATGCAGCTCGTGCGGTTCGCGCTCGCCTGGCAGGTCGCGGCGGCTTGCCTCGACCGCGCGGATCTGCGCATTCGGATGTCCCGGCGCACGCGCGGGCAGCCGCTCCAGCGTGTCGGCAACGAAGGTACCCGAGCCGCGCCGCGCGATCAGATAGCCTTCGGCAAGCAGCCGTTCGAACACGTCGAGCGTAGTCTTGCGCGACACACCAAGCTGTTGCGCGAGGTCGCGCGTGGACGGCAGCCGCGTGCCGCCCGCCAGCCGTCCTTCGACGATGCGCTCGCGCAGTTGCCGGTAGATCTGTCCAGCGAGGTCGCGCTGGCCGGACACGGTGACATGAAGATCCATGTGGAGATGACGGGTTGTGTCGTGATGACTGGCTGATCGTGATGCCTGGCAGAATGCTGGCACAAACGTGCGAACGTACAAAGCGCTGGCAGCTTTTGCGCCTATTCTGGCGCTCCTGCGTGCATGCGTCTGCGTAGAGTGACGGTCAGCGGGCCACGCGGCCTGCGTCCCTCCCACCTCACTTCGAGGCACCTGTCATGACGCTCCAGATCGGCTTTCTGCTTTTCCCCCAGGTTCAGCCACTCGACCTTTGCGGCCCCCACGACGTCTTTTCCGCGATGCCGGATACCACCGTGCGGCTGGTCTGGAAGACGCGCGAGCCGCTCATCTCGGCGACCGGCATGCTGCTCACGCCCGATACCGTCTTCGACGATTGCCCGCCGCTCGACGTGATCTGTGTGCCTGGCGGCAGCGGTGTGGCGGCGCTGATGGAAGACGAGGCCACGCTCGCGTTCGTGCGACGTCAGGCGCAACACGCGCGCTATGTGACGTCGGTCTGCACCGGTTCGCTCGTGCTGGGCGCAGCGGGCCTGCTGCGCGCGCGCCGCGCCACCACGCACTGGGCCTTTCACTCGCTGCTCGAACCGCTCGGCGCGATTGCAGTGCGGGAGCGCGTGGTGCGCGACGGCGCGCTGATCACCGGCGGCGGCATCACGGCGGGCATCGATTTCGCGCTCACGCTCGCGGCGGAACTGATCGGCGTCGAGGCTGCGCAGGCGCTCCAGCTCGAACTCGAATACGCGCCCGCGCCGCCTTTCGATGCAGGCAGTCCGCAAAGCGCGCCGCCCGCCGTGGTGGAGCGCGTGCGCCAGTTGAATGCGGCGACGCTCGCGCAACGCTCGCTCATTGTCGAGCGCGTGGCGCAAAAACGCTAACCATAAGCGCTAACCATAAACGCTAACCACAGGCCCCGGTTAGGGTCGGCACTTGCTACCGTCTTTTGCAAGGATCGTATACATTGAGCCCCAGGCGCGGCATTCGGCAATTCACCGACCAGCATTGCGGTTCGCGCTGATTTTGTACGACTTCTCGCCTTGTCTGCATCACAAACCCTGAATCCAGCAGCACACACACAACCAAGAGGGGTATCAATGCGTTCCATCACCAGCAAGCTGACTCTCGCCGCGGCCACCGCCGCATTCCTGCTCGGCACCGCCGCTCCCGTGTTCGCCCAGGACGCCAGCGCGCCCGCCGCCATGGCTCCGGCCATGGCATCGGCGCCGACCGCCAAGGAACAAAAGGCCGCCGCTAAGAAACAGGCCCGCGCGCAACGCAAGGCCGAACGCAAGGCCGCTCGCGCCAAGAACAACGCCGAACTGAAGAAGCTTGAAGACGCCGGCTACAAGCCCGCGAACAACGACCCGAACTACCCGCAGAACCTCCAGGACGCGCAGAAGAAGGCCGCAGCCCAGGGCGCAAGCCAGTAAGTTCGCCGTTGTTTCATTGGTAAAGCAGTATGAGGACCGGCATCGCCGGTCCTGTCACGTTCCTGCGCAGTGCCTCCCGCCCCACCGTATCGCCCCGCATCGCCCCTGCTTCGTCCTCTGCATTGCCCCCCTGCATTGCCCCATTACAGAGCACCTGCAACGCACTCCCCAAGCCGTTATGGGACGATGCGCGACGTGCCGATCCCCATGGAGCGCAACGCATGAACGCAACCAAACCGGAGGCAAGCGCCGCGCAGGCGCAAAAGAAAACCGGCCTGCCGATCGGCCTGATCGCAGGTGCGATCGCTCTGGTCGTCGTGTTGCTGCTGCCGCTGCCCGCCAGCCTGCCCGTGGCCGGCCAGCGCATGCTGGCAATTCTCGCCTTCGCCGTAGTCGTTTGGCTCACCGAAGCCGTCTCCTACGAAGCGAGCGCCATCATCATCACGTCGCTGATGGCATTTCTCGTGGGCACCGCGCCCACCATCGACGATCCCTCGCAGCTTTACGGCACGTCCCGCGCCATCAGCATGGCGCTTGCGGGCTTCTCCAATTCCGCGCTGGCGCTGGTGGCGGGCGCGCTCTTCATCTCGGCGGCGATGACCGTCACCGGTCTGGACAAGCGCATCGCGCTCGTCACGCTCTCGCTGATCGGCACCACCACGCGGCGCATCCTGATCGGCGCGATCGCCGTGACCATCGTGCTCTCGCTCGTGGTGCCGAGCGCCACCGCCCGCAGCGCCTGCGTGGTGCCGATCATGGTCGGCGTGATCTCGGCGTTCGGCGTGGACAAGCGCTCGAATATCGCGGCCGGCATCATGATCGTGGTGGCCGAGGCGACCAGCATCTGGAACGTCGGCATCCAGACCGCCGCCGCGCAGAATCTGCTGACCGTGGGCTTCATGGACAAAATGCTGGGCGCGCGCGTGACCTGGCTCGACTGGCTGATCGCGGGCGCGCCGTGGGCGCTGGTGATGTCGGCGGTGCTGTTCGTGCTGGTGCTGAAAATGCTGCCGCCCGAAACCGACGCCATCGCGGGCGGCAAGGAAGCCGTCGAGCGGTCGCTGCGCGAACTCGGTCCCATGACGGGGCCGCAAAAACGCCTGCTGGGCGTCTCCATCGGCCTGCTGTGCTTCTGGGCCACCGAGGGCAAGCTGCATCCCTTCGACACCACCTCGGTCACGTACGTGGGCCTCGTGCTGCTGCTTCTGCCGCGCTTTGGCGTGATGGACTGGAAGACGGTGCAAAGCCGCATTCCGTGGGGCACGGTGATCGTGTTCGGCGTGGGCATCAGCCTGGGCACCGCGCTGCTGACCACGAAGGCCGGCCAGTGGCTAGGCGATCTGGTCGCGCATCACACCGGCCTGGATACAGCCGGGCCGTTCATGGCGTTTGCGATTCTGGCCGCGTTTCTGGTGGTGATTCACCTTGGGTTCGCGAGCGCCACGGCGCTGACTTCGGCCATGCTGCCGATCCTGATCGCGGTGCTGCAGTCGATGTCGGGCGACTTCAACCGGCTGGGGATCGCCATGCTGCTCGGTTTTACGATGAGCTTCGGTTTTATCCTGCCGATCAACGCGCCGCAGAATATGGTGTGCCTCGCCACCGATACGTTCACTGCGAAGCAGTTCGCCCGCGTCGGGCTGGTGCTCAGCGTGATCGGCTATGTGTTGTTGCTGCTGTTTGCGGCGACGTGGTGGCGCTGGCTGGGGTGGGTGTGAGGGACGAGGGGCACGGTTTCGCTCTCGCCCTTGAGCACGCCCTGAAGAGGATGAATTCGCGAACGGGGGCGGAACGAAAATTGCTGCGCCACAGCGTTTTGCCGGCGACACGGTCGCGCGCCGGCAGCGCCCTTTCACCCAACAATCACCGCGAGCCACGCCGATGCCGCCGATGCCGTTTTCCTCGACGCTTCACCCCGCCTCTTTGCGCGCGCGCCGCTGCGCCGCCGCCCTGATCGCCGCGTTCCCTCTCACCTGCGCGACACCGCTGACGTTCGCGCAAACCGCCCCACCCGCACCTGCATCCGAAACCACTGCCGCTCCCCAGCAGGATTTACAAAGCGCGCCCAAACCGCCGTCCGAACTCTTCGGCCAGCTCTATCGCGACGTCGAACTCGTCCAGGTCTTCCCCGACAGCAAGACCTTCGCCGACATGGTGCCTAACGAAGCGCCCTCGAAAATCGTCGCCGAATACGAAATCTGGAGTTCGCGCAACGCCGGCATCACCGATCCCGATGCGCGCAAAACCGCCTTGCGCACGTTCGTCGCACAGCATTTTTCCGATCAGAAACAGAGCGACGATCACTATGTTTCCGATCCGAACCAGGACGTCGTGAGCCACATCGACACGCTCTGGGACGTGCTGCGCCGCAATCCCGATAGTACGCAGCAACCCTATTCCTCGCTGCTGCCGCTGCCCAAACCGTATGTCGTGCCGGGTGGCCGCTTCAACGAGATTTACTACTGGGATTCGTACTTCATCATGCTGGGACTGGAGGCGAGCGGACGCCACGATCTCACGCGTGACGAACTCGATAATTTCGCTGCCCTGATCGATCGCTACGGCCATATTCCCAACGGCAATCGCAGCTATTACCTGAGCCGTTCGCAGCCGCCTTTTTTCGCGCAGATGGTGGCGCTCGTCGCGCGCCGCGACGGCGACGCCACCTACGTGCGCTATCTGCCTGAGTTGCGCAAGGAATACGACTACTGGATGACAGGCGCGGACACGCTCAAGCCCGGCGAAGCAGCGCACCACGTCGTGCGCCTCGCGGACGGCACCCTGCTCAACCGCTACTGGGACGCGCGCGACACGCCACGCGACGAGTCGTATCGCGAAGACGTGCTGACCGCCCAAAGCGCCCCGCAACGCGGCGCGCCCGAACTCTGGCGCAACCTGCGCGCGGGCGGCGAAACGGGCTGGGATTTCAGCTCGCGCTGGCTCGCCGACAACCGCACGCTCGCGACCATCGACATCACGTCGCTCGTGCCCGTCGATCTGAATTCGCTGCTGGTCGATCTCGAACGCGCGCTCGCCAAAGGCTACGGCATGACCGGCGACGCGGGCGAGGCGCAACAGATGAGCCAGCGCGCCCAGCAACGTGCCGCCGCGATCGGCCGCGTGCTGTGGGACCCGCAGATTCACGCCTTCAGCGACTACGATTTCGTGCACGGCACGCTCACGCATCGGCTCACGGCGGCGACGGTTTATCCGCTTTATACGGGTGTGGCGACGCGCACGCAGGCGCATCAGGTGGCAGGCGCGGTGCGCGCGGGACTGCTGCGACCGGGCGGCCTCGCGACCACCCAGGTGGCAAGCGGCCAGCAATGGGATGAGCCAAACGGCTGGGCGCCGCTGCAATATCTCGCGGTGACGGGCCTGCGCCGTTACGGCGAAAGCGCGCTCGCGCAGACCATCGCCACGCGCTGGATCGCGACGAATCTCCTCTACTACCAGCGCACGCACAAACTGGTCGAGAAGTACGACGTGAGCGCGGCGGCGGCGAAGGCTTCGGCGGCGGGCGGCGGCGAATATCCGCTGCAGGACGGCTTCGGCTGGACCAATGGCGTGCTGCGCGTGCTGCTCGCGATGTATCCGCACACCGAAAACACCCCGGCGGCCCGCGCGTCCAGCGTGCCGAAATCGGCGGTGCCCGCGCACTGACGACCGGGCCGCGCCCCATGCGGCGCGGTTTCCCCTGGATGGGCATGGCGCATGCGCGACCTGAAATGACGTAAAACGCATACAACTGCCCGTGCCGGGTTGCGCGCTGCAGCATGGTTCATGCCGATTCGGCGCAATCCCTGCCCGTGGGCCGATCCAGGCGTTCGGGCGGGGTGCAAGCCGCCCGGCAACGGCGTATCCTGAAAAAACCTCCGCAGAGCAATCTGCATGCTGGCCGCCGGCTTGCGCCGCCCGCAACGCGATGGAAGATGGAACCGCGATGAACGCCTCCGCTCCCGCTCCTGGCGCCTCCGGCGCCCCCAGTGCCCCGACTCCCCCATCGGGTTCCCGCATCACCGTGGTGGTGCTCACGCGCAATCACGTGCGCCAGACCATCGATACCGTCGCCCGTCTCACCGCGCTGCCCGAGCATCCGCATGTAATCGTCGCCGATAACGGCTCGACCGATTCCACCGTCGGCCTGCTCGCCTCGCTGTTTCCGCAGGTGCGCATCGTCCAGGGATTGGGCGATCGCGGCATGGCCGGATTCAACCGCGCCGTATCGCTCGCGCCCACCGAATACGTGGCCTGTTGCGACGACAGCACCTGGTTTGCGCCCGGCGCGCTCGCCCGCGCGGTGCAATGGCTCGACGAACACCAGCAGGTAGCCGTCGTCAATGCGCGCGTGGTCAGCCACGACGAGCGCGAAATCCACCCCGCCTGCCTGATGCTCAACGCCACCTCGCCCGGCGACGACGACCTGCCCGGTCCCGCGCTCGCAAACTACATGGCGGGCGCCTGCGTTTTCCGCGCGGCTGTGTTCCGGGCGTTCGGCGGCTATGAAGAGCGGCTCTTGCACGGCGGCGCGGAAGAGCTGGCCGCGCTCGACGTGCTCGCCGCCGGCCATTCGATCGTCTATTGCGAATCGGCGCTCGCGCACCGCGAGCCGCTTTACCGCTGGCTCACGCGTGCGCAGCATTGCACGCACGCGCGCAACGCCGCGTGGGTTGCGTGGATGCGCCTGCCGGTGCGCGACGCGCTCGCCGCCACCGGCCGCGCGCTGCTCGTGTTCGCGCGTCAGCGCTCGCTCGGGCCAGCCGGTTTCGCGCTGCTGCGCGGCGCGTTCTGGACTTTACGGCGCCGTCGCGTGGCCCCGGCACACGTCGTGCTGCTGATCCGTCAGGTGCGCCGCGCCGAGCGTCTGGTGCGCGCCGGCATCCCCGCGATGGCCGAAAAGTACGACCGCGCCGGCCAGCGTGCGTGGTAAGCTGCCGCGCGGTACGCGGCGCCGCGCGAGCGCCCGGCCGTCTTTCATCACCGATCAGAAAGGACCATGACCACGTCCGATTCCGCGATGCAACCCGCTGCCGGCTTGTCCGCCGAAGGCCATAGCGGACGCCGCTTCGAAGCGCTCGTTCAGCCCATCGAGGACTACGCGATTTTCCTGCTCGACCCACGCGGCCATGTGGTGAGCTGGAACCGGGGCGCCGCGCGCATCAAGGGCTACGAAGCGCACGAGATCATCGGCCAGCATTTTTCCCGTTTCTATACCGACGAAGCCAACGCCCGGCGCTGGCCCGAGCACGAGCTGGAACAGGCCGCGCTGCACGGCCGCTTCATGGATGAAGGCTGGCGCCTGCGCAAGGACGGCTCGATGTTCTGGGCCAACGTGGTGATCACGGCGTTGCGCGAACAGGACGGTTCGCTCGCGGGCTTCGCCAAGATCACGCGCGACCTCACCGCGGAGCGTCGCCAGGTGGAAGCGCTGCGGCTCTCCGAAGAGCGTTTTCGTCTGCTGGTCGAAAGCGTGAGCGATTACGCGATCTTCATGCTCGACGCGCAGGGCCGCGTGGTGAGCTGGAACAGCGGCGCGACCAATCTCAAGGGCTATCGGCCTGCTGAAATCATCGGCCAGCATTTTTCGGTGTTTTATCCGCCCGACGATATCGCCGCGGGCGCGCCCGAACGCGAGCTGCGCCGCGCCACCGATCTGGGCCGCTGCGTCCACGAAGGCTGGCGCGTGCGCAAGGACGGCTCGATGTTCTGGGCCAACGTGACGCTCACCGCCATTCACGACGCGCATGGCCGTCTGACCGGCTTCGCCAAGGTCACGCGCGACATGACCGAGAGCCGCCGCACCGACGAACTCGAGCATTCGAGCGAGCAGATGAAGCAATTCCTCGCCATGCTCGCCCACGAACTGCGCAACCCGCTCGCGCCGGTGCGCAACGCCGTCGCCACCATGCGCCTGATGAGTGCGCAAAGTCCCGAAGTCGAGCGCGCGCGCGAACTGATCGACCGCCAGATCGTCCATCTCACGCGCCTCGTGGACGACCTGCTGGACGTGGGCCGCATCACCTCGGGCAAGATCGAACTGCGCGAGGCGCCGCTCGATCTGTGCGAAGTGGTCAACAACGCGCTCGAAGCGGCGCAGCCTTTCACGGCGGGGCGCGGACAGCGTGTGGACGCGATTCTGCCCGCCGCGCCGCTGCCGATGACCGGCGACCAGACGCGCCTCGTGCAGGTCTTGCAGAACCTGCTGCACAACGCCTCGAAGTTCTCGCCGGACCACAGCCGCATTGCCGTCGAAGTGCAGGTGGCCGGGCGCGGCGTGCAGATCCAGGTGCGCGACGAAGGGCGCGGCTTGCGGCCCGAAACCTTCGAATCGATCTTCGGCCTTTTCAGCCAGGACCGCTCGATGCCGGGCCCGAGCGAAAACGGCCTGGGCATTGGCCTGATGCTGTGCCGCTCGCTCGTCGAACTGCACGGCGGCACCATTTCGGCGACGAGCGATGGACTGGGCGCAGGCAGCACATTCACGATCCGCCTGCCGCTCACGCGCACCGCCAACGCGGCGCATGTGGACCTGGCAGTGGAAGGCCTCATTAGCACGGTTGGCCAGCCCGTGCTCGCGCACGATGATTCCTTGCCGCTACGCGTGCTCGTGGTGGACGACAACCGCGATTCCGCCGACAGCCTGGCGATGCTGCTCGAACTGAAGGGCCACGACGTGCGCGTGGCCTATAGCGCCGCCCAGGCGCGCGAATGGGCCGAACGCTTTACGCCCGATGCCGCGCTCATCGACATCGCCATGCCCGAAATCGACGGCTACGCGGCGTTGCGCGACCTGCGCACGCTGGAGGCGCTCGCGCATACGGTATTCGCGGCGATGACGGGTTTCGGCCAGGCCGCCGATATCGAACTCACGCGTGCAGCGGGCTTCGAAATGCACCTGGTCAAGCCCGTCGATGTGCTGCTGTTCGACGAAGTGCTTGCGCGCGCCGCCGCCCGTCGCTCTGCGCGCGTGACGTGGCCTGGCTCACAGCGCTGAAAGCGTTTTCAAAGCCGCATCACGGCGCAACCGGTTTGAAATCGCGGTATTCGATCTGCGCGCCGCGCACCACGATCGCGGTGGATTCGGGCACCTCGGCCCAGGCTTCGGGCAGATCGACGATCGGCTCGGACACCAGCAGATAGGCGTCCTCGCCCACCGCCGCGATACGCGGATCGTCGGGATACAGTTCGCGCAGATGCTTGAACGACGTGCTGTGAAAGAGCGAGCGCGAGTCGCGTTCGCTCGAATAGCGCACGGCCACAATCTGTTCGCCGTCGCTGGCGAAAATCGTCATGTTGAGCGCCGGCTCGATGCCGTGCTTTTTCGCGACGGCCTCGACGAAACCGGCCATGCGCTCGAGCGCCGGCACGGGATCGTGCTCCAGACCAAAGCTCATCGCAAGATAGAACATCGCCTCCGAATCGGTCGATCCTTCGAGCGCGTTGAAGCGCCCGGGTTCGATCGCGAGCAGCAATTCGCGCCGCACGAGCGGAAAATTGCGGATCAGGCCGTTGTGCGCAAACATCCAGCGCCGATGCCGGAACGGATGGCAATTGGTCTCCTGCACCGGCGTATGCGTGGCGGCGCGAATGTGCGCGACGAACATTGGCGCATGCACCGCGCGCGCCAGTTCGCGCAGGTTGCGGTCGTTCCAGGCGGGGTGAACGCTGCGATAGCGATAGGGAATATCGTGCGGATGCTGATACCAGCCAAGGCCAAAACCATCGCCGTTGGTGGTGGTGGCGCCGAGCGTCGAATGCAGGCTCTGGTCGATCAGCGAATGACGCGCGCGAAACAGCACGGTTTCGAGCGAAATCGGGTTACCTGTGTAAGCAAGCCAGCGGCACATCGTTGCCTCCGTCGATCAATTGCGCGAGCGCGCGTCGCGCAGTTTCCCGCCTGATTTCCCGCTCATTTTTCTGCTCAGTTCGTCGCGTGCAGTCCGGCAATCGGCGTGAGGAAACCCGTCAGGCCAGTCAAAATGATCTGCACACCGATGCACAGCAACAGGAACGACGACACGCGCATGGCCACGCGCGTGCCCTCCACGCCCAGATAGTGCGCCAGACGCGCGGCGCGGCTGTAGACGTAATAGATCACGAGCATGACCAGCAGCGAAATCGCCACCGAGGCGATGCTCGACAGCAGCCACGCGGACAGCTTGTGCGTGCGGTTCGCGTTCAGCGCAATGGCCGTCGCGATCGAGCCGGGGCCGGTGGTGAGCGGCACCGTCAGCGGAAAGAAAGCCTTGCCGCTCGCCGACCACGCACTCACCGGCTTGACCGCGGGGTCGCTCGCCGCGGGCGGCTCGGGTTCCGGCGCGTTGAGCATATTCCAGCCGCTCACGGCCACCGCGAGACCGCCGCCGATACGCAACGCCTCCATCGAAATGCCGAAGAAGTGCAGGATCGGCGTGCCCACGAAGAAGGCCACCAGCAGCACCAGGCCGGCGTTGGTGGCCACGCGCTTGGCAAGCAGGCGCCGCTCTTCGTCGGTGAGCGACGCCGTGCGATCGAGAAAGACAAAGGCAATGCCGATGGGATTGATGATGCTGATCAATCCGGTGAAACCGAACAGAATGTCTGAAATCAGGCTCTCGATCATGAAGGCGATCCGAAAAAAACGGGGCTCGGGCTGAGATTGAATACTGCGGCGGCGCGCGCGACGCACGGGCGTATCCGCCAGGGTGCGTGAAGTGTAACTGGATCGGCCTGCGGCGTGCCCTCTGAATGCGCTGTGCAGGCGCGCACGCGCCTTGTGCGTGCCGCAACGCACCATCGAAACGCGTGGACCCGCAGCCCGCGCATGGGGATTTTTGGCGGCTTTACGGGGCGCGTTCGCGGGCATAGAGTGAATCGTTCGAACCCGGTCGCGACGTTTCCCCTTTTACAAAAAGGAGTTGCCATGTCACTGAGGTTGCTCGCAGCGCTACCTTTTATCGGCATCCTGCTGGGCGTGCCGTTCGTCAACCGCACCGAACCGCTGATACTCGGCATGCCGCTGGTGCTGGCGTGGATCGTCCTGTGGGTCGTCCTCACCTCCGCGATCATGGCCATCGTCTATCGGCTCGATCCGGTCAACCGCGACGCCGCCGACACGCCACACGAGGTGCGGCCATGAGCGCACTCATCATCATCGCGGCCATCACGGTCGTCGCGCTGTATCTGGGCATGCGCGCGCGGCGCGGGCACGACATGAGTCTCGAACAGTGGTCGGTGGGCGGGCGCAGCTTCGGCACGGCGTTCGTGTTCCTGCTGATGGCGGGCGAGATCTACACCACCTTCACGTTCCTTGGCGGCAGCGGTTTCGCCTATGGCAAGGGCGCGCCGGTCTATTACATCCTCGCTTACGCGACGCTTGCGTACATCCTCTCCTACTGGATGCTGCCGCCGGTGTGGCGCTACGCCAAGCAACACCGGTTGATGTCGCAGCCGCATTTCTTCTCGCGCAAGTACAACAGTCCCGCGCTCGGCGTGCTGGTCGCCTGCGTGGGCGTGCTCGCGCTCGTGCCGTATCTCGTGCTGCAACTCAAGGGCCTGGGCATCATCGTGACGACGGCCTCCTATGGCGCGATTTCATCGACCACGGCGATCTGGATTGGCGCGGCCGTGGTGACGGCTTATGTGATCTTCTCGGGCGTGCGCGGCTGCGCGTGGAATTCGGTCGTCAAGGACACGATGATTCTCGCCATCGCCGTGTTTCTGGGCATTTATCTGCCGATCCATCACTACGGCGGCCTGGGCGAAATGTTCCGCGCCATCGACGCCGCTAAACCCGGCTTCCTCACCTTCCCCGCCAAAGGCCAGAGCGTGACGTGGTTCCAGTCGACAGTGCTGCTCACCGCGCTCGGCTTTTTCATGTGGCCGCATACGTTCGGCTCGGTCTATACCGCGAAAAACGAGCGCATTTTCCGCCGCAATGCCGCGATCCTGCCGCTGTATCAGTTGATCCTGCTGTTCGTGTTCTTCTGCGGGTTTGCGGCGGTGCTCAAGGTGCCGGGCCTCAAGGGCGGCAATATCGATCTTTCGCTGTTCCGCCTTGCGTTGCAGACCTTCGATCCGTGGTTCGTGGGCGTGATCGGCGCGGCGGGCGTGCTCACCGCGCTCGTGCCGGGATCGATGATCCTCACCACGGCGTCCACGCTCATCGCCAACGACGTTTATCGCGGCGCCATGATGAAACAGGCCGACGACGAGCGCGTGGCGAAGCTCGCGCGCTTTTTCGTGCCGGTGATCGCGCTAGTCGCAGTGGGCTTTACGCTCAATGGCGGCGAGACCATCGTGGCGCTTTTGCTGATGGGTTATAACTTCGTCACGCAGTTGTTCCCGGCGCTGGTGTGCAGCCTCTCGGCGCGCAATCGCGTCACGAAACAAGGGGCGTTCTGCGGGATTCTGTCCGGCGTGCTGGTGGTCGTCCTGACCACCGTGACGCATGTGAGCGTCGCGCAACTGATTCCTTTCGCGCCCGATGCGCTCAAGGACATCAATATCGGCTTTCTCGCGCTGGGCGTGAATATCGTCGTGCTCGCGGCGGTGAGCGTGGTCACCCAGCCGCATACCCACGCCGATCATAAACATGCGGGAGCGCATTGAGGGAACGATATCCCGGTTTTAAAACAAACGGGGCCGACTTTGTCGGCCCCGCTTCGTTCAGATGACGTCTTCTGGAATGCCGCCGAAATCCGGCCGCATGGAGCGCGCCGTGGAGCGCTCCTTAGCCGTTGTCGCGACCTTTTCCAGACGCACACGCATAAAGTGAGCGTGCTCGATGTGGGTGACTGCAAGTTTCTCGTCGAGATACTCCTGCGCAACAATCGAAAAGCGCGACTCGATCCAGCCGAGATACCAGAACCACTCGCCGTAATAGATCCACGAGTTCTCGTTAAATGCGCGGACATGGGTAGGATCCTGCCACGCGCTGGGCGCCTTTTCGTAAGGCACTTCGATCAGCATCTGGCCGCCCGTCCTCAGCAGACGCAGGCAATTGGTCATGAGTTGCGGCAGATCGCCAACATGTTCGAGCACGTTGTTCGCGTAGATGAAATCGAGCGCATCCGCGCGCAATTCGACCGGGCCGGCCAGCGCGCTTTCGAGTCTTAACGGCAAGCTCAACGGCGCGGACAGATCCAGCAGCAAGTCTGGCTCTGCACGCGGCAGGATATCCAGATTCAACCACCCTGCCATGTAGTCCTTGCCCGAACCGATCTGCAGACGCTGCGGCTGCCACGGCGCGGACGACATCTTCAGTGGCGCGAAATGTCCCATCACGTTTTCAAGCATCGACGCGTATTGATCGAGCACATCGTGTGCAGCAAAGGCGTTGAGCCGCGCACGGGCAGCGTCGGCAAAAGACGGTGCGCGGAATTCATTCTGGAAGAACGTCCTGACGCTATCGCTGCCTACCCAGAAAACGCTGTCCTCGAACTGGGAGGGAGCATCCGTGACCGGCGTGCGTTCGCTGACAACAGGCGTGCCGAGCGACAGACACTGGAATACGCGTGCCTGCTCGAAGCGCGCGCTATCGTAGTAATGACAATTGAATACGGCCTTGGCGCGGCGGATTTCCTCATCGCGCTCCGCGCCGAAAATACCGAATGGCAGCACACTAACCTTGCAGCCCGCGGCTTCGACCTCGCGCAGCAATTGAAACCGCCGCTCATTCATACCACCGAAGAACAGCACGTCGTTAGACCGCTCCTCGATCGGCTGGATAACGTCGGTGGCAAGATAAGGTGCGCAGGCGAATGAGACGATGGGAACACACCCGCTTTTGCCATAGGCGCTCGCGTTACGCGCGTCATAATCGACGACCGGCGAAGTCGACAGAAGGTGCAGATAGTCGGGCAAAACCTGCGCGCCATGTTCGCCCAGTTGTTCAAGGTTCACAAAAACGCAGCGATATCGCTGGGTCAGATTCGGGTCGAAACCGGCATGTGCGCCGAAGACAAAATTGATCGCGTCGTGACGCAGACGGTTCTTGCCGATCGTCACCTCAGCGCCCAGACGCCGAAACTGGTAACGAAAGTAACGCGCCTGATCGAGAAAGCCCAATGACGGGACGTAGCCGACGGGCTGAATGATGCAGAGATGGATTTGCGATTGGGACATGTTCAGGCCATTTGATCCGAGGGCCACAAAGCTGTCCGCCGATGTTCACGCACTCGCGTCGTACAGCCTTGGGCCAAGACTGGGTATGTGAACGATGATAATCAACCGCAGATCTCAAAAACTTCGGATAAGTTCGATTATTCTGCGTCTGCTAACAAAATTCCTCCTGCTGTTGCGATGCATCATGGGGATGCATCCGTATTCACTGACTGTGTGAAGCCGATTAACTGCGCTCGCAGAGGTTCACATACTCACGCGCCGCATCGTCGCTCAAACCATTGCGCACAAATGCATACGCAACGTCTTCTACGCTTAGATGCATGCGGTAGCGCTGGTACATGGCGCGAACACAAGTGAATTTTCGTAGATCACAGTAAATCTTCAGCAATGCCACTCCTCTTGGCGCGGCGAGGGTGCGAATATCGAGTTCGCTAAAGATTGCCAACATCGCGCTGTCGTCTACATGGCGCCACATGTTGAAAAAGCCATGAAAACCGAATGTCGGCTGACGTGGCACCCCATATTCATAGGCAAATTCATCGGCAACTTCGGCGGACGCGAAGCGGATACCGTGGTCCGCTTCCAGTGCAGCTCGCCAGGTACTGCCAATCAAAACGTCTTCTGCAGCTTCGGCTTCCATCGCAAACTGGTCGCTGGCAAGTGCCTTGAGCAATTTCGCGGATCGCAGCGAAAACCCGCCGTTTCCGACATCGTTTCCCGTGGCGGAGGCAGGCCAGCGGGCACCGATATAGTCGTATAGGTAAAAGCGCTCGCTCCATCGGGATGCGTCCAGTACGTAGCCGTCCCATTGCACGACCAGCACCCACGGCGTGACGATGTGATCGACCAGGCGCTTGAGCATGAAGTGCGAATATTCAGCAAGCGATCGCAATGGCTCGATGGGTACGAAGCGCGCCCGCGTGGGCGCCGCTGTGTGAGCGATCAGCATCGCATCGCCGAAATCGCACTGGGAAAGCGACAGGTCGAGCGCACGCGCCGCAAGACCGGGATTGACGGTATCGACGGCACAGAGCGTCACGTCGTGAAGATTTTGCCTGGACATCGCCTGCTCTCTCCTATCGTTTGCCCGCCCCGTACAGGGTCGAATCCGCAAACCCGTCCGCGCCTAGCACACGGCCCACGAGAATCAGCGCCGTGCGCTCGATATCCGTCGCCTGCACCTTTTGGGCGATGTCTGCGAGCGTGCCCGTCACGCGTTCCTCGTCAGGCCAGCTTGCTCGGTAAATCACGGCCACGGGGCAATCGTCGCCATAGTGCGGTCGCAATTCCTCGACGATACGTGCAATATGGCGCACGCCCAGATGAATCGCCATCGTCGCGCGATGACGCGCGAGATCGCTCAGCGCCTCGCCTTCGGGCATCGATGTTTTGGTCGCATAGCGCGTGAGAATCAGCGTCTGTGAAATGCCCGGCAGCGTGAGTTCGTTGCCGAGCGCCGCCGCGCAGGCGGCCGTCGCTGTCACGCCAGGCACGACTTCATAAGGAATCCCAAGTTCACGCAAACGTCTGATCTGCTCGCCGATCGCGCCATACAGAGAAGGATCGCCCGAATGCACGCGCGCCACATCAAAACCCTGGCGGTGCGCGTTTTCCAGCAATGCGACAATCTCGTCGAGTGTGAGCGGCGCGGTGTCCACCACCTGCTGCGCGCAATGACCTTCGAGCACTGCGGGCGGCACGAGCGATCCGGCGTAGAGAATCACGGGGCAGCTCCGCACCAGCCGTTGGCCTTTCACGGTGATCAGTTCGGGGTCTCCCGGCCCAGCGCCGATAAAGAAAACAGTCATGCGTCGATATTCCGTTGATTGAGAGTCGCAAGCGCATCCAGCACGTGCTGGACCGAAGCGAATTCGCGTTGCGCCGGCGGTAGCGAAGGCCGCTGCATCATGACCACGGGCAGGCCCATGTCGCGCGCTACGGCGAGTTTCGCTTCCGTTGCTGCGCCGCCGCTGTTCTTGCTGACGATCACGTCGTAACGCCCTGCCTCGAAAAGCGCGCGTTCGCCCTCGTGCGTGAAAGGCCCGCGCGCGTCGATCACCTTCGCGCGTGCGTGCCCCGGATGCGCATCGAGACAGCGCACGGTCCAGTGCTGATGTTCGGGCACTTCGCCCAGATGCGCGAGCGGCTCGCGTCCCAACGTGAAAAGCACGCGCGTATAGGGCTGGATTGCTTCGATCACGCTCGCCCAGCCAGATACGTTACGCCAGTCGTCGCCTGGCTGCGGCTGCCACGGCGCACGGCGCAGCGCCCAATACGGCACGCCCGTTTGTTCGCAAGCGTTCGCCGCGTTCGCGCTGATCTGCGCCGCGTAAGGATGCGTGGCGTCGAGCAGCAGCGCTATGTCCTCGTCGGCCAGATAGTGCGCCAGTCCCTGCGCGCCGCCGAAACCGCCCACGCGCACCGCGCAGGACAGATCGGCGGGCACGCGCCCCAGGCCCGCGAGGCTATACACGTGCTCAGAACCGAGTGCGCGCGCAATCTGCAACGCGTCGCCGGTGCCGCCGAGCAGCAACACGCGCGCGCTCATGGCTTGATCGCCTCGAAAAGCGTAACGGGGAGCGCCTGGCGCCAGGTGTCGAAGCGCCCAAGCGGTTCGGCCTCGCCGATGCCGATGCGTGTGAGCGTGCCGCCATGCTGCGCGCGCCACGCCACCAGCGCCGCCTCGCTCTGCACGGTCACCGCGTTGGCCACGAGCCGCCCGCCCGGCGCAAGCCGCTCCCAGCAGGTCTGCAGCACGCCCGGCACGGTTACGCCGCCGCCGATGAACACCGCATCGGGCGTGGCGAGTCCCGCGAGCGCATCGGGCGCACGCCCCGCCACGAGTTGCAGCGCGGGCACACCCAGCGCGTCGCGGTTGTGTTCAATGAAGCGCTGGCGTTCGCTGTTCGACTCGATGGCGATCGCGCGGCAAGCCGTATGCGCGCGCATCCATTCGATGCCAATCGAGCCGCTGCCCGCGCCCACGTCCCAGAGCAGCGCGCCCGGCGTCGGCGCGAGGCGGGCGAGCGTCAGCGCGCGCACATCGCGTTTGGTGAGCTGACCGTCGTGCCGGTAGGCGTCGTCGGGCAGGCCGGGCGTGAGCGTCCAGGACCGCGCCGGTACGTCGTTGGCCGCCGCGCATTCGAAAGCGACGAGATTGAGGGCCGCGACTTCAGCAACGATTTCGCCTTTATTCCAGGCATCGGCGCGGCCGTCGATACGGCGTTCCTGCGCACCGCCCAGATGCTCGAACACGGCAAGACGCGTTGCGCCGAAGCCCTGTTCGGTAAGCAAGGCGGCGATGGCGCGCGGCGTGTGCCCATCTGCGCTCAAGGCGAGCACGCGCGAACCGGCAAAAACATGCCGCCGCAGCGCATCGAGCGGGCGGCCCACCAGCGAGACCGCCGCCGTGTCCTGCAGCGCCCAGCCCAGACGCGCCGCCGCCAGCGACAGCGACGAAGGCGCGGGCAACACGCACAGTTCATCCGGCGCAAGCTGACGTGCGAGCGTCGCACCCACGCCGTAAAACATCGGATCGCCGCTCGCCAGCACGCAAACCGGCGCTTGCTGATCGCGCAGCGCAAGGAGCGGTTCGACGCTGAACGGCTGCGGCCACGGCTCGCGGCGCGCCTGCACGCGCGCGGGCAGCATCGCCAGATGGCGCGCGCCGCCCGTCACGACCGCCGCCGCAAAGAGCGCGCGGCGCGCCTCGCGCCCCAGCCCCGCATAACCGTCCTCGCCTATGCCGATCACCGTCAGCCACGCTCGCCTGCCCTGCATCCGTGCTCCGTCATGCGTTGTGCGCGGCCCGTCTGGATTCGCGGATCGCGCTGGAAAACGGGCATAATACCGCTTCCGCTGGCGCCGGACGGGCCTGAAAAACGCGAATTTCCTGCGCGTTTCACGCCTATTGCCGAAATACAGCCGACGCTCGCGCATGCGCCGCGTTGCCGGCCCCTTCAGGCGGCCCGGTTCGACGACCGCGCGATTCCCAACACGAGTGCCCCCTTGAATCACGACTCGAAGCCCGCTTTTTCCCCAGCTTCGTCCCCTGCTGCATGGGCCGCGGAGCGCCGCTCGGCATGCCCGGGGCTCGTGCGCGTCGTCGCGGCGCTCGATGGCGGCCTGTGCCGTATCCGTTTGCCAGGCGGCCTGCTGCACGCCGCGCAAGCGCACGCGATTGCCGAAGCCGCGCTCGCGCATGCCCAGGGCACGCTCGAACTGACGAACCGCGCGAACCTCCAGGTGCGCGGCATTCGTGCGGGCAGCGAAACGGCGCTCACGGCAGTGCTCGTCGAAGCGGGACTCGGCCCGACTGTTTCCGCAAGCCAGAACGCCAGTCAACACGCCGATCTATGCGCCGCCGACGAACTGCGCAACCTGATGCTCAGCCCGCTCGCCGGCCTCGACCCCGCAGCGCTCATCGACACCACGACGCTCACCGCGCCCATCGTCGCGATGCTGCAGGGCGAGCCGCGTTTCGCGGCGCTTTCGCCTAAATTCGCGCTGCTGATCGATGGCGGCGAGCGGCTTGCGGCGCTCGATCATCCGCACGATATCTGGCTGGCTGCGGCGGCGCATGAGGATGGCGTGCGCTTCATGTTCGGCCTTGCAGGCTGTCCGGCCGATGGCGCGTTCGGCTCGATCGCGGCGAGTGAAGCGGTCAGTTTGATCCACGCGCTGCTGCACGCCTTCCTCGACCTCGCGCAGCCCGGCCAGACGCGCATGCGTGAAATCGTCGCGATTCATGGCGCGCAAGCCGTGCTGCAACGCGCGCGAGAACATGCATCGCCTGAGATCGCAGACGATCGCGGCTGGCGCCGTGCTGGCGTCGATCTCGCGTTGCGTCTTGGCGCGCATACGCGCAACAGCAACACGAGCTACGTGGGCTGCCAGCCGCCGCTCGCGCGTCTCGACGCTGCGACGCTGCATGCGCTTGCCACGCTCGCGCAAACGCACGGCGACGGCACGCTGCGCATCACGCCCTGGCAAGGCGCAATCCTGCCGGATATCGATAACGGCGTTGTGCCAGACGTGCTAGAAAAGCTGCAAGCGCTCGGTCTGGTCATCGACCCTGCCGATCCGCTCGCACGCACCATCGCCTGCACGGGATCGGCGGGCTGCGCGAAGAGCCGCGCCGACACCAAGGCCGACGCCCTGCGCCTCGCCGACCATTTGCCGCCTGGCGTACACGTTTACCTGAGCGGCTGCGAGCGCTCCTGCGCCGCCGCCCACCGCGCGCCGTTCACGCTGCTCGCGGTGACACCCGGCGTGTACGACGTTTATGAACACCGCAGCGACCACCACAACCAGCGCGACGCCAACCCGGCCCCATTCGGCCATTGCGTCGCGCGCCACCTGACGATCGAAGCCGCCGCGCAGCTATTCACGCAGTCGCTTGCGCAGCGGCCCCGGAGCACTTCTGATGTCTGATTACATCCGCGACGGCCAGGCGATCTATCGCGAATCCTTCGCGACGATCCGCGCCGAAGCCGATCTCTCGCGCATTCCCGCCGACCTTGAAAAACTCGCCGTGCGCGTGATCCACGCCTGCGGCATGGTCGATGTCGTCGCCGACCTGGCCTTTTCGCCGGGCGCAGGCGCGGCGGGCCGCGCGGCGCTTGCCAGCGGCGCGCCCATTCTCTGCGACGCAAAGATGGTCGCCTTCGGTGTCACGCGCGCACGCCTGCCCGCCGACAACGCGGTCATCTGCACGCTCGACGACCCCGCCGTGCCGGCGCTCGCGCGCGAAATGGGCAACACCCGTTCGGCCGCCGCGCTCGAACTCTGGCGAGCGCACCTGGAAGGCAGCGTCGTCGCCATCGGCAATGCGCCCACGGCCCTCTTTCACCTCATCGACATGATCGAGGCGGGCGCGCCGCGTCCGGCGCTGATCCTCGGCATGCCGGTGGGATTCGTGGGCGCGGCCGAATCGAAGGCGCTGCTCGCAGGCGCGGCGCTGGGCGTGCCCTACGTGGTCGTACATGGCCGCCGCGGCGGCAGCGCGATGGCCGCCGCCGCTGTCAACGCACTTGCTTCGGAGATCGAATAAATGTCCATGAAAGGACGTCTGCACGGCATCGGCGTCGGCCCCGGCGACCCTGAACTGCTCACGCTCAAGGCGCTGCGCCTCATCAAGGCCGCGCCCGTGGTCGCGTATTTCGTCGCCAAGGGCAAGAAGGGCAACGCGTTCGGCATCATCGAAGATCACCTGGAATCGCGCCAGGAGCAACTGCCGCTCGTCTATCCGGTGACCACCGAAGCGCTGGAACCGCCGCTGTCCTACGAAGCGATCATCGCGGACTTCTACGACGGCGCTGCCGAAACAGTCGCCGCGCATCTGGACGCGGGCCGCGACGTGGCCGTGATCTGCGAAGGCGATCCGTTCTTTTACGGCTCGTACATGTACCTGCACGACCGGCTCGCTACGCGCTATGAAGCCGAAGTCGTGCCCGGCGTGTGCTCGATGCTGGGCGGCGCGGCGGTGCTGGGCGTGCCGCTCGTCTATCGCAACCAGAGCCTCGCGGTGCTTTCGGGCGTGTTGCCCGAAGACGAACTGCGCCGCCGGCTTACCGATGCGGACGCCGCCGTCATCATGAAGCTGGGCCGCAACTTCGAGAAAGTGCGCCGCGTGCTGACCGGACTCGGACTTGCCGATCGCGCGCTGTATGTTGAGCGCGCAACCATGTCGAACCAGCGCATCGTGCCGCTCGACGACGTCGATCCGATGGCATCGCCGTATTTCTCGCTGCTCGTCGTGCCGGGGGAAAAATGGCAACGCTGAACGCCGCGCTTACACCGCCCGCCATCGTCGTGCTAGGCCCGGGCGCGCATGCCACCGCGCAGCGCGTGAAGGCACTCTATGCGGGCGCGCAGGTTCATGCCTTGCAGGATCGCGCGCAAGGCGATATCGCGTTCAGTGAACTGGGCGAACATCTGCGCGAACTCTACCGGCGCGGCACGCCGCTTATCGCGCTGTGCGCGGCGGGCATCGTGATCCGCTGCCTGGCGGCGCTGCTGACCAACAAAGGCGTCGAGCCGCCCGTGCTCGCGCTCGCGGAGGACGGCAGCGCGGTCGTGCCGCTGCTCGGCGGCCTGACGGGCGTGAATGTGATGGCGCGCGAAATTGGCGCGGCGCTTGGCATCGCGCCTGCGATCACGACGAGCGGCGAACTGCGCTTCGGCACCTGCCTGCTCAATCCGCCCGAAGGCTATGCGCTGTCGAGCCTCGCGCAAGGCAAGCGCTTCGTATCGGACCTGCTCGCGGGCGACGCGACACGTATCGACGGCGACGCGCCCTGGCTCGACAACGTCGATCTGCCGCGCGACGCCGCGGCGAGCCACGCGATCCGCGTGAGCCCGCAGGCGTGGGACGGCAATCCCGCGCATCTGGTGATTCACCCTCGTTCAGTCGTTGCGTGCGCAACCGAATCGCCTGCACTGCTTGCCGAGTATGTGCGCGAAGGCTTGAAAGCAAATGGCGTAGCGGAACAGGCGCTTGCCGCGCTGGTCGCGCCTGCCGCGCGGATGGGCGATGCGGCGTTCGAACAGGCCGCGTCTGCGCTGGGTGTGCCGTTGCGGTTTGTTGATGGCGATCTTGATGACGGCCTGTTTAGCGCGCTGACATTGCCCGAGCCGCATCGACGCATTGAAGCCGGACATGGCATTGTTTTAGGCGTTGCCGACGAACCGCTCGACGTGTCCTCGCTCGGACGCGCGCGTGGGCGACTCACGGTGCTGGGTCTCGGCCCAGGGCGCGCCGATCTGCTCACGCCGATGGCGCGTGCCGCGCTTGATGAAGCCACCGATATCGTCGGTTACGCGACCTATGTGGAGATGGCGGGACCGTTACGGCCCGGGCAGGTGCGGCACGCCACCGATAATCGCGAAGAGTTGCAGCGCGCGCGGCATGCGTTCGAACTCGCTAGCGAGGGGCGGCGCGTAGCGGTGGTGTCGTCGGGCGACCCGGGGGTTTTTGCCATGGCGGCTGCGGTGCTTGAGGCGCTTGAGGGCGCTGAGGATGCGCGTTGGCGTCGGGTTGAATTGCGCATTGTGCCGGGTGTGTCGGCGGCGTTGGCTACGGCTGCGCAGGCCGGGGCGCCGCTGGGGCACGATTTCTGCATGCTGTCGCTTTCGGATAATCTCAAGCCTTGGGCTGTTATCGAAAAGCGTTTGCATCATGCTGCGCTTGCGGATCTTGTGATGGCTTTTTATAACCCGATTTCGCGGGCGCGGCCTTGGCAGCTTGATCGGGCGTTAGAGATCGTCAGGGCTGTGCGCTCGCCTGAGACGCGCGTTGTGCTGGGGCGCGATGTGGGGCGTCCTGGGGAGACTCTGCGGGCGACTACGCTTGGCGCGTTGCAGTCTGCGGATGTGGATATGCGGACGATGGTTATTGTGGGGTCTTCGGCTACGCGCGGGTTCGTGCGAGAAGGTGCGGGCGCTGGGCTCGGGGAGTGGGTTTATACGCCGCGGTGGTATGCGGATGCTGGCTGACGATGTTCCCGTTGCTTTGGCGTTTCCTTGTTATCGTGTCGGTCTATTAGCGTTGCCCCTGTGCGGGGCGGCAGTTACTTTTCTTTGCCGCGGCAAAGAAAAGTAACCAAAAGAAAGCCGCTCAAACCGCCAGTGTGACGCAGTCCACCACTTGCCCACCAACGGAGTGGTGACTGGTCTTGCTCGCATCACGCGCCGTACAACGAAGTGGTGACGCCCGCACATCCGGGGCCGCTACGCGCCCCGTGGGGCATAACCGCAAACCCTCGCAGAGCGCAGTGGGTTTCCCTTCCGGACCCAACCGCTGGGCGCGAAGCGAGCAGCGGGATGAATGAGCCCTTTGTCACTTCGTTTAACGCCGCGACAACCGATCAATGCCCAGTCACCACTCTGCTCAAAGGTTAGTGGTGGACGGCGTCACACTAGCGGTGTGAGCGGCTTTCTTTTGGTTACTTTTCTTTGCCGCGGCAAAGAAAAGTAACTGCCGCCCCGCACAGGGGCAACGCTAATAGACCGACACGAATTCAAGGAAACGCCAAAAACCCAAGATTACCGATAGTTAACACCAGGCATAACACAAAGCATCTCAAACGCGAGATTAGCGCCAACAAGCGCCGT
>NZ_DASZJJ010000298.1:0-22587 GCF_035948235.1 Paraburkholderia sp. | reverse complement strand
TCGCGCCCGCCGCGTATGGCACGCCGGTTTCGGCCATCACTTTCACAAACGGGCTTTCGTTGCCGCCCGCCTCGGTCCACGGCACGATGGCGAGCATGAGCGCCAGCGTGAGCAGATAGAACAGCACGAGGCGCACGATCGTGGCGCGGAAAGCGCGCGTCACGGCGCGCTGCGGGTCCTGCGCTTCGGCGGCGGCTACGGCGATGGTTTCCAGGCCCAGATAGCTGAACAGCGACACGATCGTGCCCACCCACACGCCCCACCAGCCCTTGGGCAACCAGCCGCCATGCGAGGTGTAGTTCGCCACACCCACGCCCGAATCCGCCGGCGCATGCCAGACGAACCACGCGCCCAGCACGATGAAGGCCACGATCGCAGCGATCTTGAGACTGGAGAAGAGGTACTCGATGCTGCCGTAGGCGCGCACGCTCATCGCATTGACGACGATCAGCGCCGCCGAAAAGCCCACGATCCAGTACAACCCCGGCACGTGCGGGTACCAGAACTTCATGTAGACGGCGATGGCCGATACTTCGGTGCCCACCGCCAGCACATAGGCCGACCAGTACGCATAGCGCACCAGAAAGCCCGCGAGCGGCCCGATGTAGTGCTCGGCGTAGGCGCCGAACGATCCGGAAGTGGGATGCGCAACCGTCATTTCGGCGAGCGCGCCCATCAGCAGCAAGGCGATCAGCGCACCGATCGCGTAGGAAATCAGCACGCCGGGACCGGCAAAGCCAATCGCGAACCCGCTGCCGAGAAACAAGCCCGTGCCGACCGCGCCGCCGATGGCGATCATCGTCATCTGGCCGGCGGACAGCCCGCGGCGCAGGCCGCGCTCGCGCTCGACGATGGAGTCGAACGCACTCTTCTTATCTGAACTCACCTTCACCCTCTACGGCATGCGGTCATTCGCCGATAATGCGCGCGAGTTCGACGACATTCAATGAACTTGCGCACAGAAAACAAAACGGCGCGGACCGTGAAGTCCGCGCCGTTCCGGCTGACCTGAAGCGGAAACCGCTTATTCTACTTCGACCGCCTCCGGCGGCCGTGTCGCCGGTTGCTCGTCGAACGTGAGCAGCACCTTGTCTTCCGCATCGACATCCACAGTCACGCGGCCACCGCTCATGAGCTTGCCGAACAGGAGTTCGTCGGCCAGCGCACGGCGGATCGTGTCCTGGATCAGACGTTGCATCGGCCGCGCACCCATCAGCGGATCGAAGCCGTGCTTGGCCAGGTGCTTGCGCAGTGCATCGGTGAAGAGCGCATCGACCTTCTTCTCGTGCAACTGATCTTCCAGTTGCATGAGGAACTTGTCGACCACGCGCATGATGATCTCTTCATCGAGCGCACGGAAGCTGATGGTCGAATCCAGACGGTTACGGAACTCCGGCGTGAACAGGCGCTTGATATCGGCCATTTCGTCGCCTTGTTCGCGGCGCGTGGTGAAACCGATGGTCGACTTGTTCATCGTGTCGGCGCCCGCATTCGTCGTCATGATGATGATGACGTTGCGGAAATCCGCCTTGCGACCGTTGTTGTCCGTCAGCGTGCCGTGGTCCATCACCTGCAGCAGCACGTTGAAGATGTCCGGATGCGCCTTCTCGATTTCGTCGAGCAGCAGCACGCAGTGCGGCTTCTTCGTGACGGCTTCGGTAAGCAGCCCGCCCTGATCGAAACCGACATAGCCCGGCGGCGCGCCGATCAGACGGCTCACCGCATGACGCTCCATATACTCCGACATGTCGAAGCGGATCAGCTCGATACCAAGCGTGAACGCGAGCTGGCGCGCCACTTCGGTCTTGCCGACGCCCGTGGGGCCGGAGAACAGGAACGAGCCGATCGGCTTGTCCGTCTTGCCCAGACCCGCGCGCGCCATCTTGATCGCCGCCGCCAGGGCGTCGATCGCCGGATCCTGGCCGAACACCACGGCCTTCAGATCGCGGTCGAGCGTCTGCAGCTTGCTGCGATCGTCCTGCGACACGCTTTGCGCCGGCACGCGCGCGATCTTCGAGATGATCTCTTCGATCTCGCTCTTGCCGATGGTCTTCTTCTGCTTCGACTTCGGCAGGATGCGTTGCGCCGCGCCCGCTTCGTCGATCACGTCGATCGCCTTGTCGGGCAGGTGACGGTCGGTGATGAAGCGCGCCGACAGTTCAGCCGCCGCGTTGAGCGCGCCCGACGAATACTTCACGCCGTGGTGCTCTTCGAAGCGCGACTTCAGGCCACGCAGGATCGCAACGGTCTGTTCGACCGTCGGCTCGATCACGTCGACCTTCTGGAAGCGCCGCGACAAGGCCGCGTCTTTTTCGAAGATGCCGCGATATTCCGTGAACGTGGTCGCGCCGATGCACTTGAGCGTGCCCGACGACAGCGCCGGCTTGAGCAGGTTCGACGCGTCGAGCGTACCGCCCGAAGCCGCGCCCGCGCCAATCAGCGTGTGAATCTCGTCGATGAAGAGGATCGCGTGCGGACGTTCCTTCAGCTCCTTGAGCACCGTCTTCAGACGTTGCTCGAAGTCGCCGCGGTATTTGGTGCCCGCGAGCAGCGCGCCCATATCGAGCGAGTAGACCTGTGCGTCCGCAAGGATATCCGGCACTTCGCCGCGCGTAATGCGCCAGGCGAGGCCTTCCGCGATCGCGGTCTTGCCGACGCCCGCTTCGCCCACGAGCAGCGGATTGTTCTTGCGGCGGCGGCACAGGACCTGCACCACGCGCTCGACTTCGGACTCGCGCCCGATCAGCGGATCGATGCGGCCATCCTTCGCCATCTGGTTCAGGTTCTGCGTGAACTGGGCGAGCGGGGTTTCCTTCTGGCCGGCGGCGTCTTCCGCTTCGGCATTGGCGTCGCTCGACTTGGCAGCTTCACCGCTGCCGGTCTTGGCGATGCCATGCGAAATGAAATTCACGACGTCCAGACGCGTGACGCCCTGCTGTTGCAGGTAGTACACCGCGTGCGAATCCTTCTCGCCGAAGATCGCGACCAGCACGTTCGCTCCGGTCACTTCCTTCTTGCCGTTGGAAGTGGACTGGACGTGCATGATCGCGCGCTGGATCACGCGCTGGAACCCGAGCGTCGGCTGTGTGTCGACGTCGTCGGTTCCTGGCACCGTAGGGGTGTTGTCGTGAATGAAGTTGCGCAGGTTCTGTCGCAGGTCTTCGATATTCGCGGCGCACGCTCGCAGCACTTCCGCTGCTGTCGGGTTATCCAACAGCGCCAGCAAAAGGTGCTCGACCGTGATGAACTCATGCCGCGCCTGACGTGCTTCCATGAACGCCATGTGCAGGCTGACTTCCAGTTCCTGGGCAATCATGCTTCCTCCATCACACACTGCAGCGGACGCCCGGCCTGCCGTGCGTGGGTAACGACTTGCTCAACTTTGGTCGACGCGATGTCCCGCGTATAGACCCCACAAACACCCCTGCCCTCGCGATGGACCTTCAACATGATCTGCGTTGCGGTCTCGCGGTCTTTATTGAAATACTCCTGCACGACCATCACGACGAACTCCATCGGCGTGTAGTCGTCGTTCATCAGCACGACCTTGTACATGGAGGGCGGTTTGACCTTTTGCTCCTGCCGCTCCAGTACGGTTGAATCCTGCTTGTCCGGGATAATCGCCATACACCCATTCTAAACAACTCGGACAGGCCCGCAATCCTGCCGAAACCCGACCGGCCGTCCGGTGAAGCTGGCTCCGGCGCCCTGACATCACGAGCAATCCCTGCGCCTTCCCCGGTCCGGGCCCGATCAACTTCGCCCTGACCGCGACTTGCGTGGGCGCCCGGCTGCGGGGCCGGTTCGAATCTTCCTGCCAGCAGCTTTCGGGCCACCGTCGAATCGAGTATCGCACAACCTGCGCGCTCGCGTGGGCAGCGCCCTCGGGCCATTTCGCTACGCTTTGTCGGCCGGCGCACGCACACAAACAGATTCCGTGCCACGTGTCGTCCAATGTCCGCCCGAGCGACGCTTCGCGCTGCGCTAACGCCGTGCTTCCCGCAGTGCTTCCTCGCGTGCTTCCCATGTGAGTCGATTATGCGACTTTTCAAGATGCGTCGTGCAACCCCTTCGTGCGCGTAGGGACAAAAAACGAACCGGATGCACCAACCCAAAGCGCAACCGCAACGCGCAGCAGCAAAGGCCTTAGAAAAGCCGGAAAAACCCTGGAAATGCGATCTTTACAACGCGTCCGGGAACGTCTCAAAATATTCTTGACACCAGAATAAAGAGCCTCAACAATCAAGCTGGCACTTTTTTCAACCGCCTTTAATTTCGAAAAAATGCCGTTGGTGAGCTTGTGAGGAGGGGGCGATCGCACTCCGCGATCGTTTAGCTTTTCGAACTGCTCGTGGTAGTGACATGAGTTACAGGGGAAGTTGGTATGGCAACCGGTACGGTCAAGTGGTTCAACGACGCGAAGGGTTTCGGGTTCATCACGCCGGATGAAGGCGGCGAGGATCTGTTCGCTCACTTTTCGGCTATTCAAATGAATGGCTTCAAGACCCTCAAAGAAGGTCAGAAGGTGAGCTTCGAGGTCGTGCAAGGCCCGAAGGGTAAACAGGCATCGAACATTCAGGCAGCAGCCTGATACGTTCGGTACCCGTACCTTGGAAACCCGGCTTCGGCCGGGTTTTCTTTTTTGTGCGAACGATTTTTATGCGGGCGTTTTTGTAGCGTTAATGCTGTGCCATTGCACACCCGATGTTTTTGAATAAAACCTCTGGATTTGCCCGCGCACACGTCACACTTTTTCACATTGTTTTCATTCGTGCGTGATAAAAGGCGCGTATGTATTGACGCGTGTTTGCCACGCGGGTTTGCCAGGTTATGTCACGCGCAGCGTACCCATCATGCCAAGGTCCTCATGTTCGAGGATATGGCAATGAAACATGCGATCGCCCGCTTCGCGTTGAACGGTCGCGAGGTGCACGCTTTCCCCAGGCTTCACGTTGACCGTGTCGCGCCATGCGAGCAGGGTCTCGTCCACGCGCCTGCCGTCCGATTCGCGCGCAAGCACCTGAAACTGCGTGCCGTGCAGATGGAACGGATGATCCATATCCGTCTGGTTCGCAATCGTCCATTGCTCGACTTCGTTACGTCGACTCGTGAGGGTAATGCGCGCGGGGTCGTATGACTCGCCGTTGATCATGAATTGCATACCCTGGGGCATGCGATGTTTCGATGCACCCGGCTGGTGCATCGCGTGCATGTCCATCGCCTCGCTGAACACAACGGATTTTTTGACATTCGACGGTGTGAGCGCTGCGATTGGACGCAACTGGCCGGGCAGCGCTTGGTCTGCGAGCCTTCCAGGCGGCGCGAATTTCACCTGCGCGAGCGTCGCGACCGGCGTGGGCGGCAAGCTGCCGTGGGTCATCGCCATCTTGCGACGGTCGTACTGCGCCGCAATCAGTCGCGCCGACGACGCGCCCTGCCCCGCGCGCACGATCAATTCGGCGCGCTCACCGGGCGCAAGCAATAGCGACGTCAGTCCCTCGCGCGGCGCGCCCAGCAGGCCGCCATCGGTGCCTACCTGTGCGAAGGCGCGGCCATCGTCGAACGCCAGCAGCAGATAGCGCGCATTGCAGCCATTCCAGACGCGCCAGCGCTCGTCGCGCACGATCTCGATGCCCGGTTCGCGCGCGCCGTTCACCAGCACAAACTGGCCTTCACGGCCGTTCATCCAGTCCATCATGCTATTGGAGGCAATCGTGCCGTCGCTGGACAATTTCAGGTCCGAGACGAACAGGTGACGCTCGGGCCAGGCCGCGAGCGGATCGTCGGCGGCGCGCACGACGATCGGTCCCGCCAGCCCGCGAAACACCTGTTCCGCCGTCTGCATGTGCGGATGCGGGTGATACCAGTAGGTGCCAGCACTGCCCTTTGGCAAGGTGAACCGATAGACATGCTCCGCGCCCGGCGCGACAGGATTCGCCGGATTGCCGTCCTGATCGGGAGGCACCGGCAGGCCGTGCCAGTGAATCGTGGTGGGCTGCGCGAGGCGGTTGACGAAACGGATTTCGACGCGATCGCCCTCTCGCACGTCGATCAGCGGACCGATCACGGGGCCGTCGTTGTTCGCCGCGTTTGAGTCGTACTGCCAGAAGGTGGTGGGCGGCGTGCCGGCGATCAGCGCACGGGCAGCCGGTTGCGCGATCAGTGTCGCGCGGAACACGCCCCTTTCGTGGCTTTCGTTGGCGAGCACGCGCAAAGCGGCAAGCGGCGCGCCAGCGGGCAACGCGTCAACCGCCGCGAGCTGCGCGGGTGCGTGGTTCATACCTGACATGCCTGACATACCCGGCATGCCGGACATTCCCGTCATGCCATCGCCAGCCTCCCCGGCCAGCGAAGCGCGCGCAAACAGCGAAGCGGTAGCGGCGCCCAGCACGCCAGACAAAAACATTCTGCGTTTCATCGATGAATTCCTCAAATACGTCTGCCTGCGCGTCAGCGCAGACCGGCATCGGCTTCGCACGCACGGCGTCCAGGCGCGTGACATAGCGCGAAGCAACTCGTCTGGATTCGGCCCAGCTCACGCATGCGCGCGCGGGCCCGCATTCAGACGATAGGAGGAGGCAGAGGCGGCGCGTGGGTGATGCCGGCGCGCAAGGCGGCTACGCGCACTGATGGCGCGTCGTGCGTCGGCGCATGGCGATCGATAGGGGAATCGAGTGCGGGCAACGCGCAATGAATGCCACAACCCGCGCTACAACAACCGGCGTGACGGGTGCTGCAGTCGTCACATCCCGTGCGATTGACGACGCAATGGGCGCGCTCCCTCATCTGTGCGGGCATGACATGGCCGACGGATGCCGATGTTGCGTCATGCGGCATGTGTTCGCACGCGTTCACGCCGCGCATGCTGAGCAGCGCAAAAACGCAAACGAGAATGAAGCGACACAGGACAGCCATGAGAAGAACGACGCGCGATTGATGCTCGTCATGATAGCGCACACAAAGGCGGCTAACGCGCACGCTAATGCACCCACGCTGCTCGTCGCGCGGTTTGATGACAGGGCTTGGCATACAGGGCCAGAAATCCCCCGACTCAGCAATTAACCTGCACCGTCTGCTGCACAGTAATTCGTATAGCTAATTAAACTGACTATCCGATGAACTAAAACAAAAACCCCGGCGGACAAGATAGTCCGCCGGGGTTTCCAGGTCACGCCCCGACGACGCTCACAGATTGTCGATCAGCACCTGCCCGAAGGCCGAGCACGACACCTGGACCGCGCCTTCCATCAGCCGCGCGAAGTCATACGTCACGCGCTTTTGCTGGATCGACTTCTCCATCGACGCGATGATCAGATCCGCGGCCTCGGTCCAGCCAAGATGACGCAGCATCATTTCCGCCGAGAGGATTTCCGAGCCCGGATTCACGTAGTCCTTGCCCGCATACTTCGGCGCCGTGCCGTGCGTCGCTTCGAACATCGCCACCGAATCCGACAGATTCGCACCCGGCGCGATCCCAATACCGCCCACCTGCGCCGCGAGCGCGTCCGAAATGTAATCGCCGTTCAGGTTCAGCGTGGCGATCACGTCGTACTCGGCCGGGCGCAACAGGATCTGCTGGAGGAAGGCGTCGGCGATCACATCCTTGATGACGATGTCGGCGCCCGTCTTCGGGTTCTTGATCTTCATCCACGGGCCATCGTCGATCAGTTCCGCCGCGAATTCCTTCTGCGCCAGCGCATAACCGTAGTCGCGGAACGCGCCTTCGGTGAACTTCATGATGTTGCCCTTGTGCACGAGCGTGACCGAGCGGCGCTCGTTGTCGATCGCGTACTGGATCGCCTTGCGCACGAGACGCTCCGTGCCTTCGCGCGACACCGGCTTCACGCCGATACCCGAGCTATCCGGGAAGCGGATCTTCGAGATACCCATTTCGTCGCGCAGGAAGGCGATGAGCTTCTTCGCACCTTCGGAATCCGCGGGCCATTCGATGCCCGCGTAGATGTCTTCCGAGTTCTCGCGAAAGATCACCATGTTGACCTTCTCCGGCGCACGCACGGGCGAAGGCACGCCCTTGAAGTACTGTACCGGGCGCAGGCACACATAGAGGTCGAGCTGCTGGCGCAGCGTCACGTTCAGCGAGCGGATGCCGCCGCCCACCGGCGTCGTCAGCGGTCCCTTGATCGACACGACGTAATCCTTCACGACGTCGAGCGTTTCGTCGGGCAGCCAGACATCGGGGCCGTACACGCGCGTAGCCTTCTCGCCCGCGTAGATCTCCATCCAGTGAATCTTGCGCTTGCCGCTGTAGGCCTTCTCGACAGCTGCGTTGACCACCTTGAGCATGACCGGCGTGATATCGACGCCCGTGCCGTCGCCTTCGATATACGGAATGATCGGCTGGTCGGAGACGTTGAGCGAGAAATCCGGATTGACGGTGATCTTCTCACCGCCCGCCGGGACCTTGATGTGCTGATACGGCATGATCAACTCCAGTAGGGGGATCGGTCTGCGCAGCGCGAACAGTACGCAATGCAATTATTCTGGGTGATGCCGGGGCGCAGCTTCGACGCAGCCTGCGCCGCGCCCGGTTCTGGCCGTTATTCTAGCCCACGCTCCGAACCCTCGTGCCGGCGCCCTCAGGAGGCCCGCGCGGCCAATTTTGCGTCGATGCACAACGCCTGGCTTTGCCCTTGAAGAGCTAGCTGATGTCTGATGTCTTATATAAGACCCATGACACATAGCGCTCATCGGCGGCGCAGAGTGCGACGCGTTATGGATTAAGATCGCGGCGCCTGCCCTTTCACCGTTTTGCTTTTGTTTCTTTCGCCATGCGCTTGATCGCCCTCAACAAACCGTTCGGCACGATCTGTCAATTTTCGCCGCACGAGACGCGTCCGTCGCTTTCGGACTGGGTCAAGACACCCAACGTCTATCCCGCGGGCCGACTCGACGCCGACAGCGAAGGCCTGCTCCTGCTCACCGACGATGGCGCCCTGCAATCGCGCATCGCCGAGCCAAAGCGCAAGCTCGTGAAGCGCTATTGGGCGCAAGTGGAAGGCGCGCCCGGCGACGACGCGCTGGCCGCGCTCGAACGCGGCGTCGATCTCAAGGACTTTGTGACACAGCCATGTCGGGCAAGAAAAATTTCCGATGCCGATGCGCAGCTTCTCTGGCCGCGTAATCCACCCATCCGTTTTCGCGCGGCGATTCCCACGACCTGGATCGAACTCGCCATCAGCGAAGGAAAAAACCGTCAGGTGCGCCGCATGACGGCCGCAGTGGGATTTCCAACGCTGCGTCTCGTGCGTATCGCGATCGGCTCTCTCGATATTTTTTCGCTGGGTCTCACGCCTGGCGACAGCGTCGATGTCGCAACCGATGCGCCGTTCAAGCCTGCGCAGCACGCGCGACGCACGCACAAGTGACTGTTGCGCAAGCACTTTTTGCGCTTCGAAGCGCATCGGAATACGCGCCGGGCCTGCAAAAAGCGCTGTTTTCGAGTTCCTGCGCATAGTCAAAAAAACGCGAAGCTAATAAAAACTTCGCGAAATTTCGCGTCAACCGTCTTGCGAGACCATGCGTTAAACGACGCAGATGCCGCCCGAAGCTATCCGGCATTCAGACACGAATTGCAAGTTCGCATGAATTTGTCGATCCGACTGTCAACCGAAAGGTGGATGGCACGTTTACCGACCTGATCCAATAACCGGGTCACTTGGTTAATTAACTCAAGCTGAGGATTCACAAAATGAACAAACTGATCGCTGCTCTGGTCGCTGGCCTCTTCGCATCGGCTGCATTCGCACAAGCTTCGGCTCCGGAAGCTGCTTCGGCTGCTCCGGCAGCTGCTGCTTCGTCGGCACACAAGGCTTCGCACAAGAAGTCGTCGCACAAGAAGTCGCACAAGAAGGCAGCAGCTAAGGCTGAAGCAGCTTCGGCAGCTTCGGAGTAAGCTTGTTGTAAGACGTTCCGGAGAATGGCGCCCCGCGCCGATCTTCGCTTCGTTTGAAAGGCAGAGTGTCGCAAGGCGCTCTGCCTTTTGTTTTTGCAGCGTGCTTTTTTGCGGCGTCATCGCGCGATAGCGCTGCGATTGCCCGTTATCGCGCTGCAAGTTTTGACCCGCGCCGACCTGGTCGCGTAACATGCGCGGACTAATCTCTAGCAAGGAGCTCACTCGTGCGATTTTCCCTGCGCCCGTTGATCGCGCGTTGCGCGCTCGCAGCGTTTGTCACCGTGTCGGCCTTCACGTTGACGACGGCCCTCACCAGCACGCCGGCACACGCCCAGCAAATGCCGCCAGGCGCGAAACAGCCCGGCGATTTTCCGCGTTTGAAGCTCACGGCAGGCATGTTCGTGATCGACGCCGCCGTGGCCGCCAATGATGCGGACCGCGAGCAAGGCCTCATGTATCGCACGCAGCTCGCGCCCAACGAAGGCATGCTGTTCGTGTTCGGCGAAAATGCCGTGCACTGCTTCTGGATGAAAAACACGCTGATCCCGCTGTCGATCGCCTTCATGCGCGCCGACGGCACGATCACCGACATCGACGAAATGCAGGCCGAAACCACCAACAACCACTGCCCGCGCAATAACGGCGTCTATGCGCTGGAAATGAGCAAGGGCTTCTTCACGTCGAAGGGCATCAAGCCCGGCATGAAGATCGACGGTCTGCCGCCGATGCAATAAGCGCGCACGTCGCGCCCCGCAGCTTCGCAAAAAACCGGCCCCGCTCCAGGCGGCGCCGGTTTTTTTACGTCCGTCTCCTGCGCGCGCTCCGCCGCCCGCCGCTCCGACGCTGTTTCTGCAAAAGCCGCGCGCAAGCGCTATCCTAGTAATCCGCCGCACGGATCAGGTTTGCCCGAAACCATCGGGACCCGCCGCCGCGCGGACCGCCGGACCGCGCGCAGGCCGCGCCGCAAGCCGTCCGGCACTTTCCATGGCGCGTCTTATCCAAGGAGATCACCGTGCCTCGCAAGACTCCCATCGAGCGCTACCGGAACATTGGCATCAGCGCTCACATCGATGCCGGCAAAACCACGACGACCGAACGCATCCTTTTCTACACCGGTGTGAATCACAAGCTCGGCGAGGTTCATGACGGCGCGGCGACCATGGACTGGATGGAGCAGGAGCAGGAACGCGGCATCACGATCACCTCGGCCGCGACGACCGCGTTCTGGAAAGGCATGGCCGGCAACTATCCCGAACACCGCATCAACATCATCGACACCCCGGGGCACGTGGACTTCACGATCGAAGTCGAGCGCTCCATGCGCGTGCTCGACGGCGCGTGCATGGTGTACGACTCGGTGGGCGGCGTGCAGCCGCAGTCGGAAACCGTGTGGCGTCAGGCGAACAAGTACAAGGTGCCGCGCATCGCCTTCGTCAACAAGATGGACCGCGTGGGCGCAGACTTTTTCCGCGTGCAACGGCAGATCGGCGAGCGCCTGAAGGGCGTGGCGGTGCCGATCCAGATTCCCGTGGGCGCGGAAGATCACTTCCAGGGCGTGGTCGATCTCGTGAAGATGAAGGCGATCGTCTGGGATGACGAAAGCCAGGGCGTGAAATTCGAATACGCCGAAATTCCTGCGAATCTGCTGGAAACCGCGAAGGAATGGCGCGAAAAGATGGTCGAGGCCGCCGCCGAAGCCGACGAAACGCTGCTCGAAAAATACCTCGAAGATCACGAGAGCCTGACCGAGGACGAGATCAAGGGCGCGCTGCGCAAACGCACGATCGCCAATGAAATCGTGCCGATGCTGTGCGGCAGCGCGTTCAAGAACAAGGGCGTCCAGGCCATGCTCGACGCCGTGATCGACTATCTGCCCTCGCCGGTGGATGTGCCCGCGATTCTCGGCCACGATCTGCACGACAAGGAAATCGAGCGCCATCCTAACGACGAAGAGCCGTTCTCCGCGCTCGCCTTCAAGATCATGACCGACCCGTTCGTTGGCCAGCTGATCTTCTTCCGCGTCTATTCGGGCGTGGTGGAATCGGGCAATACGGTGCTCAACGCGATCAAGGACAAGAAGGAGCGTCTGGGCCGCATCCTGCAAATGCACGCGAACGAGCGCAAGGAAATCAAGGAAGTGCGGGCGGGCGACATCGCCGCCGCCGTGGGCCTGAAGGAAGCGACCACCGGCGACACGCTGTGCGATCCGGCGCACCCGATCATCCTCGAAAAGATGATCTTCCCGGAGCCCGTGATCTCGCAGGCCGTGGAACCCAAGACCAAGGCCGACCAGGAAAAGATGGGCATCGCGCTCAACCGTCTCGCGCAGGAAGACCCGTCGTTCCGCGTGCAGACCGACGAGGAATCCGGCCAGACCATCATTTCCGGCATGGGCGAGCTGCATCTGGAAATTCTCGTCGATCGCATGAGGCGTGAATTTGGCGTGGAGGCGACGGTCGGCAAGCCGCAGGTCGCGTATCGCGAAACGGTGAAGAACAAGGTCGAGGATGTCGAAGGCAAGTTCGTCAAGCAGTCGGGCGGGCGCGGCCAGTACGGCCACGCGGTCATTACGCTCGAACCGCAGACGCCGGGTAAGGGCTACGAATTCGTCGACGCCATCAAGGGCGGCGTGATTCCGCGCGAATTCATTCCGGCCGTCGACAAGGGCATTCAGGAAACGCTCAAGGCCGGTGTGCTCGCGGGCTATCCCGTGGTCGACACCAAGGTGACGCTCACCTTCGGCTCGTACCACGACGTGGACTCGAACGAAAACGCCTTCCGCATGGCCGGATCGATGGCCTTCAAGGAAGCGATGCGCAAGGCCAAGCCGATCCTGCTCGAACCAATGATGGCGGTAGAAGTGGAAACGCCCGAGGACTTCATGGGCAACGTGATGGGCGATCTGTCGAGCCGTCGCGGCATCGTGCAGGGCATGGAAGACATCGCGGGCGGCGGCGGCAAGATCGTGCGCGCCGAAGTGCCGTTGTCCGAAATGTTCGGCTATTCGACCTCGCTGCGCTCGCTCACGCAGGGCCGCGCCACCTACACGATGGAGTTCAAGCACTACGCGGAAACGCCGCAGAACGTCGCCGAAGCGGTTATCAACGCCAAGAAGACGTGATGTGACGTGATGCAGCGCGCTGCATAGCTAAGCCAGTCCCTTGCCGGACGGGCTTTTTTACATGCGCACGCCAAAATTTTGACCATGCCACAATGTGCCGCAGACGCTGCGCGCAGCCGCAATCCGCGCGACAGCCAGTCACGAGCAAGCAGAGCAAGGAGAGAGACGATGAGTCACGATCACGAGCATGAGCATCCTCACGACGGCGCCCCCATCGACTGGCGCGAGAACGGCGTGAAGGTGATCCGCGGCGACCAGCTCGACAGCAACACCGCGCAGACGCCAGGCATGAGCCGCGCCGCCGCCATCAATGCGGCACGCGTGGGCGCGCAGAAAATCTGGGCCGGCACCGTGACGATCCATCCGAACGCGAAGACCGGAGCGCATCACCACGGTGCGCTGGAAAGCGTGATCTACGTCGTGCGCGGCCACGCGCGCATGCGCTGGGGCGAGCACCTGGAATTCACCGCCGAAGCCGGACCCGGCGATTTCATCTTCGTGCCGCCCTATGTGCCGCACCAGGAAATCAACGCCAGCACCGACGATCCGCTCGAATGCGTGCTGGTGCGCAGCGACAACGAGGCCGTCGTCGTGAACCTGAACATCGACGCCGTCGAAGCGCCCGAGACGGTCTACTGGGTCGATCCGATCCATCGCCATCCGCACGATCACTGAACATCGCCTTCGCATGACACCTATCGCCAGGCCGCAGCGCCGCCGGTTGATTCCGCGTTTGATTCCGCTCTACGCCGTGCTGATCGGCGCGAACCTCGCGGCCTGGGCGTGGGCGCTGATCGCCTTTCGCCACTACCCGCTGCTGCTTGGCACCGCCTTGCTGGCGTATGGCTTTGGCCTGCGGCATGCCGTGGACGCCGACCACATCGCCGCCATCGACGCCGTCACGCGCAAGCTGATGCAGCGCGGCCAGCAGCCACTGGGCGTCGGCCTCGCGTTCTCGCTGGGTCACTCGACCATCGTGATCGCGGCGACGGTGGGCATCGCACTATCCGCGCTCACGCTGCACGGGCGCTTCGAACAGTTTCACGAGATCGGTTCGACCATCGGCACGCTGGTGTCGTCGGGCTTTCTGCTGGTGCTCGCGGGCGTGAACCTCGTGATCCTGCGCGATGTGTGGCGGCGCTATCGAATGGCCGCGCACGCGCAAGGCGAGGATGCAGCGGCGCTCGCGCAACAGGCCAGCGCCCCAGCCGGGCTCTTTTCGCGCGCGCTGCGCCCGCTTTTCAGGCTCGTCACGAAAAGCTGGCACATGTATCCCGTGGGCGTGCTGTTTGGACTCGGCTTCGACACGGCCACCGAAATCGGCCTGCTCGCCATCGCCGCCGCCGAAGCGGGCAAGGGCCTGCCGATGTACTCGATCCTCGTGTTTCCGGCGCTTTTCACTGCGGGCATGACGCTCGTTGATTCCACCGACAACGTGCTGATGGTGCACGCCTACGGCTGGGCCATGGACGACCCCAGACGCAAGCTCTACTACAACGCCAGCATCACCTTCGTGTCGGCGATGGTGGCGATCGTGATCGGCGGCGTGGAGGCCGTGGGCCTGATCGGCGACAAGCTAGGCGCAAGCGGCGGCGTGTGGTCGGTCGCGGCGGACCTGAACGAGCGCTTCGGCGAGCTTGGCTATGGCATCGTGGCGCTCTTTATCGCCTGCTGGATCGGCTCGGTGCTGTTTCATCGCTGGCGCCGCCCTGCGGCGATTCCAGCGAATCCCACGCGATAACGCACGCCTGCGCCGCTTGCGCGTCGCTTTGCGCGGCGGCAGCGGCGACGCTACGCGCTCTCCTGCCCTCGCGCGCGCGAGAGCGCAACCCCGCACAACCCTGGTCCTCGTGCCGATCCCCGAAAACGCGTAAACTGGTTCGCATTCGTCGTCTGCCGTACCCGCATGCCGCCGTCGCGTCCGCTTCGAAACGGGATAAAGCGGCCGCGCCCATCCACGGAACCGCACGGAATCTCGCGCCGATGAAACGTCCGCAGTCCCGGTTTTCCCGCCCGCTTGCGCCCACTGGCGCATCGTCCAGTCTCGAACCCTTGCGCCAGCATGCGGGGGACTATGGCAACCACGCCATCGACGAGTTTCTGGCCGGCCGTCTCACCCGCCGCGAACTGTTGCGCTACGCGAGCGTGCTCGGCCTGTCGGGCATCGCATTGGCGGGCAGCGGCCTGATCGCGCCACGCGGCGCGCGCGCGCAGAGCGCAGGCAAGCCCGGCAATCAAACCATCCGCGTTGCGCATCTGATGCCGGCTGGCGCGGTCGATCCGCTCACCGTCACCGATGCGGGTGCGCTGTGCCTGCTGAACCAGACCGGCGAATTCCTCGCCAACGACGACGCCGACGGCCACCTCCAGCCCGCGCTCGCGCTGTCCTGGCAGCCCAACGACAAAGCCGACGTCTGGACCTTCAAGCTGCGCCCCGGCGTGAAATTCCACGACGGCCAGCCGTTCGGCGCGAAGGATGTAGTGGCCACGTTCGACCGGCTCGCCGATCCGGCCAGCGGATCGGCGGCGCTGTCCGTACTCAAGGGCGTGCTCTCGAAGGGCGGCACGAAGCTCGTCGACGAGCACACCGTCGCGTTCCATCTGGACGCGCCCAACGGCAACTTTCCCTACTACGTTTCTTCGGATAACTACAACGCCGTGTTGCTGCCCACGAGCTATGCGGGCAACTACGAGAAAAGCTTTATCGGCACGGGGCCGTTCAAGCTCGACAAGTACGAGGCGCGGCGCGGCGCGAGCTTCGTGCGCCACGACGGCTACTGGGGCGACAAGGCGCTGCCCGCGCGCGTGGAATTCGCCTTCTACGCCGACGAACAGGCGCAGATTCTCGCGCTGCAAGGCCGTCAGGCCGACGTGATGGGCACTTTCACTGTGCAGGGCGGCATCGGCATCCTGAACAATCCCGACTTCAAGGTGATCGGCGTGCGTTCGAGCGCGCACCGCCAGATCCACATGCGCAACGACGTCGCGCAGTTCAAGGACAAGCGCGTGCGCCAGGCGCTGGCGCTCGCGCTCGATCGCGACGTGATGGTGCGCGGCCTCTTCAAGGGCCGCGCCGTGGTGGCCAACGACAGCCCGTTCGCGCCGATCTTCCCGTCGACGGCCACCACCGTACCGCAACGCAAGGCCGATCTGAACAAAGCCCGCCAGTTGCTGGCCCAGGCGGGCGTGGCGAACGGCTTCGACGTCACGCTCACGACTGAGAAGTACATGGAGATTCCCGATCTGGCCGTGGTCGTGCAGAACGCGGCCAAGGCGATCGGCGTGCGTATTACGCTGAAGGTGGAGAGCCAGTCGCAGTACTACGGCGCGGGCACCTACGGCAAATCGGACTGGCTCGACGCGCCGCTGGGGATCACCGATTACGGTCATCGCGGCGTGCCCAACGTATTCCTCAACGCGCCGCTCACGAGCGGCGGCACCTGGAACGCGGCGCATTTCCGCAATCCGCAGTACGACAAGCTGGTCGCGCAGTTCGTGGCGACGCTCGACGTGGCGGCGCAAAAGCAGGTGTCCGCGCAGATCCAGACGCTGCTGCTCGACGAAACGCCGATCATCATTCCGTACTTCTACGACCAGTTGATCGCGCAGCGCACGACGCTCTCGGGCGTGCATTTCACGGCGCTCGCGCAGCTGTACTTCGATCGCGCCACGCTTGCGGGCTAACGCTGATCCGCGGCGCACCTAACCTCGCGCATTCGCCAGGACGATGGCCACCGAGCTGACGAAATCGACTCAACGCGCGCCTCAACCCGCGCCGCCCTCCCGCCGCCTCCGGTTGCTGGCTCCGGGCGGGGGCGCGGCGCGCTTTCTCGCGCAACGCGCGGCGTGGGCGCTTTTCACGCTGTGGCTGCTTTCCGTGCTCGTGTTCGCGGGCGGCCAGTTGCTGCCAGGCGACATTGGCCGCGCCGTGCTCGGGCCACTGGCCGATGCGCGCGCCGTGGCCGCGCTCAATCATCAACTGGGCGCGGACCGTCCGCTTTTCGAGCAATACACCGCGTGGATCGGCCATGCCTTGCGCGGCGACCTCGGCAGTTCGTGGACGTTTCGCCAGCCGGTCGCGCCGATGGTCGGCGACGCCTTGCTGCAATCGGCGAAGCTTGGCTTGCTGGCCTTTATCGTGGTAGTGCCGCTGGGCATCGGCGGCGGCGTGTGGGCCGCGCTCAATGGTGGACGCTGGCTCGACCGCCTGATCAGCACGCTCGGGCTGTGCGCGAGCGCGGTGCCGGAATTCGTCTCGTCGATCGCGCTGATTCTGGTGTTCGGCGTGTGGCTGCGCTGGCTGCCGATCGAGGCCGTCGCGCCACCCGACGCGGGCGCATTCGAAACGCTGCGCCACCTCGTGCTGCCCGTGCTGCCGCTCGTGCTGGTGTTCTTCGGCTATCTCGCGCGGATCGCGCGCGCAGGCATGCTCGACGCGCTCGACGCCGATTACACCCGCACCGCGATCCTCAAGGGCCTGCCGCGCCATACCGTGATCGTGCGCCACGTGCTGCGCAATGCGCTGCTGCCCAGCGTCACCGTGGCGGCCACGCAGTTGGGCTATCTGATCGGCGGGCTGGTGGTGGTGGAATCGCTGTTCCGCTATCCCGGCATCGGCTCGCTGATCTACAACGCGGCCAAGGCGAAGGACTTTCCGTTGCTCGAAGCGGGCGTGCTCACGGTGGGACTCGTCTACACGCTCGCGAATCTGGGCGCCGATCTGCTGCACGCGCTATTCGATCCGCGCCTGCGCAATCCCGCCAGCCGATAACGCTCCGCCGATGAAGCCCGCATGAACGATACGGCCTCCGAAACAATCGAAAACGGCGCATCTATTGCGGTGCAGGAGCCGTCGCGACTAGCGGCAACGCTGCGCCTGTTGCTGCGCTCGCCCGCCTTCGTGCTGGGCGCGCTGATCGTGCTGGTGTGGATGGTCTGCGCGATTGCGGGCGCGTGGATCGCGCCGTACGACGCCTACGCGTCCGATCCGCTCAGCTCGCTGATGCCGCCCGACCACGCGCACTGGTGCGGCACCGATCAACTCGGCCGTGACATCTGCTCGCGCGTGATCGTCGGCGCGCGCGACATTCTCACCATCGCGCCGCTCGCTACCTTGACGGGCACGCTCGCGGGCGCGGCGCTCGGCCTCTTCACGGGCTATCTCGAAGGCTGGGTGGGCACGCTGGTCGCGCGCGCGCTCGACGCCGTGCTTGCGCTGCCGCTCGTGATCGTCGCGCTGCTGGTGCTGGCCGCCGTGGGCGCGTCGAATCTCGCCGTGGTGCTGGTGATCGGCATCACCTTCGCGCCGCTCGTCGCGCGCACGGTGCGCGCCGCCGTGCTCGCCGAGCGTCATCTGGACTACGTGGCCGCCGCCCGCCTGCGCGGCGAACGCGCGCTCTACGTGATGTTCGCGGAGATCCTGCCCAACGTCTGGCCGCCGATCGTCGTCGAGGCCACGGTGCGTCTGGGCTACGCGATCTTCGCGGTGGCTACGCTGTCGTTTCTCGGCTTCGGCATCCAGCCACCTTCCGCCGACTGGGGACTGGCGCTGGCGGAGTCGTATGCGCTGCTCGCGGGCGGCGCGTGGTGGACCGTGGCGTTCGATGCGCTCGCGATCGCCTCGCTGGTAGTGGCCGTGAATCTGATCGCCGACAGTCTGCGCGAGGTGCTGGAAACGTGAATCGTCCTGTCACCGGCAGAAACCCGGACAGCGGCGCGGCCACCCGGGCGTCGCGCAGCCCCGCCCTCGCCACGTTCAGCGCGCCGCGCGCCGACGATGCGCTCGCACTCGTCGGCCTGACCGTGTCCTATCGCGTGCGCGGCCGCGAGCGCGACGTGCTCACCGATGTTTCGCTGCGCATCAAACGCGGCGAAGCCTACGGTCTGGTCGGTGAATCGGGCTGCGGCAAATCGACGGTCGCGCTGGCCGTGCTGCGCTACCTCGCGCATAACGGTCGCGTGAAGTCCGGACGCATCGCGATCGCGGGCGAGGACGTGCTCAAGCTCGATCGCGAAGGCCTGCGCCTGTTGCGTGCGCATAAGGTGTCGATGGTCTATCAGGATCCGGCGAGCGCCCTCAACCCGACGCTCACGATCGCGCGTCAACTGAGCGAAGCCTTCGAAGCCGCGGGCACGAGTCCCGCCGATTCGCTCGATCAGGCGCACGCCATGCTCGCACGCGTACGTATCGCCGATCCCGCGCGTGTGATGGCGAGCTGGCCGCATCAGCTGTCCGGCGGCATGCAGCAACGCGTGGTGATCGCCATGGCGCTCGCCTCGAACCCCACCTTGCTGATCCTCGACGAACCCACCACGGGCCTCGACGCCACCGTCGAAGCCGAAGTCCTCGCGCTCGTCGCGCAACTGCGCGAGGAACTCGACATGGCGGTGCTGCTCATCAGCCACGATCTGGGCGTGATCGCGCGCATGTGCGAGCGCGTGGGCGTGCTCTACGCGGGGCGTCTGGTGGAAGAAGGCGCGACGCAGGACGTGTTTGCGCGCGCGCGTCATCCCTACACGGTCGGTCTGTTGCGCTGCCTGCCCGCGCCTGGCCGCACCAAGGCGCAGGGGACGCTCGACACGATCGCGGGCGAGCTGCCCGCGCCCGGCACGCTCGCGCACGGCTGCATCTATGCCTCGCGCTGCCGCATGGCCGACGCGCGCTGCCGCGAGCACGCGCCGCCGCCGCATCGCATGGAAGCGCCGCACGGCGAGCAGATGTCGCGCTGCCATTATCACGAACGCGCCATCGAATTGCCCGTCGCGGACGCGGCCAATGCAGGCGATGAAATCGATGTGCGCGCAAGCGCACAGACAAGCCCGCGCACCGATCACCAGGGCATACAACAGACAAACGAACAAACTGACGAAAACCCTTTGGCGAGGGGAAATCGCGAGGCACCGGTCGTGCTGCGCGCGGCGCATCTCTCGTTGACCTTAGGCCATGGCGGGCGGCAACTGCGCGTGCTCAACGATGTCTCGCTCGAATTGCGCGCGGGCGAAACGCTTGGCCTCGTCGGCGAATCGGGTAGCGGCAAGACGACGCTCGCGAAGCTGCTGCTAGGCGTGCATGCCGCCGATCCTGGCGGCATCGTCGAACTCGACGGCCAGCCGCTCGCCGGGCGTCTGTCGCGACGCAACGCACGCGCCTTGCGGGCGCTGCGCATCGTATTCCAGCATCCCGACGCGTCGCTTAACCGCGCGCTGCCGGTCAACCGGCTGGTCGGACGCGCGCTCGTACGGGCCGAAGGCGAACCCACGAGTGGCGAGAACACATCGCGCATTGCCGGCTTGCTAGACGCCGTGCGCGTGCCCATGCGCTATCTCAACGCGCGCGCGCGGCAGCTTTCGGGCGGCCTCAAGCAGCGCGTGGCGATCGCCCAGGCCTTCGCGGGCGAACCGCGCGTGGTGATCTGCGACGAGCCGACTTCGGCACTCGATGTCTCCGTGCAGGCGGCGATTCTGAATCTGCTTGCGCGCCTGCAACGCGAGCGCGGCGTGAGCTATCTCTTCATCTCGCACGATCTCGACGTCGTGCGCTATCTCGCGGATCGGGTCATGGTGCTTTACGCGGGCCACGTGGTGGAGAGCGGCCCGGCGCGCGCCGTGCTCAGTGGCCCCTGCCATCCTTATACCGAGACGCTGCTGAACGCCGCCACAGCCACGGGACAGCAAGCGGCACGCGCCGCCAGCGGCACACCCTACACGGGCAAGGGCTGCGTCTTTAGTGGCCGCTGCCCGCGCAAGCTGGGCGCGTTGTGCGATGAAACCACCCCGCCCTTCGCCGATGCCGATGCCGATGCCGATAAGCATCCGGACAGCCATCGCATCCGCTGTCACATCCCCGCCGCCGAACTGAGCGAGCTGCAGCGCGTGAGCGCAGCGTCATAGGCAACCACGCGGAAGATCAGACAAAACTCGTTGCGCTGTCCACACTTGCAACGTAATTCGACATTCCGCAATGGCACGTTTCATCGCCGAAACGTTTTCAGCGATTTTTTCTACGCCGGCACCATAGGTCAATTGTAAAGTCCATTGTGCACGGCCTTCTGCGGCCGATGGCACAGAACTCGCTATATAGACCACAGGCATCCGGTCGCCGCCTGGCAAGGTTCCACAGCGCATCCATGCACTGCACCTCGCCGGGCGAACGGATGACCGGACGCATGACGCGCTTGCTTTCTGCCGCCCCATCACCGGGCTCCGACAATCGGCAAGGACTCCTGCACAAACCGGTCATCCGATGCGAAGCCGGCCGCGTGCCTCGTGTACCGTTTCAACCGGCATGACACGGCGCTCCCACGTAATGGAGCGCACACCGGAGCCAAGCGGATCCAGCCTGACGGGGGTCGACGTCGACGCAGTTCCTGCGCGGCGCCAGACACAAGGCGCAAGAGAAGCGAAGCGGACACACGCCATCGCTTCCCGGGAGGACGTCATGAAGAACAGATCATTTCATCAGTACTGCTACGGGGTTGGCCGAGGACTCGCAATCGTTGCAATCGGCGCGGCAGGAGCCAGTCTGCTCCTGCCCGCCATCGGCGCTCACGCTCAGAGCAACGTCACGTCCCCGAGCTGGATCGTCGTCGCCGATGCCGCATTGCCGGCAAGCGGCGGCGCGGTCAACGATGCCGGGATGCCGGTGGAGGGTTCGGGAGCGGGCTCGACGCCGATGTCGGGCGCAAGTCCCTTTGGCGCGGCCAGCGCGGAACCGGCAAGCGGCGCAGCCGGTACGGGTGTGCCCGGCAAGGCGGCCGGCGCGCCAGGTACGGCGGGTACGGCCGGCACGGCCGGTAGCGGCAGCGCGCCAGGCACCGAAACCGTGAGCGAAGCTGCGGACGCGGCCACGGTCTTCTTGCCAAACAACTGCTACGGCAACAACAACGGCAACTGCGGTCAAGGCGGCCGCGGCGGCAGCGGTAACGGCTCGTCGAGTTCCGCCAGTGCGGGCGGTGTCGGCGCAGGCGTATCGGGCAGCACGAGTTCGAGCAGCTCCGGCAACGGGCGCGGCGGCAACTCGGGTGTCGGCGGCGCGACCAGCGGATCGAGCGGCTCCGGCTCGGGCGGCGGCAGCAGTAACGGTGGTGGCGGAAGCAACGGCGGGGGTGGCGGGGGTGGGGGCGGGGGGGGCGGCGGCGGCGGCGGCGGCGGTGGCGGTGGCGGCGGCGGCGGCAACAGCGGCGGCGGATCGAGCGGCGGCGGATCGAGCGGCTGCGGTTGCGGCGGCGGTGGCAGCAGCGGCAGCGGCGCCGGCAGTAGCGGCGGCAAGGGCGGCGGCTTCGGCGGCGGCTTTGGTAGCGGCGGTTTTGGAGGCGGCTTCGGCAGCGGCGGCTTCGGAGGCGGCTTCGGCGGTGGATTCGGCAAGGGTGGTTCGTCGGGCGGCCCGGGCGGCGGGAGCGGCGGCGGCCACGGTGGCGGCAATGGCGGCAGTCATTGAACTCGCACGGCGGTGCACATGCGCCGTCGCTGCCACCCCGAATTGGCGTGACGGTCGGTCACGCCACTCCAGGCAGCAACGGCGGCGGTTTTCCGGTCCCCCGGCCGGACACCGCCG
>NZ_DASZJJ010000297.1:0-2456 GCF_035948235.1 Paraburkholderia sp. | reverse complement strand
AGCATCAGGAAGGTGTTGGACGCCTTCACCACGTTCACGCCCTGCTGCACGACGGCCTGCGGCAAGCGCGCCTCGATCTGCTTGATGCGGTTCTGGACGTCGACGAGCGCGATGTCGGGATTGGTGGCCGGCGCGAAGGTCACGTCGATCTCGAGATTGCCCAGCCCATCGCTGGTGGTCTCGTAGTAGAGCATGCCGTCCGCGCCGTCGAGACTCTCCTCGATGATGCTGGCGACGTTGTCGTCCACGGTTTGCGCCGACGCGCCCGGGTAGGACGCGACGATCACGATCCGCGGCGGCGAAAGCCGCGGATACTGGGCGACCGGCAATTGCGTGATGGCAAAAGCGCCTGCCACCATGACCGCCAGCGCGATCACCCAGGCGAACACCGGTCTGTCGATAAAAAAGAAAGGCACGCGCAGCGTCCTGGGTCAGAAGGCGATCGGGGAACCGGCGGGCGTGGGCGCGCTGCTGAACGCGGGCGCGCCCACCAGGCGCGCCATGTGGAACGTGTCATGCAGCGCGCCGTCGCGAATCGCATCGGCCCGTGCGCGCGCCTCCACCTCGAAGCCGAAGCGGCGGTACAGCGCAAGCGCGGGCGCATTGCTCACGAACACCTGGAGTTCGATGCGGCGCAGGCCCAGCGCCGTGTCCGCCATGTCGAGCAATGCGCCAAGCAGCAGCGAACCCACGCCGCGCCCCTGGAACGCGTCATGCACGCCAACGCCCAGCGAGGCGCAATGCGAACGCCGCCCGTCATGCTCCATCAGTTCCGCCTGGCCGATCAGACGCCCTTCGAATTCCGCGAGGATTCTCGTCGAGCTGCCTTTGATGTTCTCGAGCCAGGCGCGTACGCCTTCGGCGGTGCGATAGCCGTTGGAGAGCGTGGTGGATCGCACGCCGGGCAGGTTCATGAGATCGGCGATCGCGGCGCTGTCGTCGAGTTCGGCGGCGCGCAGACGCACGGCCTGGACGAACGCGCCGCGGGCCGTCGGCGTATCGGTACGGTGGTTCATGGCGCGTCGCTCCCCAACATGGCTTCGTCGTACGATGCATACGGCAACGGCGCGCGCAAGCGCGCCATCAGAAACAAGTCGACGTAGACGCCGTCGCGCAGCGTATGGCCGCGCAAGCGCCCCTCGACCTCGAAACCATACTTGCGATAGAGCGCGATAGCCGCCTCGTTATCGACGAACACCTTCAGTTCGAGGCGGCGCAAGCCGAGCCAGTTATCGGTCAGATCGAGCGCTTCGTCGAGCAAACGCGTGGCCACACCGCGCCGCCGCCAGTCGCCATGCACGCCAACGCCGATTTCCGCCACATGCGCACGGCGCGTCTTGCCGATATCAACCTGCGCTTCGCCTACCAGCCGCTCGCCCATCCACGCGCCGATCATGATCAGTTGCGGCGAGCGTTTTTCGATCCATTCTCGCGTGGACGCGAGCGTACGGAACGGCGTCTGCGGATCGCCGTGCGCCATCGAAGGCGCGTAGATCAACTCGTGAAGCTGCGCAGCGTCGCTTGCGCGAATGCCGCGCAGCACGAGCGCATCGTTCGGTTCTGCAATTGCGTTGTTCGACATCGGAGCGTCCTTGTTGTTTTCGATGTGCTGCACTTGCGCACACCTGTTCCGAACTGCTTTGCCGATCGAGGCGCGCGGCCCGCGCGCCTGCATGTTCACACCAGGTTCGCGCGACCCTCGCGCTACAACACCAGTTCGAACGACTTCACGAGCGCGCCCGGCAATTGCAGGCCGCCGGTCGCGCGCTGTCCCCAGGTGGAATCGGAGAGCAGCATCTCGGGCTGCGCGCCCAGCGCCTCGAGCCGCTCGCCCAGCAGACCATAGAGATGGTCGTCGAAGCGCATGGCGTCCACGGGCGCGACGATCTCGCCGTCTTCCACCCAGAAGGTCGCAAAGCGCGTCATGCCGGTCAGCCGGCAATTCATGCGGTCCGAAAAATTCACGTACCACAGATTGCCGATATACAAGCCCGTGCCCAGGCGCGTTAAAACATCGCTCTGCGCGAGATCGCCGCCCGCCATCGCAAGCGACGTGGGCATTTCCTGCGGCAGCGCGCCGTTGGGCTCCAGCCCGTATTCGCGCGCCGAACGCGCGCTCGTCAGCCGCCCCACACTGCGCCCCGCCTCGATCAGCGGCACGCTCGCGCGTAAGTAGCCGTCGTCGTTGAATGCGGGCGCGATGCCGAGTTCGAGCGATTCCGCCAGCGAAATACGCTTGTCGAACGCCGCTGCGCCCGTATTGAGCTTGTAAAGCGGGCTGGTGGACGACGCCTGGGCGCGCGCCGAAAAGCCGTTCCATGCCGCCGCTTCCACCAGTTCAGCCAGCGCCGCGGGCGCCAGCCACGCACGATAGCCGCCGGGCGTCAGCACGCGCGGCGCGCGCAGCAGAACCGGCAGGGGTTCAGCCGCCTCACGCACCTTGTCGGCGAAAACGG
>NZ_DASZJJ010000296.1:0-28406 GCF_035948235.1 Paraburkholderia sp. | reverse complement strand
ACGTCGATCTCGCGGGCGACCGACGGCATCAGCGCGCGCAGTTGCACGAGACGTGTATTGAGTCGGCGAAACTGCTCGACCTGGGTTTGCCCATCGACATGCGCGCCGCTGACGATCTGCGCGTACACGCGCGCGCAATCGCGCAGGTTGTCGGCGAGCCGATAACGCCACGAATACGTGGCATGCAGCGGCAACGCAAACGAGAACGCCAGCGCAATCACAATGCCGATCATCACGTTGAGCGTGCGCCACAGGCCCGTGTCGATGAGGTTGTCGCCATGCCCGGCGACGATACACATCGTGATGGCCGTGAGCAGCGCCACGTAGCCCGGCTTGCCGATCGCGTAGTAGCTACACACCGCCGCGACGATCGACATCAGCGAATACGTGAGCCACGTGGACCCTGTCACGGCCTGCACGACGATCAGCGTGAGGCCGATCAACGCGCCAAGCAGCGTGCCCAGCGCCCGCTCGGTGGCCTTCTTGCGAATATTGCCGTGATGCTGGAGGCCGCCGATCACCACCAGCAGCGTGACCGACGACCAGATGCCGTGCGGAATGTCGATGCCCGTGGTTGCGAGAATCGACACCAGCATCGCCAGTCCCACGCGCACGGCATGGATGAGAGCCGCATTGCGATAGCGATAAAACGGCGAGGTGAGCGCACGCCACATGCGCGCCGCTCTGGAGCGCCGGCGCACGGGACGAGCCTGCAAATCGGAATCGGACAAGGCCATAGCGCGAAGAAAGTTGCCGTTATGCCAAACATCGTGCACCAGAAAAACAAAAGCCCGCAACCTTGAAGTTGCGGGCTTTCGTCGCGTGGACGTTCAAAAAAGCAGATCAGCTTTCCAGCACGTCCAGATAATCCTCGGGGCGCGTGCGGTCGTGACCCTTCTGCATACCGAACATATGCACCAGCGCGGAGATCACCACCGACACCACCAGGTTCACGATCAGCGACCACACCGCCGCATAGCCGGGCACGTCCATGCCGAACAGATGCACGACGAAGATCGAGCCCTTCAGATGCAGCGAAATCGCCATCCACGTGCCCGTGGCGATGCCCACCGCCCAGCCGATCAACAGACCGCGCCAGTCGAGCATGCGCGTGTACAGACCGAGCACGATGGCGGGCAGCGTCTGGATGATCCAGATGCCGCCAAGCAACTGCAACTGGATCGCGTAGGTCAGCGGCAGGCCCAGGATGAACGCCACCGCCCCCACCTTCACGATCAGCGAGACCATCTTGGCGATATTGGTCTCCTGCTCGTGATTCATATTGCGGTTGATGAACTCCTTGTGGATGTTGCGCGTGTAGAGATTGGCCGCCGCAATCGACATGATCGCCGCCGGCACCAGCGCACCGATGCCGATCGCCGCGAACGCCACGCCCACGAACCACGACGGGAAGAAGTGCAGGAACAGCGCCGGCACCGCGAAGTTCGGCCCGAAAGCCTTGAAGTACGGCGCGTACTGCGGCATGTCCTTCACGCCCGAGGCCAGCGCCATATAGCCGAGCAGCGCGAGCAGGCCCAGCACCAGCGAATACGCGGGCAGCATCGCCATATTGCGGCGAATGGTGTTGCCCGACGACGACGACAGGATCGCCGTGACCGAGTGCGGATACAGGAACAGCGCCAGCGCCGACCCCACCGCGAGCGTCGCGTAAGCGCTATAGCCGTTCAGGCTCGACGCATCGGGCGCCTTGAGCAGCAGCTTGGCCGGCGGCACGGAAGCGAAGATATGGCCGAAGCCGCCCATCTGCGCGGGAATCACGATGATCGCCACGGCGATCGTGATGTAGATCAGCACGTCCTTCACCACCGCGATCATGGCCGGCGCGCGCAGGCCCGAGGTGTAGGTGTAGGCCGCGAGAATCGCGAACGCGATGATGAGCGGCAGATCGCCGACGAAACCCGTCGTGTCGAACCCCAGCGCGCCGATCACCACCTCGATCCCCACCAGTTGCAGCGCGATGTACGGCATGGTCGCGACGATGCCCGTCACCGCGATCGCCAGCGCCAGCATGCGGCTGCCGTAGCGGGCGCTGACGAAGTCGGCGGAGGTCACGTACTGATGGCGCTTGGCGATGGCCCAGAGCTTCGGGAACACCACGAAGGCAAACGGATAGATCAGGATCGTATAGGGCAGCGCGAAAAAGCCCGTCGCGCCCGCGCCGAACACCAGCGCCGGCACCGCCACGAAGGTGTACGCGGTATAGAGGTCGCCGCCCAGCAGGAACCAGGTGACGACGGTGCCGAAGCGCCGCCCGCCCAGGCCCCACTCTTCCAGATGGGCGAGATCGCCGCGGCGCCAGCGCGCGGCCAGAAAGCCGACGATCGTCACGCCGACAAAGAACAGGATAAAGACGAAGGTTGCGGTGGTATTCATTGCGCGCCTCCCGTCTTGCCGCCCTTCGAGCGGTCCTTGGTCCGGAAGTAGACGAGCGCGGTGATGACGGCGCTGATCAGCACCCAGAGGAGCTGATACCAGTAGAAGAACGGGAAATCCCACAACGTGGGTTCGACCTTGTTGTACGACGGCACCCAGATCATGGCGATCCAGGGCAACAGCAACAGCCAGAGCCAGTGCTTGCTGGCCTTTGCGGCGTCGGCGTCGTGAGCCATGACGTCTCCTCCTCGCGACTTATGTTGTTATGCGGCCTCATTGTGGCCGGTGCAGGCCCGCGAGCTCGTGCCTCGCAAGGTCCCCGAAAGCGCTGAAAAGCGTACCCACGCCATCACGGTGGGTCAACCGGGGCGGACCCCAACCGCACGAGAACATTTCGGATCGGAAACTGTCAGCTATCCGAAAGCACTGTCATATGACAGCACGAAAAAAAACCGGCCCCGTGAAACACGGGACCGGCTTCGTACTTCTTGCTGAGCAGGAAAAAGCGTCAGATGGCGAACATCAGATGGCGAACGTCGTGCCTTCCTTGCCGATTTCCTTGTTCGCTGCGCGCAGCGCCTTGACCCACTTGCTCGCGGGCAGGCCGAGCTTCGTTTCGAGCAGACGCGCGCGCTTGTCGAGCGCCGTCCAGCTCACGTCGAGCGCCGGGCCCGAGAACGCCAGCGCAACGCGGTTGCCGTCGTGCACTTCGGGCAGCGCGATCACGCGGCCGTCGAAGGCTTCCTTCAGGCGCTTCATGTTGCGCACGTAGCTCGGGTGGTCGCCGAACAGGTTGATGGTCGCAACGCCCGCATCCGTGAGACACGCGCGCACGGCGCGGTAGAACGCCACGCTGTCGAGCACCGGACCGCGTGCGGTCGCATCATAGATGTCGATCTGCAGTGCGCCGATCGAGCCGTGGTTCGCGCGGTCCTGCACGAAATCCCACGCGTCGAGTTCGCGCACGGTCAGACGCGCGTCGTCGTGCGGCAGCTCGAACATCGTGCGAGCGGCGACGACAACCGCCGGGTTCAGTTCGATCGCCTCGACCTTGGCCGGACGCAGGTAGCGGTGCGCGAACTTGGTCAGCGCGGCAGCGCCCAGACCCAGTTGCACGATGCGCGCGGGCGTGGCGAGGAACAGCAGCCAGGCCATCATCTGCTGCGCGTATTCAAGTTCGATGTGCTGCGGCTTCGACAGACGCATCGCGCCCTGCACCCATTCGGTACCGAAGTGCAGGTAACGCACGCCGCTCTCTTCCGAGAACGTGACCGGCGCGAAACGCGGCTTGCGCGGCGCTTCGATGACCGGTGCGTTGTCGAGATCGTCGGCAGCGGCGGCGCGGCGGCCACGCTTCGCCATCTTTTCGACCTTCGGTGCCGATTCGGCTTGTGCTGCTTTCGCGGTCCTGGCGCTCATGCGCTTTGCGCGTGCGGGCTTGGCCGGTGCGGCTTCTTTTGCTGCGTCCATGGCGACTTCCTTTGCGGCTGCTTTAGCTGCGGGCTTCGCTGCCGATTTTGCAGCGGGCTTGGCTACGGGCTTCGCTGCCGTCTTTGCAGCGGGCTTGGCTGCGGGCTTCGCTGCGGTCTTTGCAGCGGGCTTCTTCGTGGCCTTCACTGCCGACTCGGCGGCCGGCTTCTCGACGGTCTTCTCGACGGTCTTCGCTGCGGCCTTGCTCGCGCGCCTGGTGGCCGGCTTGGCTGCGGCCTTCACTGCGGGCTTCGCTGCCGGTGCAGCGGCTTGCGCTTGCACGTCGGTTTGCGCTGCAAGAGGCGCGCTCGTTTCGACTTGCGCAGCCTGCGCTGCCTGTTCAGGCGCAGCAGGCGCAGCAGGCGCGACGGCCTCGGCGGTCGTCGTTGCGGGCGTCTTGTTGAATGCGCGCGCCTCGGCCGAAGCGCGCTTGATGAGAGTCGTCATGTAAAGATGTCTTGCTTGTGAGGGCGGGTGCAGATGCGCGTTTGAACTCCATTCGCGCTGCGTTTTACGGTGTCGTTTCAGCCGCGGGAAACACATGCGATGGGAACGCATCTGCGCGGGCGAACGAGAGCATAGCATTCGCCGCGCATCGACCTCGTTTTTCAGGACACAAACGCACGCGTTTGCATTCAATCGCACTCGCTCACACCGTGCGCGGTATTGCAATTTTTCACGCGCCAATGTGTTTCGTCGCTGATGCCCACGCCTGCGTTCGTGCCGCCGATTGCCGCGGTGCCTGGCGCGCCGCTCTGCAAAACAAGCGGATTCACGCGCACCGGACGAAAATGCATGTCGATGCGCGTGAGATGCAGGGCGAGCGGCGCCGGAGGCAGTGGCGAAGCTGCATCGATGGCGCGCTGGACATCTTCGTCGTACTCGTCGTTGCCGCTCGAATGCAACAGCTTTACTGAGACGACCGAGCCGTCGCTGGCGAGACGGATCGACACCACGGCCTCGGTGTCGAGCGGCACCTTCTTCGGATTCAACAACATATTGCCGCCGAGTTTGCAGTTGACGTAACGCCGCCATTGCCAGGAACTCAGCGTCGATTCGGTGGGCGGCCCGAACCCGGATGTCGCAACCGAGTTCAGGCAGCGGTTCATGACCTGTTCGGGCGTCGGGCGAACGTGCGGCCCGGCGGATGTCGGGTCGTCTGAGGCGCAACCGCTCAAGGCAAACAGAAAGGGTAAAACGATCAGGAGCCGGTGGTTCTTTTTCATTGTGGTCTCGTCCCGTCGATACATCGAGTTGTCGATGCAAGGCGCGCACCTCGGCGTGCGCGAGGCCATGCTAGCGCGACGAGATTGCAGAGCGCTTACGGCTTGACGCGCTTCGATGCGCGCGCATCGACGGGCTCGCCCACCATGTCGCCCAGTGCGCGCCACGCCACGAGCTTCGCGGCGAAATTCATCGACGCATAGGCAGGACTACTGGACGGCAGCATGAGCAGGCGAAAACGCTGCGCATGCACACCAAGAATGCGCTCGCCGATACGCGCGGCCGTGCCGCCGTTGAACGCAATCGCTTCCAGCGCGGGCAGCCCTTCAATCAGCGCGACGAGATCGTTGCCCGCGTGATCGCGGATATTGCCGTCGAGACTGCCTTCGCGACGCGCCTGCGCCACCACGTCCCAAAGCCCGACGCGATGATCGCGCAGCGCCTGCAGCCGCGCCTCATAGTCGAGCGTGGGCAGATCCACGCCGATCACCTCGCCGACCAGATGCCAGAATTTATTCTGCTTGTGCGCGTAATACTGCTGATGCGCGAGCGACGCCTCGCCCGGCAGGCTGCCGAGAATCAGCACGCGCGTACGCGCATCGACGACGGGCGGAAAGCAGCGCTTGAAACTCATGGCGAGACTGCCCTCTTAGCGCGCGAGGGGATGCGACGACGCGCGCGATGCGGTATGGCCGAGCGGCCCGCGCTCGCGGGCGGAATGCGCGGAATGTGCATGGCGTGCAGGTTGCGCATCGCGCGCAAGATGCGCCCACAACGCGGGCAGCATGCATTCGGTGACGAGCAACGGCGCGCCGTGCCGCTCGAAGACCGATCGGCGCGCGACGAACGCATGCGGCACCGCGCCCGCCGTCTCGTGCGCGGCGAGCGCATGCAGCGGATGCCGCGCGCCCACGCGCCGACTCACGAGCGCCGAGCGCGACACGCCGCTATCGGTGTAAAGCAGTTCCGCCAGCGGGCGCGTGCGCAATCGCCGCATGGCCTGCCAGACGCCGTGACTCGCGGGCAGCGGCGTTGCACTGTGCGCGGCGACATACGGCACGCCATCGACGGCCAGCACGATCTCGCGCACCCATGCGCGCTCGCGCGGCGCGAGGCCAAGCGCGGCGCATTCGTCGGACCAGGGCATGGCGACGGCTTCGCGCGTCACGCGCACAACGACTGCACCGAGCGCACGCAGATGCGCCGTGAGCGAACCGCCGCGCGTGAGCCAGTCTTTTTGATCGGCGCTGAAGGCCGCGAGGGGCGCGACACGCCAGTGCGCGTCGGCAGCATCGAATCGGATGGGCATGGCGGGGATTATAGAAGGTGCGCCTGGTTCGGACGATTCTTATGGTGTTGCCGCGCCGGGAGGCGAACACTGCCAGTTCAACTCAACAGGAGACTCGAATGGCAGAAAACAAAAAACGGACCTCGCAAAAAGTCGCCCATCTCGCAGCCGAAACCTTGCATGACAACAGGGCATCAGCGATCAAAAAGAGCCTGGCCGCCTCCGCGCTGGCACAGACGCATACCTCGAAGCAGACAGGCGCCGCGATGGAACATAAGGCCAGCGTCGTCCTGCACAGCAACAAGTATTCCGACGAGACCAAAACCCTCGCAGCCTCGGTTCTCGCCCAGTCCAGCAAGGATCGCAAGGCCAAATAAAAAACGCGCCGCTGGTTTCCCAGCGGCGCGTTTTATCGCGCTATCAACGGCTCAGCTTAACGAGCCAGCAACAACGCATTCGTACGCTTCACGAAGCTCGCCGGATCTTCCAGCGCGCCGCCTTCCGCCAGCAGCGCCTGATCGAACAACAGATGGCACCAGTCGCCGAAGCTCGCGCTATCCGTGTGCAGCGCCTTGACGAGCGGATGCTCCGGGTTCACTTCCAGAATCGGCTGCATCTCGGGCGCCTGCTGGCCAGCCGCCTTGAGCATGCGCTGCAGATAACCGCTCATGTCGCCTTCGTCAGCCACGAGGCACGACGGCGAATCGGTCAGGCGGAACGTCAGACGCACGTCCTTGGCCTTGTCCTTGAGCGCTTCCTTCATCTGTTCGACGAGCGGCTTGAGCTCTTCGCTCACCTTCTCCTGCTGCTCTTTTTCCGCGTCGTCGAGCGCGCCCAGATCCAGGTCGCCGCGCGCGACGCTCGCGAGCGGCTTGCCGTCGAATTCATTCAGGAACGACAGCATCCATTCGTCGACGCGATCCGTCAGCAGCAGCACTTCCACGCCCTTCTTGCGGAACACTTCCAGGTGCGGGCTGTGGGTGGCGGCCTGCCAGGTGTCAGCGGTGACGTAGTAGATCTTCGACTGCTCGGGCTTCATGCGCGCGACGTAGTCCGCCAGCGACACATTCTGCTCAGCCGTATCGTTATGCGTCGAGGCAAAACGCAGCAGCTTCGCAATACGCTCCTTGTTGGCGTGATCTTCGCCGATGCCTTCCTTGAGCACCTGGCCGAACTCGCTCCAGAAGGTCGCGAACTTCGCCTTGTCTTCTTCCTTCGCTTCGGCGTCGGTTTGCGCCGAGGCCATTTCTTCCAGCATCGACAGTGCGCGCTTGGTCACGCCGTCGCGGATCGCCTTGACGTCGCGGCTTTCCTGCAGGATTTCACGCGAAACGTTCAGCGGCAGATCGGCCGAATCGACCACGCCCTTCACGAAGCGCAGGTAATTGGGCAGCAGTTGTTCGGCGTCGTCCATGATGAAGACGCGCTTCACGTAGAGCTTCAGACCGCTCTTGTGATCGCGATTCCACATGTCGAACGGCGCGTGCGCGGGCACGTAGAGCAGCTGCGTGTACTCGCTGCGGCCTTCCACGCGGTTATGCGTCCAGGCGAGCGGGTTCTGGTGATCGTGCGCGAGGTGCTGATAGAACTGCTGGTACTGCTCGTCGCTGATGTCGCTCTTCGAGCGCGTCCACAGGGCGCTGGCCTGATTGATGGTCTCGAATTCGTCCTTCGTGACCATCTCGCTCTTTTCGGCGTCCCACTCCTCGCCCTTCATTTCGATGGGCAGGCCGACGTGATCCGAATACTTCTGGATGATGCTCTTGAGCTTGTACGACGAGAGCAGTTCGTCCTCGCCTTCGCGCAGATGCAGCGTGATGGTGGTGCCGCGTTGCGCGCGCTCGATCGTCTCGACCGAGAATTCGCCTTCGCCAGCGCTTTCCCAGCGCACGCCTTCGCTGGCCGGCAGGCCGGCGCGGCGGCTTTCCACCGTGATCTTGTCCGCGACGATAAAGCCCGAGTAGAAGCCCACGCCGAACTGGCCGATCAGCGCGGCGTCCTTCTGCTGGTCGCCCGAGAGCTTGCCGAAGAATTCCTTGGTGCCCGAGCGCGCGATCGTGCCCAGGTTCGCCACGGCTTCGTCGTGGCTCATGCCGATGCCGTTGTCCTCGATCGTCACGGTGCGCGCGGCCTTATCGAAGCCAACGCGAATGCGCACGTTCGGATCGTTTTCATACAGCGCGTTGTTTTCGAGCGCTTCGAAGCGCAGCTTGTCGGCCGCGTCCGAGGCATTCGAGACGAGTTCGCGCAGGAAAATTTCCTTGTTGCTGTACAGCGAATGGATCATCAGGTGCAGAAGCTGTTTCACTTCGGCCTGAAAGCTCCTGGTTTCTTGTGCCATGCCCGTTAGTCCTCTTTCGTTGCAGTTGCAGTGCAGATCAGTCGATTCGTACGTCGCGCGCGGGCGGAACTTATGTTCTCTGCCGCTCGCGACGCGTTGCCCGCCCATATAAGGGCGGCCCGCGTGTTTTCAAGTGGGGTTGGAACGCGTGCGGTCAGCTACATCAGCCGCGCCGCGCCACACCATCCAGATATCCGGCCAGAAAGCCCGGCAGCGCCGGATCGGCGCAGTTCGCGATGTTAAAGCGCATCCAGGTCGTGGGCGACTGGTGCGGCGAGAACAGGCTGCCCGGCGTCAGCAAAAAGCCCGCTTCGTGGCCGGCGGCGGTGAGCGCGTCGGCGTCCACGCCGGTGTCGGTCCACAGGAACATGCCCGCGCCGGGTGCTGCGAACAGCCTGCAGCCCGAGCGCTCCAGCATGCGCGCGGCCTTGTCGCGCACGGCGTCCAGCCGCGCGCGCAGGCGCTCGACGTGCCGCCGGTAGTGGCCTTCGGTGAGCACGCGAAACAGCACGCGCTCGTTGAGTTCGGGGCTTGTCATGCCGACCAGCATTTTCTGGTCGGCCACCGCCTGCGCCACGTCCGGCGCGCAGGCAATGTAGCCCACGCGCAGATTGGGCGCGAGCGTCTTGGAAAAACTGCCCAGATAGATCACTCGACGCAACTGGTCGAGGCTCGCCAGACGCGTGGCCGGGTAGCCCGATGGGCAGAGATCGCCGTAGATATCGTCCTCGACGACGATGAAGTCGTACTGCTCGGCCAGACGCAGGATGCGGAACGCCTGCGCCGCCGTGAGCGACGTGCCGGTGGGGTTTTGCAGCACCGAATTGATGACCAGCATCTTCGGCCGCCAGGTTTCGACCAGCGCTTCCAGCGCGTCGAGGTCCGGGCCGTCCGGCGTGTACGGCACGCCGACGAGGCGCGCGCCCTGCGAGGCGAAGCGCCCGAACATCTGGAACCAGGCCGGATCGCCGACGATCACCGTGTCGCCGGGCTGCACGTAAATGCGCGCAAGCAGGTCGATCGCCTGGGTGATGCCCGAGACCAGCACGATCTGCTCGGGCGTGGCGCCGATCTCCAGTTCGGCCATGCGCGTCTGCAATTGCTGGCGCAGCGGCAAAAAGCCTTGCGGCGACCCAAAGCCGAGCAGTTGCGAGCCGCTCTGGCGGCCCAGCGAGCGCATCGCGCCCGCCAGCAGTTCGCCATCGAGCCAGCGCGCGGGCAGATAGCCGAGCCCCGGCCCTTTTTCCGGATGCGTCGATTGGTGGAGCATGTTGCGCAACAGCCAGACCACGTCGATGGTCGGCGGCTGGGGCGGTTGCGCCGATGCCGCGCCGTCCGCGCCGCTTGCCGCGCGCCGCTCGATGGGCGTGACGTTCGCGACCGCCGCGAGCCGTTCGCGTACGAAAAACCCCGAGCCGCGCCGCGAATCCAGATACCCCTGGGCGACTAAACGCTCATAGGCTTCCACCACGGTAAAGCGCGACACGCCTTTGTCCAGCGCGAGCTTGCGGATGGAGGGCATGCGCATGCCGGGGCGGAACACGCGCTCCTCGATGCGGCGGCGGCCCCACTGCACGAGCTGGTCGACGAGCGTGACGGTGGCCGCGTCATGCGGGGCGGGAATCTGGTCGAGAGGGACAGACGACATGGCGGCTCCAACTGTACCGAACACTATCGGGCCGATTGTACCGTTACTGTCCGCGACCATACCGGTACATTTGATCGCACGCGTACCGGTATGCTTTCCGGTCCACCGACTTTCCCGCCCTCTTTTCCATGACTGCCACGCCGCTTCGTCTCGATCATCTCGTCGTCTCCGCCCGCACGCTGGAGGAAGGCGTCCAGTATGTCGCCGACAAACTCGGGGCGACGCCCACCGGCGGCGGCGCGCATCCGCTCATGCGCACCCATAACCGGCTGCTCGGTCTGTGGGGCGGCGTGTATCTGGAAGTGATCGCCATCAATCCCGGCGCGCGCAGCGCAACGTCGTCCCCATCACCCGGCCGCGCGCGCCTGTTCGCCCTCGACGATACGGACGTGCAGGCGCGGCTCGAAAAAGGGCCATACCTTTCGCACTGGGTCGCGCGCGTCGAGCCGCCCAAGGACCTCGCCCGCTGGCGCGCCCAGTACCCGCAGCGCATCCCCGAACTCGTGCCGATGACGCGCGGCGACCTTGGCTGGCAGCTGAGCGTGCCGCTCGACGGCTCGTTCCCGCAGTGGCAAGGCGCAGGCGACGGCATGCTGCCCTCGCTGATCCAGTGGGACACGCCGCGCCACCCGTCGCAAGCGCTCGAAGACACCGGCATCGTGCTGCGCTCGCTCACGGCGTATCACCCGCAAGCGCAAGCCTTGCGCGAGCAACTGGAATGGCTTGGCGCGGCCCATCTGATCAACGTCGAAGAAGCTTTAAGTCCTGCGCTTGCCGCGCAGTTCGAAACCCCGTCGGGAACGCGATCGCTCGGCGCGCCCCGCACTCTGGTCTGACGAGCGCGCATTACATTCATCACCATGAAAGCACGTGAAACCCAGGGCATGCTGCTCGGCCTCGTCGGCGTCATGATCTTTAGCCTGACCCTGCCGATGACGCGCATCGTCGTCCTCGAATTCCATCCGCTGCTCAACGGTCTCGGGCGCGCGCTCGCCGCCGCCGTGCCCGCCGCCATCCTGCTTTACGTGCGGCGCGAAAAGCGCCCCACCTGGCCGCAGGTCAAGAGCCTCGCCGTCGTTTCGCTGGGCGTGATCGTCGCCTATCCGGTGTTTTCTGCGTGGGCGATGAAGAGCGTGCCCGCCTCGCACGGCGCCATCGTCAACGGCCTGCAGCCGCTGGCCGTGGCGATCTACGCCGCGTGGCTCTCGCACGAGCGCCCGTCGAAGGCGTTCTGGTTCAGCGCGCTGATCGGCAGTGCGCTGGTGGTGGCGTTCGCGCTTCAGGCGGGCGGCGGCGCGCTGCATGCCGGCGACGCGTGGATGCTGGTGGCCGTGGGCATCGGCGCGCTCGGTTACGCCGAAGGTGCACGCCTCGCACGGCAACTGGGCGGCTGGCAGGTGATCTGCTGGGCGCTGGTGCTGTCCGCGCCGTTCCTCGTGCTGCCGGTCGGCTGGCTCGCGTGGGCGCACCACGTCGCGCATCCGGGGCCGGTTGCGCTCAAGACCTGGCTGGCGTTCGGCTACGTCACGCTGTTCTCGCAGTTCCTCGGCTTCTTCGCCTGGTACGCGGGACTCGCCATGGGCGGCACGGCGCGCGTGGGTCAGGTCCAGCTGCTGCAGATTTTCTTCACGATGGCGTTCTCGGCGCTGGTGTTCGGCGAGCAGGTTGCGCCCTCGGCATGGCTCTACGCTGCCGCCGTGATCGCCACCGTCGTGCTGGGCCGCCGCGCCGCGATCCGCACGGCCCCGGCGCCCGTGCGCGCCGCTTGAGCGGTTTTCGCGTCATAATCGAAGGTTTTCGGCGGTCCGAGGCTTCGCGCCTCGGGCCGCCACCAGACTCACTCGCCCGACCCTAAAAAGGAGACCCCATGGACCAGAGCGATCTCAAGGCCGCGCCCGCGTGGCAACTGTCCGAGCGCGCAATCAAGCTGACCAGCTCGGCGATTCGCGAAATCCTGAAGGTCACCGAACGGCCCGAAGTCATCTCCTTCGCCGGCGGCCTGCCCGCCCCGGCCAGCTTCCCGGCCGAGGAAATGCGCGCCGCCGCCGACCGCATCCTGCGCGACGATCCGTCGGGCGCGCTCCAGTACAGCGCGACCGAAGGCTATATGCCGCTGCGCGAATGGGTCGCCGAGCGCCACTCGGTGGGCGGCGCGAAGGTGCGCGCTTCGCAGGTGCTCATCACCACGGGCTCGCAGCAGGCGCTCGACCTGATCGGCAAGGTGCTGGTCTCGCCCGATAGCCCCGTGCTGGTGGAAACGCCCACGTATCTGGGCGCGCTGCAGTCGTTCTCGCTCTACGAGCCGAACTACGTGCAGGTGCCGACCGACGACAAGGGTCTCGTCCCCGAAGGTCTGACGCCCGAACTGACGGCAGGCGCGCGTCTGCTCTACGCCATCCCGAACTTCCAGAACCCGACCGGCCGCCGTCTGCCGCTCGAACGCCGCCAGGCGCTCGCGGCCTTCGCGCAGACCTCGCCGTTCCCGGTGATCGAAGACGATCCCTACGGCGCGCTCCTCTACGCGGGCGAGCCGCTGCCGACGTTGCACTCGATGGCGCCCGAGCACATCGTGCATCTGGGTTCGTTCTCGAAGGTGCTGGCGCCGGGCCTGCGCGTGGGCTACATCATCGCGCCCGAGGATCTGCACTTCAAACTCGTGCAGGCCAAGCAGGCCACCGACCTGCACACGCCCAGTTTCACGCAGCGCATCGTCTACGAAGTCGTGAAGAACGGCTTCCTCGACACGCATATCCCGAAGGTGCGCGCGCTCTACCGCGACCAGTGCGAAGCGATGCTCGACTCGCTCACGCGCAACATGCCCGAAGGCGTGAGCTGGAACCGTCCGGAAGGCGGCATGTTTGTGTGGGTCACGCTGCCGCAACAGATCGACAGTATGAAGTTGCTGGAAGAAGCGGTCGCGCAGAACGTGGCCTTCGTGCCGGGCGCGCCGTTCTTCGCGCGCGAGCCGCAGCGCAACAAGCTGCGCCTGTCGTTCGTCACGGTGCCGCCGGCGAAGATCGAAGAAGGCGTGTCCAAGCTCGCCAAGCTGATCCGCGCGCGCATGTGAAGCCTGCGCTTCTTGCGTACTGCATGCGTACATGAATTGACGACCAACCTGCGACCAACCTGTAAAAGGACTCCTGAACATGGCTGACATCAACATCTACGACCGCCTGGAACAGCTCGGCATCGAACTGCCGCAAGCGGGCGCGCCCGCCGCCGCTTACGTGATGAGCGCGCAGAGCGGCAACACGGTGTACCTGTCGGGTCACATCGCGAAGAAGGACGGCAAGGTGTGGGCCGGCAAGCTCGGCGACTCGCTCTCGACCGAAGAAGGCAAGGCCGCCGCACGCTCGATCGCGATCGACCTGATCGCCACGCTGCACGCCCACACGGGCGACCTGAACAAGGTCAAGCGCATCGTGAAGCTGATGAGCCTCGTGAATTCGACGCTCGACTTCACGGAACAGCACATCGTCACCAACGGCGCATCGGAATTCATCGCCGATGTGTTCGGCGAGAAAGGCAAGCATGCGCGCTCGGCGTTCGGCGTCGCGCAGATTCCGCTCGGCGCGTGCGTCGAGATCGAGCTGATCGCCGAAGTCGAGTAAGCGCTCACCTCGTAGTGACATCGGGCCGCGCCGCAAGGTGCGGCTTTTTTTCGTCCTCGTTTTTTGTCTCGCTATTGCCGATCATGACTCTACGCAGCGTCCGCTTCAAACAGGTCGACGTGTTCACGTCGCAACCCTTCAAGGGCAATCCGCTGGCCGTGATTTTCGACGCCGACGCGCTCGACACCGCGCAGATGCAGGCCATCGCGCGCTGGACCAATCTGTCCGAGACCGCCTTCCTGCTGGCGCCCAGCGACGAACGCGCCGACTATCGCGTGCGCATCTTCACGACTCAGGGCGAGTTGCCGTTCGCGGGCCATCCGACGATTGGCTCGGCGCACGCGTTCCTCGACAGCGGCCGCACGCCGAAGACGCCCGGCCGGCTCGTGCAGGAGTGCGGCGCGGGTCTTGTCGAACTGGCGCAACAGGTCGAAGGCAACGCGGGCGAACCGGCGCAATGGGCGTTCGCCGCGCCGCCCGCCACGGTGACGCCGCTGCCCGCCACACAGTACGACGCCCTGCGCGTGGCGCTGCGTTCGGATGCAATCGAGTTCGAAGCGCAGCCGTGCGGCGTCGACAACGGTGCGCCGTGGATCGTCGTGCGTCTGAAATCGGCGCAGGACGTGCTCGCGCTCGACATCGACTATGACGCGCTGGCGGTGGTGGCAGCGGGCGTGGGTGGGCAAGGACTCGCGGCCTACGGCCCGCATGACGCGAGCGGCCCCGCCACGTTCGAAGTGCGTTGCCTGATGACGGGACTCGGCAAGGGCGAAGATCCGGTGACCGGCAGCGCCAACGCCGCCATCGCCCTGCTGCTCGCGCAGCAAAACCGCCGCCCGGGCGAGCGCTACACCGTGCGCCAGGGCACGGCGATGGGCCGCGACGGACGCGTGTCGGTGAGCTACGACGATGCGGCGGGCAAGATCTGGATCGGCGGCGCGGCGCTTACCGTTGTCGATGGCTCGATCCAGCTCGCATAGGTTTGCATAAGCGCGCACGCAGCGAACGCTACATCCATGCATTATCGGCATCGGGGTAACTCCCCGCCCTGACGCCGCGTTGCCCCTTCTGGCAACACCCGGCACGCCTGTTGCCCCTTGCGCCGCCGCCCGCGCCATGCTTTTTGCGCCTGGCGGCGGCGCTATGCCGGCCTGCGCGTCTATGCGCGGCACATCAAGCGCTGACAGACTTGCTCCCCCAACTCGCGTATACCCGAGGGGGCACCGCTTCCTTAATCATTCCCCAACCATTAAGATCAAAACATCGGACGCAAAAGACGCATCCGACCTGACGATTTTTTCCGCGCGTCCCGCGCACTTTCCGTAGCCGTTTCGCATCCCGATGCCGCCGATCCAACCGAGCGCCTTATTGTCGTCCCGGCCGCCGCATCTGCGGCGCGGCAACCCGCATGCGCGGCGGACCAGATGAGCACGAACTGGCGCCCCTTCTCGCGCGACGCGAGCCTGCGCGGCGCGCCCGGCCCTGCCTATACACGCCCACGCACGCTACTCGCGATCCCGCTGCTGGGTGTGCTGGTGCTGGTGCTGCTGTGGGCCGTGATCTTCACGCGCCTGTCGGTCGAAAAGGAAGCCACGCTGCGCGAGGCGACCGCCTCCGCCGCGATTCTTTCCGCGGCGCTCGAGCAGCACACCGTCAAGGCGATCCACCAGGTCGACCAGATCACGCGCTTCGTGAAGTACGAGTTCGAGAAGACGCCCGATCACTTCAACCTGGCCACCACGGTCGAAAAAGGCGTGGTGCAGAGCGACTCGCTCGTGCAGGTGTCGATCATCGACGAGCACGGCAAGCTGGTCGCCAATACCGCCGATCCCAATCCCAAGCCCATCGACCTCTCGGACCGCGAGCACTTCAAGGTTCACGAGCACGAGAACGACGATCAGCTCTTCATCAGCAAGCCGGTGCTGGGCCGCATCTCGGGCCACTGGACCTTGCAGATGACGCGCCGCCTCAATCACCAGGACGGCTCCTTCGCGGGCGTGGTGGTGGTTTCGGAAGACCCCGGCTACTTCACCAGCGACTTCTACAACAACGCGGCCATTGGCCGTGACGGCGTGATCGCCGTGATCTCGGACACCGGCGCGGTGCTCGCGCGCCGCACCGGCAACGCCGACCGCGCCGCCGGCGCGTTCTCCGCCAGCGGCGTCTATCCGATCTCGGAACACGTCTCCGGCACCTATGTCGATCCGATCGACCATGTGACCCGCATCGTCTCGTACCGCCATATCGACGGCTATCCGCTCGCGGTGCTGGTGGGTCTTTCGCAGGCCGAAGAATTCGCCGACTACAACCACACGCGCGACGTCTATCTGATGATGGCGACGTTCATCTCGCTGGCCATGCTGTCGTTCTTCGCGGTGGCGACGGGTCTGATCGGCAAGCTGCTCGGGCGCGAGCGCGAGATGTCGCAACTCGTGCAGTACGACCTGCTCACCGGTCTGCCCAACCGCTACGCCACGCTGCAGCGGCTGCGCCACGAAGTCTCGCAGCCGGGCAATCTTGGCCGCCTGGCGATTCTCTTTATCGACCTCGACAACTTCAAGACCGTCAACGACACGCTCGGCCACAACGCAGGCGACATCGTGCTGCAGATGAGCGCCGCGCGTCTGGCGGACGCCGTGGGCGGCGCGGGCACGCTCGCGCGCATCGGCGGCGACGAGTTCGTGGTGATCGTCAAGGGCGACGAAATCGAGAAGCGCGCCAGCACGCTCGCGGAAACCACCAACGCCGCCTTCACGCATCCGTTCGACGTGCGCGGCAGCGCCTTCGTGCTGCATGCGAGCACGGGCATCGCGCTCTTTGCCGTGGCGCACGAAAGCGAAATCGACCTGCTCAAGAAGGCCGATCTGGCGATGTACGCCGCCAAGGAAGCGGGCCGCAACTGCTTCCGCTTCTACTCGCCGCAGCTCGCTCATCGCGCCGATCATCTGATGAAGTGGGAGCAGCAACTGCGCGTGGCGCTGGCCGAAGGGCAACTGTTTCTCGCCTATCAGCCGAAGATCGATCTGCGCCGCCGCTGCATCACCGGCTTCGAGGCGCTGGTGCGCTGGAACCATCCGCAGTACGGCCTGATTCCAGCCAGCGAATTCATTCCGGTGGCCGAATCGACCGGGCTGATCGTGCCGGTGGGCGACTTCGTCATCAGCACGGCCTGCGCACAGCTTGCGCTGTGGCAGCAGCAAGGCTTCGAGACGCTGTCGCTGGCGATCAATATTTCGGCGGTGCAGTTCTGGCGCGGCGATCTCTACGAAACCATCTCGCAGGCCATCGAGGAAACCGGCATCGCCGCGCACAAGCTCGAACTCGAAATCACCGAAACCGCGATGATGGAGTACCCGGAACTGGTCTCCGAAAAGATCTTCGCGCTCAAGCGCCTGGGCGTACGCATCGCGCTCGACGACTTCGGCACGGGCTATTCGTCGTTGTCCTATCTGAATCGCTTTGCGGTAGACACGCTCAAGGTGGACCGCTCCTTCGTGCAGGCGATTCCCGGCGACCGCAGCGTGTGCGTGATGGTCTCGGCGATCGTCAATCTGGCGCGCTCGCTGGGCCTGACCGTGGTGGTCGAAGGCACCGAAACCGAGGAGCAGATCGCCTGGCTCGCAGCGCTCGGGCCGATCGAGGCGCAGGGCTTCCTGTTCTCGCGGCCGGTGCCGGTGGAAGGCGTGCCGGCCCTGATCGAGCGCTTCGGCGTGTGCGGCGCCTCGTCTGACGATGCCGTAGAACACCGCAACGAACGCCTGAGCGACGCGCAACAATCGCGCTAGAACAAGGCAGTGCGCGTGCCGCACTGCCCTGCCACGCTTATTTCGACCTTGCGCCCGTGAAGCCGCCGAAGAACGCCCGCGCATTGTCTTCGAGGCTTTCGAGGTGATACCCCCCTTCCTGCACGATCACCGATGGCAGATCCAGCGCGCCAATCGCCTGACCGAGCTTGCCGAAACCTTCGGTGCTGACCGCCACCTTCGACTGCGGATCGTCCTTATAGATGTCGAAGCCGAGCGCGAGCACCAGCGCATCGGGTTCGAAGCGTTTGAGCACGCGCAGCGCCGCCTCCACCTGCTCGAAAAACTGCGCTTCGCTCGCACCGTGCGGCATCGGCAGATTGACGTTGTAGCCCTCGCCTTCGCCCGCGCCGCGCTCTTCCTCGTAGCCCGCCACGACCGGATAGAAGTTGGTCGGATCGCCGTGGATCGAGATATAGAGCACGTCGTCGCGGCCATAGAAGATTTCCTGCACGCCCTGGCCGTGATGCATGTCGGTATCCAGGATCGCCACGCGCTTGAAGCGGCTGCGCAAGGACTGCGCCGCGACCGCCGCATTGTTCAGGTAGCAGAAGCCGCCCGCCGCATCCGCGCGAGCATGGTGGCCGGGCGGACGGCTGATCGCGTAACTCTCGCGCGCGCCTTCGTTCACGCAGTTCGCCGCCGCCAGCGCGCTTTGCGCCGACCAGTAGGCCGCGCGCCACGTATTCGCGCCCACCGGGCAACTGCCATCGGCGAGATAGCGCGCCGCCTGGGCCAGCACGCCGCGCAACGGGTTGGGTTCGCGCACGAAGATGTTCGACATCACTTCGTCGCCCCAGTCGTCGGGCATGCGCTTCCAGTCGGCGTGGGCTTCTTCCAGGAAGCGCAGATAGTTCATATCGTGCACGGCCGCTAGCGGCGCGGTGCCGAAGTCGGCGGGCTCGCGCACGTCGAAGTCTAGCGAGCGCGCTGCAGCAACCAGACGCGTGGCGCGTTCGGGCACTTCCTGGGGCTCGCGCATCTGGCCACGCGACAGATAGGTGCGCGGATGGTGCAGCAGTTGTTCGGGGTGAAACCACGTCTTCATAGTTGGTTCTCCTTGCTGTTTCAGGCGGCCACGGCCTGCGGCACCCGCACGCCCGCGCGCGCGGCCACGGCATTGAGCAGCACGTTGGTGCCCGCCGTTACGTCCTCGGGCAGCGCGTCTTCGGCTTCGTTGTGCGAGAGGCCGTCTACACACGGAATGAACACCATCGCCGTCGGGCAGTAGCGCGCGAGGTGAATCGCGTCGTGGCCCGCGCCGCTCACGATGCGCTCGTTCGAGTAGCCCAGGCGTTCGACCGCATCGGCCACCAGCGCGACGCAAGCCGGATCGAACGGCGTGGCCGGGCTGGTCCAGCAATGCGCGATGCTCACACCCAGCCCGCGCGTGCCGCCCACCGCCGCGCAGGCCGCGCGCAGATCGCGCTCCATTGCGTCGAGCTGGGCATCGTCGGGGTGACGCAGATCGACCGTGAAAGTCAGATTGGCGGCGATGGTGTTGCGCGACGAATTGGCGATCTGCATCTGGCCAATCGTCACCAGACCCAGCGGCGCGTAACGCGCCATCACGCGCTCGATTTCCAGCGCCATCTGCGCCGCGCCGAAAAACGCGTCCTTGCGATAGCGCATCGGCGTGGTGCCCGCATGCGCGGCCACGCCCGTCACGTGGACGTCGAACCAGCGGATCGCCTGGCCGCCCGTGACCACACCGATGGTCGTGCCATTGGCTTCCAGGATCGGGCCTTGTTCGATATGCGCTTCAAAATAGCTGTCGACGGCCACGCCCTGCACGGGCCGCGTGCCACGCGCGCCGCAGGCGGCGAGCGCCGCGCCGAGCGTCACGCCGTCGGCGTCCTCGCGCGCAAGGGCGTCGTCGAGCGTCATCGCGCCCGCAAACACCGCCGAGCCCAACATCGCGGGCGTAAAGCGCGCGCCCTCCTCGTTGGTCCAGGAGCAGATTTCGATGGGTTTTTCAGTCGTGGCGTTGACGTCGTTGAGCGCGCGCACCACTTCGAGCGCCGCCAGCACGCCGTATACGCCATCGAAGCGCCCGCCTTCCGGCTGCGTGTCGAGATGGCTGCCCATCAGCACGGGCGCGGCCTGCGCGTCGGTGCCCGCGCGGCGTGCGAACAGGTTGCCGACTTCGTCGGTCCACACCGTCATGCCCGCCTCGACGCACCAGCGCGCGAACAGCTCGCGCCCCTGGCGGTCTTCTTCGGTAAGCGCGAGACGGCGCACGCCGCCGCCCGCCGTCGCGCCAATGCGCGCCATTTCCGTGAGGCTCACCCACAGACGCGGGCCGTCGATTTGCAAAAGGTCTTTCATCGGTTCTTCCGTTTCGGTCGAATAGTCGGAGTAGTCGGTTTCAATTCGTCGAGGCGAAACTCAGTGCGAACTGAGCGCCCGGGTCGCGGCTTCGTCGTGCGCGTGCTGGCTGCGGCGCGCGTCGAGCGCGACGATGCACAGCAGCGAGATCCCCGCGAGGCCCGTATAGAACACGGCGAGCGGCCACCACTGCCCCGCATAGCGATGCGCGAGCCAGGTGCCGATCAGCGGCGTGAGGCCACCCGCGATCGCGCCGCACACCTGGTAGGCCAGCGAAATCGCCGAATAGCGCACGCGCGTGGGGAAAATGCCCGACACAAAGCCCGCGATCACCGAGTAGTAGCTGGCCATGCAGACCACCGCGATGGCAATGCCGATCACCATCGGCACGACATGGCCGCTTTGCACCAGCACGAACATCGGATACGGCGAAAGCATCGCGCCGATGGCGGCGATCTTGAGAAAGCGCGCGCCGCCCAGACGCTCGGCAAGCCAGGCCGCGAGCGGCTGCGAGAAGAACTGGATAAACGCGACGATAAACAGGCAGTCGAGAATCATCGAGCGCGTGATGCCGACGTACTGCGTCGTGTACGCGATCATGAAGGTGTTGGTGAAGTACACGCCCGCGATGCCGATGGTGTTCGCGCCAATACACAGCAGCACGAGGCCCCAGGCCGAGCTGAACACTTCGGCGATCGGCAGTTTGGCGGTGCGGCGCTGATCCTTGAGCTTTTCGAACTCGGGCGATTCGTTCACGCCCAGGCGAATCATGATGCCCACCACCAGCAGCACGGCGGAAATCAGGAACGGCAGACGCCAGCCCCACGAGAGGAAATCCGCCTTGTCGAGCGACGTCACCGAGCGGAACGCCAGCAGCGACAGAATCAGGCCCGCAGGTGAACCCAGTTGCGCGAACGAGGCGAAAAAGGTGCGGCGGCCTTCGGGCGCGTGTTCGCCCGCCATCAGCACCGCGCCGCCCCACTCGCCGCCCACGGCGATGCCCTGCACCACGCGCAACAGCACCAGCAGCACGGGCGCCAGCGCCCCGACCTTCGCATACGAGGGCAGCAGCCCGACGCACACGGTCGCCACGCCCATCATCATCAGCGTGGTCATGAGGGCCTTCTTGCGGCCGATCCGGTCGCCCAGGTGGCCGAAAATCACGCCGCCGAGCGGGCGCGCGAAAAAGCCCACCGCGAAAGTGGCGAACGAAGCCATGGTGCTGACGAAGCGGTCTTCCGACGGGAAATACAGCTCGCCAAACACGAGCGCGGCGGCCGTGGCGTAGATGTAAAAGTCGTACCACTCGATCATGGTGCCGATGAACGCCGCAGCGGCGGCGCGCACAGGCTGCCGGGCGGCAGGGGCGGATTGGGGTGTGGCTGGGGTGGCCATGGGTGAGTCTCCTTCGGGGCGCGTGCAGTATTGATTTTCAGGCGTGGTCGACGCGCTCTGACAGCGCATTCGCCATGCATCCTTTATCGCCAGCCAGAAAACATTAGTCAAATTTCGAGTTATTATTCTCCGCATAAATATGGCTAATACCTTGGGCGAAATCACTCATGCGCGCCGACACCACCCGCTTTCTCAACGACCGGCTTGACTGGAATCTGCTGCGCACCTATCTGGCGATCATGCAGGAGCGCAGCCTGAGCCGCGCCGCCGCGCGCCTGTACGTGACGCAGCCGGCGGTGAGCCAGGCGCTCAAGCGGCTGGAGGACACGCTCGGGCGCAAGCTGATCGAGCGGCGCGGCCCGCATTTCGTGCCGACCCAGGCGGGCGAAGAGGTTTATCGCATCGCCAATGACATCTACGGCAACATCTCGCGGCTTGAAACGGAGCTGGACGAGCGCACCGCCGACATCACCGGCTCGATCCGCCTGCTCACGGTGAGCCGCATCGAATCGCCCGTCTACGACGAGTTCCTCGCGGAATTCCACGTGGCCTACCCGCGCATCGATCTGCAAATCGAAGTGATGCGCTCGTCCGACATCATTTCATCGCTGCTGCAGAAGACCGCCACGGCGGGCCTGAGCCTGTGCCGCACGCCCATCGACAAGCTGGAAATGCGCTGCTTCCTGCGCCAGCGCTACGCGATTTATTGCGGCCGCCATCACCGGCTGTTCGGCCTGTCGCAACTGACGATGGAGGATCTGCTCGCGGAGAATTTCGTGTCGTTTACGAGCGACCAGATTGGCGACAGTCTTTCGCCGCTCACGGTGTTTCGCGATCAGCGCGGTTTTACGGGGCGCATCGTGGCGTCGTCGCCGAGTCTGGACGAAGTGCGGCGGCTGATCTTCGCGGGCTACGGCATCGGCTGCCTGCCGGAACACATCGTGAAGGACGATCTGGCGCGGCAGCGCCTATGGCAGTTGCCGCCGGAGGAAGGTCTCGCGGACGTCGATATCCACTTGCTGTGGCATCGCGAACGCAAAATGAATGCGGCCGAAGAAGCGTTCTTCGACGCGATGGAGCGCTGCATGCAGCGCTATGCGCTCGCGCAGCGGCTCTAAAGACTCAAGAGGCCGCCGCGCGAACGTTGCGCGTGCAACGAGAAGCGAAAATATTCCGCTTAGTACCCACGCGCCAGCACCGCGACCCCAATCGTCACGACGCCCAGCACAAGATTCACCACCACGAGGCGGCGCATCGTGCCCACGGCGCGCGCGCCGTCGGGCCACTTCTGCGCCTGCACAGCGCGGCGGATGCGCGGAAACAGCGCAAAGCGGATATGGCCGAAGATCAGCATCATGATCACGCCCAGGCCCGCCATCGCGTGCAGTTGCCAGGTGGCATGGCCGCCGCCGAACTGCATCAGCAAAAAGCCGCCGCTCAGCAGGATCGCGATGATGGCGATACCCACCCAGTTGAAAAAGCGGCCAAACACCGATTCGATGAGCGGCAACCGCAGTTGCGGCGAAAGATCCTCGATCGCGGGGCGCAGGCAGAAATGCGCGAAGATCATGCCGCCAACCCACACGGCGACGCTCAGCAAATGCACAAACAGCGCGATTTCGATCGCGTGACCCATGCTGGTAATTCCTCGTACGTAAAAGTATCCGGCGCGAGCGCCCATGGCCTACGTGAATCGCACGGACATTTCCATACGAGTCACATGAAGCGCGCGGCATTATTTCATGCCGCTGGATGCTGCGTGCCGGATGTGTGCACGCCACATTGGGCGTGCGCTGGCTGGCGAAGCGACCGGCCCTGCTTCATCAGAAGGACAGAGCCGGTCTGGCTGGCTGCGTGCTGAGCCGATGTAGCGCTTAGCGCGGCAGCACCGGACGCATGCCGGTGATGACCTTGAGCTTCGAGTCCGGCGCGCGGCCCTTGCGGGCACGCTTGCCGATCTGCGGCGCGAGCACAGGGCCCGCCATCAGGTCTTCGCCCGGCTTCTGGGCGCGACCCGTGCCTTCGAGCACGACACCCGACGCGTTGATCGCCAGCGCCTGCACCAAGGTTTCCTTGTCTTCGAGCTGCATCAGCGTAACGCCACGGCCGCCGCCCGAGAGCGTCTTCATCTCGTCGAGGCCGAACACCAGCAGACGCCCGCCCGACGACAGACACGCCACCTGGATCGCGTCCGGCACCATCGGCATCGGCGTGAGCGGCACGCTGCCTGCGTCGATCGTCATGAAGGCCTTGCCCGCCTTCACGCGGCTGACCATGTCACCAATCTTCGCGATAAAGCCAAAGCCGTTGCTCGACGCCAGCAGCAGCGGCTGCTCAGCGCCCGCTGCGAAGTAATGCAGCAGATGCGAACCGGCTTCCAGCTCGATCAGCGACGTGACCGGCACGCCGTCACCGCGACCGCCCGGCAGTTGCGCCACGGACACCGAATAGACGCGCCCGTTGCTGCCCCACGCGATCAGCGTATCGGGCGTGCGGCACTGGAACGCCGCGTACAGACCGTCGCCGGCCTTGAACGTGAAGCTCTGCGTATCGAGCCCGTGGCCCTTGAGCGCACGCACCCAGCCCTTCTGCGACACCACCACCGTGACCGGATCGTCCACCACGCGCACTTCGAAAGTCGCGCGCTTTTCCTGCTGGATCAGCGTGCGGCGATCGTCGCCGTACTGCTTGGCGTCGGCTTCGATTTCCCGGACGATCAGGCGCTTCATCGACGATTCGTTGGCGAGCAGTTCTTCGAGCTTCGCCTTCTCTTCGCGCAGTTCAGCCAGTTCCTTCTCGATCTTGATCTTCTCCAGCCGCGCCAACTGACGCAGACGAATTTCAAGAATGTCCTCGGCCTGGCGCTCGGACAGACCGAACGCGCTCATCAGCGCCGCCTTCGGCTCGTCCGCCTCGCGGATGATGCGAATGACTTCGTCGATATTGAGGAAGACGATCATCCGCCCTTCGAGGATGTGGATGCGGTCGTCAACCTTGGTCAAACGATGCTGCGTACGGCGCGTGACCGTCGCGAAACGGAAGCCGATCCACTCGCCCAGGATCTCGCTGATGCCCTTCTGGCGCGGACGTCCATCGGCGCCGATCATCACGAGGTTCAGCGACGCGTTCGATTCGAGGCTCGTATTGGCGAGCAGCGAATTGACGAACTCGCCCTGATCGATCTTGCTGGTCTTCGGCTCGAACACCAGACGCACGGGCGCGTCCTTGCCCGACTCGTCGCGCACGGCGTCCAGCAGGCCGAGCATGGTCTGCTTGTTCTGCAACTGCTCGGGCGTGAGCGTTTTCTTGCCGAGCTTGAGCTTCGGGTTGGTCAGCTCCTCGATCTCTTCGAGCACCTTCTGGCCCGACGTATTGGGCGGCAGTTCGGTGACGACGAGTTGCCACTGCCCGCGCGCGAGATCCTCGATCTTCCAGCGAGCGCGCACCTTCAGGCTGCCGCGGCCCGATTCATAGGCCGCCGCGATTTCCGCTTCGCTCGAAATGATCTGGCCGCCGCCCGGGAAATCCGGCCCCGGCAGACGCTCCATGATTTCCGCATGCGAAAGCTTCGGATTCTTGATCATCGCCACGGCCGCCGTCGCCACTTCGCGCAGATTGTGCGAAGGGATTTCGGTGGCCAGACCGACCGCGATACCGGATGCGCCGTTGAGCAGCAGCATCGGCAGGCGCGCGGGCAGCGTCTTCGGCTCCTGGAAGGAACCGTCGTAGTTCGGCATGAAATCGACGGTGCCCATGTCGATTTCGTCGAGCAGCAGCTTGGCGATGGGCGTGAGGCGCGCTTCCGTGTAACGCATCGCCGCCGCGCCGTCGCCGTCGCGCGAACCGAAGTTGCCCTGACCGTCGATGAGCGGATAGCGCATCGAGAAGTCCTGGGCCAGACGCACGAGCGCGTCGTAGGCCGACTGGTCGCCGTGCGGGTGATACTTACCGAGCACGTCGCCGACCACGCGCGCCGACTTCACGGGCTTGGCGTTGTCGCCGAGGCCCATTTCGTTCATCGCGAACAGGATGCGGCGCTGCACCGGCTTCTGGCCGTCGCAGACGTCGGGCAGCGCGCGGCCCTTGACCACGCTCACCGCGTAGTCGAGGTAGGCGCGTTCCGCGTAGTGGCCGAGCGTGAGCGTGTCGCCACCGTCGGCGCCAGTCGCTTCAACAAAAAGATCGTCCATGTTTCAATTAATCCGTAGTCTGGTGTGGGCGGGTGTAGGTGAAGGCGGCGTCAGATGTCCGCTTCGACTTCGTTGCCCTTCTCTTCGAGCCACGAACGGCGCGAGGCCGCTTCGCCCTTGCCCATCAGCATCGTCATGCGCGCAACGGTAGCCTCGTAATCGAGGTCGCCGAGCACGATGGGCGACAGGCGGCGCGTGTCGGGATTCATGGTGGTGTCCCAGAGCTGTTCGGCGCTCATTTCGCCCAGGCCCTTAAAGCGGCTGATGGACCATTGCGTGTCGCGCACGCCGTCCTTGCGCAGCTTGTCGAGAATCGCTTCGAGCTCGCCTTCGTCCAGTGCGTAGAGCTTCTGTGCGGGCTTCTTGCCGCGCGCGGGCGCATCGACGCGGAACAACGGCGGACGCGCCACGTACACGTGGCCGCGCTCGATCAGCTGCGGGAAATGCTTGAAGAACAGCGTGAGCAGCAATACCTGGATGTGCGAACCGTCGACGTCTGCGTCCGAGAGAATGCAGATCTTGCCGTAGCGCAGATTCGAGAGATCGACGGTGTCGTCCGGGCTATGCGGATCGACGCCGATCGCCACCGAAATGTCGTGCACTTCGTTATTGGCGAACAAGCGGTCGCGCTCGGTTTCCCACGTGTTCAGCACCTTGCCGCGCAGCGGCAGGATCGCCTGATATTCCTTGTCGCGGCCCATCTTGGCCGAACCGCCCGCCGAATCGCCCTCGACGAGGAACAGTTCGTTGCGCGCGATATCGGTCGCTTCGCAGTCGGTGAGCTTGCCGGGCAGCACCGCCACGCCCGAACTCTTGCGCTTTTCGACCTTCTGGCCCGCGCGGGTGCGCGCCTGGGCCTGCTTGATGACGAGATCGGCGAGCTTCTTGCCGTGCTCGACGTGCTGGTTGAGCCACAGTTCGAGCGCCGGACGCGTGAACGACGACACCAGCTTGACGGCGTCGCGGCTGTTCAGGCGTTCCTTGATCTGCCCCTGGAACTGCGGATCGAGCACCTTGGCCGACAGCACGAACGAGACGCGCGCGAACACGTCTTCGGGCAGCAGCTTCACGCCCTTCGGCTGGAGATTGTGCAGCTCGACAAAACTCTTGACCGCCTGGAACAGGCCGTCGCGCAGACCGCTTTCGTGCGTGCCGCCCGCGGGCGTGGGGATCAGGTTGACGTAGGACTCGCGCGTGAGCGTGCCTTCCTCGCACCAGGCCACCACCCACGCGGCGCCTTCGCCTTCGGCGAAAGTGTCGTCGTTGGTGCGGCCGTCGGCGTAACGCTCGCCTTCGAACAGCGGGATCAGCAGGTCGGCGCCGCCCATGCCTTCGAGCAGATAGCCGCGCAGGCCGTCTTCATACTTCCAGCTCAGGCGCTCGCCGGTTTTCTCGTTGATGAGTTCGACTTCGACGCCGGGCAGCAGCACCGCCTTCGAGCGCAGCAGGCGTTGCAGTTCGCCCAGCGGCAGATTGGGCGAGTCGAAATACTTCGGATCGGCCCACGCGGTCACGCGCGTGCCGGTTTTCTTTTCGTCGCGCGCGGCGTTGCGCACGGTGAGCGGCTTGACGACGTCGCCATGCGAAAAGCCGAGTTCGGCGACCTTGCCATCGCGCCAGACGGTCACGTCGAGCTGCTTCGAGAGCGCATTGGTAACCGACACGCCCACACCGTGCAGGCCGCCCGAGAACGTGTAGGCGCCGCCAGCGGCCTTGTCGAACTTGCCGCCTGCGTGCAGGCGCGTGTAGACGATTTCGACGACCGGCACCTTTTCTTCGGGGTGCAGGCCGAACGGGATGCCGCGGCCATCGTCCTCGACGGACACCGACTGGTCCGCGTGCAGCGTGACGGTGATGCGTTTGCCGAAGCCGCCGAGCGCTTCGTCCGAAGCGTTGTCGATGACTTCCTGGATGATATGCAGCGGATTCTCGGTGCGCGTGTACTTGCCCGGCCGTTGCCGGACGGGCTCGAGGCCCTTGAGCACCTTGATCGACGCTTCGCTATATCCAGCGTTTGCAGCGTTTGACTTCTTCGTTGACATGGTGATCCGCAGGGAGTTGTCCGCGCGCTTGTCCACAGAGGCTGTGGACATCTGCGGGGAAAACGCGTTGAGTGTTCAAAAAAACCGTGACGAAACAATGGCGTGGACGGACTGCTCGCCAAAGCGACAAGCGCGGCGCGCCAGCCCGGTAGGCCGTATTCGCGAGGTATTGTACTGATTTGGGACCGCGCGGCAATTTGTGGAAGGGTCGGCCGTTCGGCCAGCAGGCGCCGCAAGACGCGACTCGCGTAGAATGGGCCGCTTGTGGCAGGGGGTTTGGAGCAGATTGCCGTGGTGTCGTTAGCGGTAATTTAGCGGTCTGTTCGTTGCAACGTTTGCTCGAATACCCGAAAAATCTGGAGCCGTCATGAGACCATCCGAAGCTTTACGCGCGCATCGCGCGGAAATCCGTGAGATCGTCGCGAGCCATCACGCGACGAATGTACGCGTGTTCGGCTCTTCGGCCCGCGACGAGGACGATGAGGATAGCGACCTCGATCTGCTGGTTGATCCGACGCCGGAAACTACATTTATCGATCTCGCGCAAATCCAGTTGCGACTGGAAACGCTGCTGGGTGTGCCGGTCGATGTACTGACACCGAGAGCGCTGCCGGAAAAGTTCCGCGCCCGGGTGGTAGCAGACTCGGTGCCAGTATGAGAAAGGAAGATCTG
>NZ_DASZJJ010000295.1:0-68950 GCF_035948235.1 Paraburkholderia sp. | reverse complement strand
CCGGCATGCTCGGCCTGACGGGCGGCATCTTCAACCTGGCCGCCAACCTCGCAGGCATCATCACGCCGCTGGTCGTCGGCATGATCGTGAGCGCGACGGGTTCGTTCGTGTGGGCGCTGGCCTTTATCGGCACGATTGCGCACCCGCACTGGCCTTCGTCGCCAACACGCTCGTCGAGGAAAACCGCCGCCAGGCCGACGATTCCGCGCAGACCATCCGCAGCGCCGCCACTTAAAAGCCGTCCGCAGATGAGGTACACGACCTGTGCATGGGCGCTCTGCGCGACGCAGATCGCTGCAGCCGAGGCCAGCGCCAGAGCCAGTGAGAAGCGCTTGAATTTAAAAAGGCGTGGGCGTTGATTCATTCTCTATCCTGTCGAGCGGATCATCGTCATTAGCAAAGGAAAATATTCTGGATAACGAATTAATATGAATCGTATCCAGATACGGCCATTTTCCTGCGGTGATCCGGAAAAAGGCGCCCGCACGGAGGCGGGCGCGAAAAGGAGAGTTCACTTGCGTGACTGGACAGATCTGCTGTTTGATCGCTGCAGCTGTCGTGATCATATTGCGGCTTGAGCGAAGCGCCCGCAATCGTAGAACTTAGAATCGGAGAATGACGCGCGGTGCTCGCCAGGCAGCAAGCCCCGCTGCCCGTATCAAAGGGTAGGGTCTGTATCGGCGAGTGCTGCGTCTGCCTTTACACGCTCGCACATCTGGGTCAACGCTTGCAGAATGAATGCCGACTGGGATTCGATTTCTTCGTTCCAGCTTCCGGCTTCCTGGAGCTGGTCGCGCAAGTCCTGACTCAAGGCGAGTAGCCCGGAATTCTCGACCACGGCAAGTGTTCCCGAAATGCGGTGAAGCAATCGTTCGAGGCTGCCGACGTCGTGATTCGCCAGCGCGTTCGCATAGGCCTGAATATCGGCTTCAGTCTGGCCAAGGAAGGCTTCGGCATAGTCGGCGGGCAGGTGCGGAATATCGGGGATATCCTGCTCGCCGCTTTCAAGGGCGTGGCTGGATGGCTGCGGGCTAAGGTCGTAGCTTGCGCGAGGGCCCGCTCCCAGTTCACGAGCCAGCACGCTGAGTGCGACGGGCTTGGTGAAGTAGTCCGCAAAGCCTGTCGCGCGTCCCTTCGCAACGTCTTCGGGGCGCGTGCTTGCACTTACGGCGTAGACGGGCATCCGCATTCCACGACTGCGGATCTCGCGCAGCAGATCGAAACCATTCATGCCGGGCATGTCGATATCGGTCAGAACAGCATCCAAGTGTTCTTTCGCCAATGTGGCGAGCGCTTCGTAACCGTTGCCGGTCTCGCGTACGTGTGCCCCCAGAACGGATAACTGATCGCGAAGCAGGCTGCGATTTAGCTGGTTGTCTTCGGCGATCAGTACACGCAGGCCGTCCAGCGGCCTCTGCGCGCTATGACTGACGCCGGGGGGGCGCGCACGACCGGCCTCGCGAGGCTGGCTCGCTGCTCCCGATGTCGTTGCCCCCGATATGGCGGCATCGAGCGCGGTCTGGATGCCCGTGCGGCTATACCTCGATACCTCCTGGCTGCCGTCCGCGCGTGTTGTGGCAAGCAACGGACCTTGTTGCCTGATCCAGACGATCGAAGCCGGTTTTGCGTACCAGTCGGCCACGGCCAGCGCATCGAATTCTTCGGTCACCACCAGGCAATCGTAGGCATCGTTGTCGCCTGCGCTGTCCAGATCCGGGATCGCGACCGGTGCGCCCGCGCTCCAGTCGAATAACTGGAGTAACGCTTCATAATGTTCTGGAGCCCGAAATAGCACAGCGATGCGCCCAGGCGGCAGGTTGTGCGGTCTGACCGCCCCGCTTGCGGGCTTCGTCGCCTTGAGCGGCAGATGGGCGCTCACGCGCGTGCCCATGTTCGGCATGCTGTCGAGCGTGATGCGTCCTCCCATGAGTTCGCATAACTTTGCGCAGATCGACAGGCCGAGACCGGTCCCGCGCGCCTGGGCGAAGCGATTCGAGCTTGCCTGCGAAAACGGCCGGAAAAGGCCTTGCTGCTGGTCGCGGGGAATGCCGATGCCGGTATCGGACACTTCGATCTCGATGCCCTGCGCGCGCCAGTGCGCCCGCAATACGACCTTGCCGGAATGGGTGAATTTCAGCGCATTGTTCAGCAGGTTATTGACGATCTGCGCCACGCGCACAGAATCGAAAGAGAGTTCGTCAGGGATGTGCCGATCGAACACCGCGTGCAGATTGAGCCCGCGTTTGCTGGCTTCGCGCGCGTGCGACGAGGCAATGCGCTCAAGCAGTTCAGTCAGCGATCCAGGGGCTTCCACGATACTCAACGCGCCGACATCGATCCTGGAGAAGTCGAGCACATCGTTGACCACCTGCAGCAAGCCTTCGGCCGAGACCTGCATGGCCCGCACGCGTTCGCGTTGCTCGGCTTGCAGCGGCCCCATGGAAACGAGTTCGATATTGCCGACCAGCGAAGAAAGCGGCGTGCGTATTTCGTGGCTCATGGATGCGAAGAACGAAAGCTTGGCTTTCGCCGCCGCATCGCTCGCGAGTTTGGCTTGCCTGAGCAACTGATTCGAGTGGTGGTGCTCGGTGACGTCGACGATGGCGCAGAACAGCACGGCCTCGTGCCTGACCTCCGCCGTTGCATACGTGATCTCCAGATGGACCGGGCTGATTCCATCGCGGTTCAGGGTAAACGGGATCTGGAATAACCCGCTTGAGTCGGGGCTTGTGTCCTGCGCGCCAAGATGAGCGTCGAGCACCGTGCGCAGTGTCGGTGGTAGCGCTGTTTCCTGTGGGCCCAGACCGAGCACGTCGCGTGCGATCTGATTCGATACGCTGATTTCAAGCGTTTCTCGACGCACGATACACAGGCCAACTGGCGTTGCGTGCACGAGGAGATGATTGAGCATTTCGCTCTCGACGGCTCGTGCGGCCTCCTCATAGGTCACGACGAGGAACCGGTAGTTCCAGTGTCGATACATGGCAAACAGCAGCACGAGGATAGCCGTGGCGACGGCGCCGACGAGCAGTAGTTCGCTTGCCATCCGATGAATCTGCTGGCCGTGCGGCAGCACGAAAACGAGGCGGCCAAAACCCGCTGCGAGCGGCGGCGAGCGCATCGCCCAGCCATAGCCCGGCACGAAGTGAAACACGCCGGCCTGGCGCGCCTGAATGCTGCGGTCGAGCCGTGCGGCGTCGGCTAGCCTGTTCGCCGGAGCACGCGGGCTGTTGAAACTGTCGAAGAAAATGGCATTGGGCATGGAAAGCCCGCGCCTGGCGCGTTGGAGCAGGGTGTTCAGGGCGATGCGCGTGAGCGCGACCGCGTAGATCCGGTTGTCTTTCGCGATCAGCGAAGCACCGACGATTTCCGGGTTCGCACCCTTCACGGCGGACGGGATCGTCAGCCAGACGACGCGCTTCTCGCGCGCGGCTTCTAGCGGAGCGACGCCTTCAGCCCGATATTGGTCCAGCACCGCGCCGATGATCGTCGATGCGGACATGGACTGACTGGGCGAGGTATCGGTCACCGCGGCCGACTGCGGATCGATGTAGCGGTACGCTGTGCCGTCGGCCACGGCGATGACCTCGATCGACGGCATCTGGCCCGCCGCGATTAAAACGTGGACCGCTTCATTGCAGCTTTGTTGCACGATCAGGTTGCCGGGGCCGCCAGCCTGCACGCGCCGGCAACGATCCTCGCCAGACTTGCCGTCATCGGCGTGGGCCGGATCGCTGGCCCGCAGGCCCAGGATGAGATTCGAGGCAGTGAGGGCGCTGCGACTCTCCAGAATCGTATCGTCAACCGCCTGTTGATAAAGGCGCGCGAGTTGCTCCTGGGCGCGCAGCGAGTCGTTCAGGCATACCAGCACAATAACGGCCGCAACCGCGAGCGTGACGAACGCCAATAACAGCACGACGAAAGAGAAGACTCGCCGTTCGCGTTGCAGGCTCTTATCTATCGAATCGAAATCGCGTAACGGTGAATCGTTGTATCGCGCAGTGGCCGGCTTTTTCATGCAAGGCCGTTGTCGCGGGCGTAGGCGATCAGATCCGCGTTGTTGGCGATATTCAGCTTTTCCATTGCCGATCTCTTTTGGGCCGCGATGGTTGCGAGCGAACGATGAAAACCGGCGGCGATTTTGGTCAGCGAATCGCCGCTCGCGAACAGGCGCACGACTTCAATCTCCTTCGGCGAAAGCGCGCTCGTGCGTGCATCGGCCCGCCCGCCGGCGCTGGCAATCCTGCTGGCGATGGCTGCCGAAAGATGCCCTGACGCCACGCCGGAAATCGCGTCGAGACAGGCGCGTCTCAGAACTTCAGGATCTTCAGTTTTCCCAACGATTGCCGCCACGCCTTCCGCCTGAATGCACGAGAGCAAGCCTGGATTCGTCAGCATGGTGAACACGACGAGCGGCGTGTCAGGAAAGCGGCTTCTGATTCGCTGGATCAGGCGCAGGCCGTCCTCGCTGCCTTGCTCGCGCTCCATGGCGAAGTCGGTGACCACGAGATCGAAGCGGCGACGCTCCAGCGCGTCGAGCAGTTCCTTGCCGGATTGGCACATCACAACTTCATGAGCGCGCAGAGGAAGCAGAACGTCCTTGATCGCGAGCCGGATCATCGGATGATCGTCTGCTATCGCAACGGTTGGGGCCGTACGGGGAGTTTGGGAAATCGAATTCAAAGCGGGAGCGGTGCAGGGCGATTATGGGGTCGGTGCCCACAAACAGGACGTCGATCGACGAGGCCGGACCGGATGGAAAATTTTTGAGACATGGAGTTTACCCGAGCTTTACTTTTTCTAGCACTTTCGTTCACCTTATTATTTGGGGTCGCAGAGTGAATTCAAGCTACTCAATCATCGGATAATTCGACCGCGGGCGATCATCACGCAACAGGCGCAAATACGCCGCCATTTGGCGTACGCAGTAGCCGATAAAAAAGGGATTCGCCGCTAAGCGGCGTTGAAATCAATGTGCCTTGTACGTGGAGGCTGTCGAACTGGCGCAGCCACGAGAGTTGGCCGTCCGTCTCGACGCCATCAATGCCCACGGAGACACCAAAATCACGGGCAAGGCTCACCACGCTCGCCACGATTGCCGCAGACGTCTCATTGGCCGGAAGGTTCTTCGTAAAGCGCTGACCGAATTTGAGGCCGCTGACCGGCAACGTGATCAGGCTCGACAGCGACGATGGCGTGATGCCGAAATCGTCGAGCACGATGGCAACGCCCACGCGCCGCAAATCGGCCAGGCGTGCGATGAGCGTCTGCGTCATGTCCTCAAGACGCGGTTCGGACATTTCAAATTTCAGGTTTTCCGGACGGATCGCATGCCGGCGAATGCAGCGGGTAGCCATTGCCTTCAAATCGCTGCCGAGAATATGTTCCAGCGAGATGTCGATCGACAGCGCCACCGGTTCCGGCGTGCAGAGTCGCCATCGAGCCAGTTCAGCACATCCTTGGTCCAGGATCTGTTCGAGTTCTCGTGCCGGGAAGTCTGATGCGTTACCGGTTGCTTTTGACGGAACATGGGGCCCGCCATACCAGTGCGCGATCGCTTCCGCGCCTTTCGGTGCGCCAGAGCGCGCACAGACAATGGGTTGGTAAGTCAGCTTCAGCGAGCCGACCGCCGCGTCTTCTTCGAATGACGGCTGATCCGGGCTGAGCGGGACCATGCGCGATTGCGCTTCTCTTATCTTACCGCTCCGCTGGCAATCAACCATGTCCCGTCTCCCCGGTCTGAAATTCATTGTTATTCGAGGATATTGGGCACGCTGCGTGGGCGCTATCACATAAATTAGAAACACCTGGATGGACCTCCAGACGTCTGGCCACGAATTGCGTTTTCTGATTCCTGTGATAGTGAGCCGGACTCCCGTTGCGTAAATTTCCCTGTCTGCCGAAACGTTTGAAATGCGCATAGCGCCAAGCGCGATATGCCGCCTACTGGAAGGGATCTGCACGAATGAACGGGAACCAACGAAGCACCGCACGCAAACTGGCGTTGATTGCCGTGATGGCGGGCGCCGGCCAGGCGCAGGCACAGGCCGTCTGCGAGAGTGGCTGGGCGCGTATTTCACCCGGCGCAGGTTACGGTTTTGGATTCTGGATGGAGGTCGCAACGCGCTCGACGGACTACGCTGGCGAGCGGCCCAATCCCTACGATCTGCTCTACACGGTCAAGTCTCGGGACACTGCGACAGCCAGGCGTCATCCCGACGCGATCGATTCAGCAGCGGTGCATTCGAGCGTTGCCAGCAACGTCGACGGTGTATTGGGCCGGCTCGAGAGCACCGGTGCAATGACACGCGTGCTCGGCGTCAACGAGCCGGTGCCAATGATGATTTTTACGGGGGCGATTTCCAGTCGTGGTTCGTCAGGATTGCCAGGTTTCGATCGATCAATCCCCTTCGACATGCCTTCACCGGTCCTGTAGTGCTAGCCAGTGGCTCCCGCTTCGCTTGTATTTCATTACAGCCTTTCTTTTTCATCATCTGAATTTATGAATTGTTATCCGCGCAATCTGACCGCATGGGTCAAATCGCGACGCTATCTGCTGGTTGGCGCAATCCTGCTGGGCATTGGCACGCCCGCTTTCGCCGCGATAGAGCGCACTTCGCTGGAACACGCGGCCGATTTTCTTTCGTGGATCGTGCTCGCCGTTGTGCCCGTCGCGGGCATTTACGTTTTCTGGATGCTGCATATCCTGCCGGAGAAAGTGGCCAGAAAGAAGCAGCATCCGCAAAAAGAGGCCATTCACGCGCTGTGTCTGCTTTCGCTGTTTTTTGGTGGCCTGCTTTGGCCGCTGGCATGGCTATGGGCGCACACCAAGCCGGTGTTCTATCGCGCCGCTTATGGTACGGACAAGGCTCTGCCGGATGACGATAAGGACGTGGTCTAAATGGAAATCCTGATTCTAGGTCTCTACGCCTTGTGCGTCTGGCTGATTTTCTTCAAGTTCAAATGGCTGCCGTGGAACGTCGTCAGCATGGTGGTCGCGTTCACGATCCCCATCGTTGCGCTGACGTCGCTCGTGCTGACGCTCAACGTAGTTGCGCCGTCCACGCACGAAGTCCGGGTGATGGGCAAGGTGCTACAGGTCGTGCCTCAGGTGAAAGGCCGCATCATCGAAATTCCGGTGGAAGGCAACCGGCACTACCGCAAGGGCGATGTTCTGCTGCGCATCGATCCTGCGCCCTATGAACTGACGGTGGAGCAACTCGAAGCGCGACTGCATGCGGACGACGCCGCCGTCGCCGAGGCCGAGGCGTCGGCCCGTCAGCTTGAGGATTCGGCGCGCAGTCAGGCCGGCAAGGTCAGCACCGTGGCGGCCTCACTGGCGCTCGCCCGTCAAAGGCTGATCGAGCAGGACGCGCTGTTTGCGGCGGGTGCCGGTTCGAAATTCGATCGCGACGACGCCATGGCGCGCCAGCACGAACTGGAAGGCGAGTGGATCAGCGCGAACGCCGAGGAAGCCGCGACGAAGGCAAAGCTTTCCGCGACAAGCCAGGGCGAATTCGCCGCGATTGCCGCGGCGCGCGCTCGTCGGGCAGAAACCCTGAGCATGCTCGAAAACGCCCAATGGCAGCTTGCGCAGACGGTCTATCGCGCGCCTGCCGATGGGCAGGTGGTGAATCTGCAGGTCCGTGTTGGGACGATGCTGGTTCCGCTGCCGCTGACACCGGCATTCAGCTTCGTTGAGGACGACGAGGAACTGGTCGCTTTCTACGACCAGAACGAACTGTTCAATGTTCGTGAGGGCGATCCGGCGGAAGTGTACCTGCCGACGAGTCCCGGAACGATCCTCGAAGCGAAGGTGGATTCGATTGTCTGGGCCCAGTCGCAAGGCCAGTTCGCGCAAGGCGGCATGTTGCCGAATACCGGCGCGGCCGCGGTCAGTCCCAATCGATTCGCGGTCAAACTGAGCTTGAGCGGGGAATCGCAGGGTCGCAGGTTGCCGGTGGGTGCGATCGGCGCGGGCGCCATTTATACCGACCACGTCGAGGCGATACAGATCATCCGTATGGTGTTCGTGCGCGTGAGTTCGAGGTTGAACTATCTCGTGGTCAAGCTGCATTAAGGGAATGAGCGCGATGCCATCGATCTTTAACAAAGCGTTAATCCTGTCGATCACAATTCCAGTCGGACTCCTGAACGCCTGTGCGCTCGACAAGCCACCGGCAGCATCGGATCTCGCACTCCATGCGATGGGAGCGTCGGGCGAGCATCGGCAATGGGCCAATCAGGCGGTGCAGGGCGACCCAGCTGACGGCTGGCTTGCCGGCTTCGGCGATGACGAGCTGAACCCGCTGGTGCGCGAGGCCATGACCCACAACGGCGATCTGGCGATCGCCGCCATTCGTGTGCAGCAGGCAGAAGCCCTCGTCGCCGTGCAAGACAGCGCGCTGCTGCCCAATGCGGGGGCCAGGGGGCGCGGCGGCCAGGCCGAGTCGCAGATTGTTTCGGTCGGCGCGAGCTGGGAACTGGACCTGTGGGGGCGTATTCGCGCGCAGGCTCGCGCGGCGAACTCTCAACGTATCGCGTCCCAGGCCGACTATGTGTGGGCGCAACGCGTGGTGGCGGCCACCACGGCCAAAGCCTGGTTCGCGTTGATCAAATGCACGCAACTGGAAAACACGCTCGGGCAGATCGTCGGCATCCAGGCGCAACTCGTCGATATCGAGGGCCGCCGGGTGGCGATTGGCGCGGCGCCGCAATCGGAACTCGAGCAGGCGCGAAACACGTTGCGCGAGAATCAGGACGCGCTCGCCAAAGCCACGCTTGCCAGAAACCGCGCGGCGCAGGCGCTGGAATTGCTGCTGGGCCGCTATCCGGCTGGGGAGATGCAGGCCGGTGCGGCGTTGCCGACGTTGCCGGCCGCGCCGCCCGCGGGCTTGCCGGCCAGACTGATCGAGCGCAGGCCCGACATGATCGCCGCGTATGAGCGTGTTGCGGCGGCGTTCGACCAGCGTCAGGCTGCGCAGGCCGCGCGTCTGCCCACCGTCTCGATCAGCGCGGCCATTACCGGCATCCGCAGCAACGTGCTGTCCCTCGTCGATTCTCGTAGCCCGATCGCGGGTGTCAATGCCTCGTTCCTCGCGCCCATTTTCACGGGAGGAAAGCTTAAGGCACAGGCCGATTATTATTCGGAAGAGCAGAAGGCGGTAATCGTCGCCTATGACAACAGCGCGCTGGAGGCACTGAGCGAAGTCGAGGCAGGCTTGCAGGCCGAAGCGAGTTTGTCTGCCCGCGCAACGCAATTGCAGGCGCGCGTGCAGGAGTGTCAGGTTTTGGAGAGCCAGGCGGCGACCCGTGCGAGAATCGGCTCGGCGGACGAACGTCAGGTCCTGCAGGACCGGCAAGCAATGTTGACGGCGCAGATGGATCTCGTCGGCGTACTAAGTGACCAGCTTGCTCAACGGGTCGATTTGCTGCTCGCGCTGGGCGGCGACTGGCAGCGTGCGGCTGTTGCCAGTGCGAACACGGATGACGCTACGCCAGCCGCTTTCCCGATCGCAGCCAAGGGGGTAGACCGTGACGATATGCTCCGGCAGGGCCGATGAGAGCACGAAGCGGCTTGAGCCGCGCGCAGGCGCTGTAGCGCCCTCCAGGAGCGCATGCCTGCTCGCGCTGCTATGGCTCGGCTTTGCACCGCAGGCGCAAGCGCAGGAATTCTCGCTGTTCGGTGGTGGCTCGCGCGCCAGCAACATCAACACCTACACCTGGGCCTTTAACTATCAGGAAGGCCTGGGCAAGAACTTCGCGGCCAGTTTCACCTGGCTTAACGAAGGACATATTCCCGATCATCATCGCGACGGCCAGCTTGTGCAGTTCTGGGCGCGCGTGCCGGTGGGAAGCCCGCAGTTCGTGCTGCAGGCAGGTCTTGGCCCTTACCGCTACTACGACACGACCACGGCCCAGCAAGGGGGCAGCTACTCGGACGTGCACGGCTGGGGCATCGTGTATAGCGTTCGCGCTTCCTGGTACGCCTCCAGCCGCTGGGTCACCCAGTTGCAACTGAATCGCGTTCACGTGCAGCGTGGCCCTGACTCCACCGGCGTCATGCTGGGCGTGGGGTATCAACTGGACGCGCCCGACACGCCAGGGCCGCGCGCATGGGCGGCAGGTTCGTCGGCCAACGTGACACAGAACGAGGTCGCCTTATATGGCGGCAAGACGATCGTGAACTCGACCAGTTCCCCCGCCGCGTTGGCCGGCGCCATCGAGTACCGCCGGGGTCTCGCGCGGTATCTGGACTGGACCTTCGGCTATCTGCACGAAGGCAGCAGCAAAATTGCGCGCCGCGACGGCCTGACCAGCCAGCTTTGGCTCACGCGGGCGTTCATCGACGACAAAGTCACGCTGGGTGTCGGCGCAGGAGCGTACTACGCGATCAACGAAAACGAGAACAGCGAGTCGCCGGGACCGGGCGCCGGAAAATTCTCGGGTCTCGTCACGATCGCCGGGTCGTACCGCTTTGGTCCTCACTGGGACGCGCGGCTCGAGTGGAACCGCGTCGTGACACGCTATGACCGTGATACCGATGTGATTCTGGCCGGTATCGGCTATCGCTGGTGATTTTCGGCAATAGTCCTGAAGCGCCGATGTTCGGCCTGAGGAACCTGCGAGCCGCCCGTAGTCCAGATGACATGGGTTGCGCTTCGCATGTCGATTTCATGTTCGCGCACATACGCTTGCCCGGCAGGCGTTTCGCTTAGCCAAATCGGTGCGCCTGCTGCTGCAGCGGAAGACGGTTCGATTTCCACGTCCAGCGCCGTGTGTAGCGCAAGCAGGTGAGCGTAAAGCTGTGCGTCGGAAACAGTCAGGACTCCAGATAGCTGGCTGGCCATCAGCGGTGCTGCGAGCGTGGAGGCCAGGCCGACCGCCAGGCCGTCGGCATCGGTACGGTTGTCGAGTCCGATGTCGTAGACGGACAGTGGCGCATCGCCTCCAGACGCCAACTGCACCAGCATGCACGGCGATGCAACGGGCTCGGCGAAGAAACAATGCACATGCTCGCCAAACAGCGCCTTGAGGCCGAAGGTGATGCCGCCCGGCGCTCCGCCAACACCGCAGGGCAGATAGACGAAAAGCGGGTGCGCCGCGTCGACGGTGCGGCCAGCATCGGCGAGCTGCTGCGCCAGATAGCGGGCAGCCGTCGCATAGCCGAAAAAAAGCATCTCGGAGCGTTCGTCGTCGACGAAGTAGCCGAACGGCGATTCGAGCGCCTGCTTGCGTCCGGCTGCCACCGCTTCGGCGTAGTCGCCGTCGTGCTCGACCACGCGCACGACGCGCTCGCGCAGCCGCGCCTTCTTCCAGTCCTTCGCGTCGGAGGACATGTGCACGATCGCGTCGAAGCCGAGTGCCTTGGCCATCACGCCGATGCTCAAGCCGAGATTGCCGGTACTGCCTACGCCGACCGTATATCGCGCAAACAGCGCACGCGCTTTCTCGCCCGCAAGGACACGAAGATCCGCATTGGCGTCGATCATGCCGTCTTCAAGGGCGATGGACTCGGCCAACGCGAGGATTTCATGAAATCCGCCGCGCCCCTTGATCGATCCGGTCACGGGGAGCGCGTCGTCGCGCTTGATGAACCAGGCGTCGTTTGCGTGGGCTTGCGCTCCCAACGCGTGCCGCAGCGGCTCGGCCGGCATGAGAGGCGATTCGATCTGGCCACCGGTGGCCACGAGTGCCGGGAACAAGGTGGCCAGGAGCGGCGCGAATCGCGCGAACCGGGCTTCTGCGTCGGCGATCAGTGCGGCTTGTGGCGCCGATGCCGGCAGCGGCTGACCCAGCCTGGGATTGAGCCAGAGTAGAGGCTGCCGGGCCTGGAGATTCTTTAGCAAGGCCGGATCGAGAATGGCTTCCATAAGAGCGGTTAATCCATGGAAAGATGAAGAAGCGGCCATTCTGGCGATAAATCTGCTATAAAAACAGCGACCATTTCTAATCATCACATTAGCTAGTCTTATGCTAACGAAGATCGACGCGTCATTGCTTGGTGCACTGCGCTGCTTCGAGGCGGCGGGCCGTCACCTCAGTTTTACCCGCGCTGCTGAGTCGTTGAGCCTGTCGCAAAGCGCGGTGAGTCAGCAGATGCGTCATCTGGAAGATCGGCTCGGCTATCCGCTGTTTGTGCGCCAGGCGCGCAGTCTCAAACTCACGCGCGAGGGCGCGGCGCTGCTGGAAACCACGGCTCGCGCGCTCAACGATATCGGCCAGACGCTGCAGCGGCTCGCCTTGCCAGCAGCACCGCTGCAGGTCAGTTGCCTGCCTTCGTTCGCGCTTCAATGGCTGATGCCACGGCTAGGCACCTTCATGCAGCAGCACGAGGAGGTGCCGGTGCGCCTGATGGCGGAGTTCCAGGCGCTGGACCGGCTGTCGATGGAAGCGGCGGATATTGACATCGCCATTCGCTACGATGCGGCGCGTTACCGGCGTTTGCAGGCCGAGATCCTGATGGACGAGTACCTCGTGCCGGTCGCCACGCCTGAATATCTGGCGCTGCATCCGAAGCTCGCGGCGGGCGTTTCGCTGGACGGCGCAGTGCTGCTGCACGATGCCGCGCCGTGGTCCGGAGCGGAGCCGTTCTGCGAGTGGCGAACCTGGCTGGAAGCGGTCCACCCAGAGTGGCTGGCGCAAATCGACGGGCCGCAATTCAATTTTTCCAGCCTCGCGATTAGTGCGGCGTTGAGCCATCAGGGCGTGGCGATGGGCCGCGCGGCGCTGGTTCATGATGAAATCCGCAGCGGGCGGCTGGTCAATGTTTTTGGCCGTGCGGTGCGCGCGCCGGCGCGCTATGTGCTGCTCTCCCAGCGGTCCGGAGATCGTCGTGCAGGTGTTTTTGCGGCCTGGCTGAAGCAGGAATGCGAGCGGTTCGTCAAAACTCGCTCGCTGCTGTTCGGACGCGCGCGTTTGTCGTCGCGTTGAGTCCCGGCCGCCTTGTGTCTATCGGCGCGGGGGCGCCCTGCGGGTTTCGCTGCGGCCAGCAGCGGCCGTATCCGGACGCCGGTCCAGAAAACTCTCGTGCAGATCGGTCATGAACACATTGAGAATCGCTGGCGGGGCCGTGGCCTTGCGCGTCGCCGCACAAAAGGGCGATTGCATGCCGTAACGCCCGGGGCCGATCTGCCGCATCTCGCCACGCTCCACCCAGTGCGCGGCGTAGTGCGTGGGCAGAAAGCCGATATACGCGCCCGAGAGAATCAATATGGCCTGGGCTTCGACATTGTCCACCGTTGCCGCCGCTTTGCTCGCACTCAGCATTTTCAGATCGTGCTGCTGATAATAGCCGCGCGCGACGATGCGGCTCGCTGCCAGCGCCTCCTGCGGCACATCGCCGTCAAGCGCCGCATCGAATAGCGCGTGACCCTTACCGCAATAGAGCCCGTCGGGTTCGAGATAGAGATCGAAGTAGTTCAGGCCCGGCACATGAATCGGGAAATGGCCGATCGCGACATGCAACCGCCCGTCCAGCACGCGTTCCTCCAGCTCGGCAGGCGTGCCGATATAAACGTCGACATGAACGTCGTGACCCCTCGACACGAACTTCTTGAGGGTTTGCGGCAATAACGCGGTGGAGTCCGTCACGGTGTTGTCGATGATGCCCAGATACAGCCGCCCGGCAATATGCTGCTTCAACGCGTCGGTGTCCATGCAGAACGCCTCGACCGCCACCTGCAGGCGCTGGGCCGCCTCATAGGTCGCGATGCCATGTTCCGTGAGACGGAAGCCGCTGCGGCCCCGCTCGCACAGCTTGAGGCCGAGCCGCGTTTCGAGCGTGGTCATCTGCTCGCTGATCGTCGACTGGCTGACGTTCAGGCTTGCCTGGGCAGCGGAAAAGCCGCCGCATCGCACGACATGCATGAAAACCCTGAGTAGCTTGAGATCCACGTCCTGAAGCTGAACCATCGTTCTTGTTCTCCCGCCATCGCTTGCTTCGGAAATTCCGATATATACATCTGTTAGCCGGGATTTTCGACCAAAAATAATCCGCCCATAGTGTCTCCCAGAATGACTGCCCGAAAAAATCCCTGGCGGTCATCGATCTCTCGACGCATCCAAACTGGAGACACTCATGCAGGCCAACACCTACGAAACCGGGCGGCTCGACCTGCCTTTCGTCGGACATTGCACGTTCGCGAAGTCGCCGGTCTGTCTCGACTGGGACCGTATCGACGCCGATGTCGCGATCCTTGGCGCGCCCAACGACATGGGCACGCAATGGCGCTCCGGCGCGCGCTTCGGCCCGCGCAGCATCCGGGAAGCCTCGACGCTGTTTTCGTTCGGGCACTCTGGCGCCTACGACCACGAAGACGACGCGCTCTACCTGACGCGCGAGCAGTTGCGCATGGTGGACGTGGGCGACGCCGACATTGTTCATACCGATATGGCGTCGAGCAATGCCAATATCGAAGCTGCAGTTCGCAAGATTCTTGCGTGCGGCGCCATGCCCGTGACGCTCGGCGGCGATCATTCCATTCACGCGCCCGTGATGAAGGCATTCGAGGGACGCGGCCCGATTCACATTATTCACTTCGACGCGCATCTGGATTTCGTCGACGAACGGCACGGTGTGCGCTATGGGCATGGCAACCCGTTGCGGCGCGCTTCGGAAATGGAGCACATCGTCGGCATGACGCAACTGGGTATTCGCAACGTGTCCTCGTCTAACCGTAGCGACTACGATGCGGCGCGCGCGGCGGGTTCCGACATTCTCTCGGTGCGCGACGTGCGCCGGCTCGGCACGCAGGGCGTGCTGGAGCGCATTCCTGACTGCGCCGCGTACTACATCACGATCGACATCGACGGATTCGATCCATCGATTGCGCCTGGCACCGGCACGCCGAGCCACGGCGGTTTTACGTACTACGAAGTTCTGGAAATCATCCAGGCCATCGTGCGCCGCAGCGGCGGCAACGTGGTCGGCATGGATCTCGTGGAGGTCGCGCCTGCGTACGATCCCGCAGGCGTCACGCCGATTCTCGCGGCGCAGCTTCTGATGAATTCGATTGGCTTCATCTTTCACGAACGCAGCAAGCGCCGTCGTTGAGACGGACGCCAGCACAATCAGGAGACGACATTGGAAGCGACGGTACGACATTATCTGGAGCGGTTTGGCGTGCGCGAGGACACGAAGCGCTTTCTCGATCAAGCGCAGCGCATGTATATCGGCGGCGCATTCGTGAGCGGCGGCGAAGGCGAGACGCTCGACGTCGTCGAGCCCTCCACAGAAGGCGTCATCACGCAGATACCGCTTGCCACGACGGCGGATCTCGAGCGCGCGGTAGCGGCGGCGCGCGCGCAGTTCGATAACGGTGCATGGCGACGCCTCAAGCCGCTTGAACGCGAACGGTTGCTGCACCGGCTTGCCGATCTGATCGAAGCGCACGCCGACGAACTCGCCGAGATCGAATCGATCGATGTCGGCAAGTCGGTGAGCCACGCACGCGACGTGGATGTGCAGGGCACTATCGATACGTTTCGTTATTTCGCAGGCTGGGCCTCCAAACTGCACGGACGCACCGTCGAGCCTTCGCTGCCGGGCCACTACCTTGCGTACACGCGCAAGGAACCCGTGGGTGTGGTCGGCATCATCGTGCCGTGGAATTTCCCGCTGCAAACGCTGGCCTGGAAACTTGCCGCTGCACTTGCGGTGGGGTGCACGGCCGTGATCAAGCCCGCGGAATTGACGTCGCTTTCGACGCTGCGTTTTGCCCAGCTTGTGCAGGAAGCGGGCTTTCCGGAGGGCGTCGTGAATGTCGTGACCGGACGCGGCAACGTGATCGGCGCGGCGATGGCGCGTCACCCCGGCATCGACAAATTGACCTTCACCGGCTCGACGGCGGTGGGCCGCGACGTCGGCGGCGCGGCGGTAGCGGGCATCAAGCGCGTCACGCTTGAGCTGGGCGGCAAATCGCCGGTGCTGGTGCTCGACGATGCGGACATTGCGGCCGCTGTGCGCGGCGTGGCGAACGGCATGTTCTTCAATGCAGGGCAGGTGTGCGACGCGGGCAGCCGGCTCTATGTGCAGCGCGGCATTCACGACCGCTTCCTCGCCGAACTGATCGACTATACGCGCACGCTGACAATCGCTCCCGGGCTAGATCGCGACTGCTTTATCAGCCCGCTCGTATCGGCACAGCAGAAGGCGCGTGTGATGTCCTATGTCGATGTGGGCCGCAAGGAGGGTGCGGAACTGGTATGCGGCGGCAACCGGCTGGACGGCGCGGGCTACTTCGTGGCGCCCACGATCTTCGCCCATTGCCGCGCGGATATGCGCATCGTGCAGGAGGAAATCTTCGGCCCGGTGCTGGTGAGCGCACCGTTCGACGATGTCGATGAGGCTGTTGCGCTGGCGAATGCGTCGCCTTATGGCCTTGCTGCGGCGATCTATTCGCGCGACCTGAACCGCGTGCACGGCCTCGTGCCGAAGCTGCGCGCGGGCAACGTGTACGTGAACGCGCACAGCACGATCGATCCTGCGATGCCGTTTGGCGGCTTCAAGGAATCGGGTTTCGGCAAGGATCTCGGCGCGGAGCAGCTCGATTCCCTGATGGAGACGAAGGCCGTCTGGATCACGCTGAACGAGGCGTAACGCCGCGTCGCTCCCGCTTCGTCAACACGCGGCGAGCGGCCCTGCGCGCATGAACCCGGCACGCGGGCCGCTTCGCCTTATCGCAGCATCCTCCATTACGACATGGGGCACACGATGGCAGCAAATGACAGAGTCGCGGCATCGATTGCCGCCGATAGCGAGCACGGCGCGATCGAGGGACGCTCGATCGACTTCGTTCCGGAAAGCGAGCGGACCGACCGGCTATCGCGGCAGGGACCGTTCTGGTTTCTCGGCAATTTCACGTTCTTCACCATGACCATCGGCTTTGTCGGACCCAGCGTAGGCTTGAGCGCGCTGTGGACGACGGTGGCGGGCACGCTCGGCATCATGTTCGGCACCTTGTTCATGGCGTTCCACGGTTCGCAGGGCCCGCATCTGGGGCTGCCGCAGATGATCCAGTCGCGCGCGCAGTTCGGCTATCGCGGCGTGGTGCTCGTACTGCTCGCCACGCTGTTCGTGTTTGCCGGTTTCAATATCGTCAATCTCGTGTTGATGATGCAGGGCCTCAAGGCGCTGTTCGGCTGGGACCCGCTCAAGGTTGCCCTGGTTGTTACGGTGCCGGCGACGGTGCTGGCCATTCTCGGCCACGACTGGATGCATCGCAGCTTCAAGTGGGCGCTGTATCTTTCGCTGCCGCTATATGGCTTTGTCACGCTCGCGATCCTCCTGCACTGGGTCCCCGATGCGCCGCTGCCGGCAGTCGCGCCCGGCACGCCCGCGCCTGCGCCGCTCGGTTTCGTCTGGACCGGCTTCATCACGCAGTTCGCCGCTGCGGCCAGCTATAACATTGCTTACGCGCCTTATGTATCCGACTATTCGCGTTATCTGCCGAAAAACACGCCAAGCGGCAGGCTGATCGCCGCCGTGTTCCTTGGGGCGTCGCTTTCGGGGGCGTGGATGATCGCGGTGGGTGGCTGGCTGGGCGACCATCTGCACGCCACGGACGTGCTCGTCGCGCTCAACCAGGTGGGCAGCGATCTGTCGCCGCGCCTGGGCAGTGTGGTGGTGGCGGTGACGATCGTGGCGTTTTTGCCTGTGATCGCGATGAACATCTACAGCGCCAAGCTCACGGCAATCACCGGCGTCGATTCGTTCCGGAAGATCGAGCCCACGGCCAGAGTGCGTGTGCTGGCTATTTTCTTCGTCGTGCTGCTCCAGCTGGGCGTCGCACTCAGCATCTATACGTCAGGCAAGGGGCTATCGGTGCTGAACATCTATCTGGTTGTAATGCTTTACTTCCTCGTTCCGTGGACCGCCGTGAACCTCACGGACTACTTCTTCGTGCGCCGTGGCCGCTATGCGATTCCGCACTTCTTCCTGCCACATAACAACATTTACGGCACATGGGGAGTGCGAGGGCTGATGTCATACGCGATCGGGTTCGCCGCGATGGTCCCGTTCTTCTGCATCTTCGATGGCGCCAATGAAGTCTATGTCGGCCCGTTTGCGCGGGCGATGGGCAGCGTGGACCTGGCATGGCTGGTCGGGTTGTTCGTGTCGGGCATCGCGTATTACCTGCTGAGCCGCTCCCTCGATCTTCGCCGCGAGGACGCCATCATCGCGCACATTGAAAAGACCATGCCTCAATACACAACGGGCGAACAGCGTTTTTAAAAAACGCCTTGGTAATCAGGACAACGAATCAGGAAATCATCATGGCAAGCGAGCAATACGACTACATCATCGTGGGGGCCGGGTCGGCAGGCTGCGTTCTGGCCAACCGGCTCACTGAGGACCCTTCGGTCAGCGTGCTGGTCCTGGAGTACGGCGGCAGCGACCGCAGCATCATCATTCAGATGCCAAGCGCGTTTTCCTTGCCGATGAATACGCGCAAATACAACTGGAAATATCAGACCGCGCCGGAGCCGCATCTGAACGGACGCCAGTTGCATTGTCCGCGCGGCAAGGTACTGGGGGGCTCATCGTCGATCAACGGACTGGTCTACATTCGCGGCCATGCTTACGACTTCGACGAATGGGAAGCGTTGGGCGCGCGCGGCTGGGGCTATCGCAATTGCCTGCCGTATTTTCGTCGCGCCGAGAGCTACAAGTTCGGCGGGGATCAGTATCGCGGAGATAACGGGCCGCTCTCCACGAACAACGGCAACAACATGAAGAACCCGCTGTACGGCGCATGGGTGGAAGCGGGCGTGCAGGCCGGCTACATCCATACTGACGACTGCAACGGGCAGACGCAGGAAGGGTTTGGCGCGATGCACATGACCGTGAAGGACGGCGTGCGCTGGTCCACGGCAAACGCCTATCTGCGCCCGGCGATGAGCCGGCCCAATCTGCATGTGGTGACGAATGCGATGACGCGGCAAGTGATCGTCGAGGGCAAACGTGCTGTCGGCGTGGTCTATGAACGGGGCGGCGTGACCCACACGGCGCACTGCCGCGCCGAGGTCCTGATCTCTTCGGGGCCGATCGGTTCGCCTCATCTGCTGCAGCGCTCCGGCATCGGACCCGCCGACGTATTGCGCAAGGCCGGCGTGCAGGTCAAGCACGCGTTGCCGGGTGTCGGCATGAATCTGCAGGATCACGCCGAGATCTACATCCAATACGCGTGCAAGGAGCCGGTGACGCTCAACGGCCACATGGATCCCTGGCACAAATTGCTGATCGGATTGCGCTGGCTGCTGTTCAAGGATGGCCTGGGCGCCAGCAATCATTTCGAGGCGGGCGGCTTTATCCGTTCAGAAGCGGGGCTGCGATGGCCCGACATCCAGTTCCATTTTCTGCCGGCCGCCATGCGTTATGACGGCGACAAACCGTTCAAGGGACATGGCTTCATGGTGCTGACCGGGCCGAACAAGCCTAAGAGTCGCGGGCATGTGCGGCTTGTGTCAGCCGATCCTTATGCGCATCCCGAGATTCGCTTCAATTACCTCGATCGCGAAGAGGACCGCGAAGGCTTCCGGCGCTGTGTGCGACTCACGCGCGAGATCATCGGGCAGCCTGCGATGGATCGTTTCCGCGATGTCGAACTTGCGCCCGGCCCCGACGTGCAGACCGACGACGAAATCGACGCATTCGTGCGGGCCAATCTGGAAAGCACCATGCATCCGTGCGGTTCGTGCCGCATGGGCGAGGATGACCAGGCCGTGGTGGACTCCGAACTGCGTGTGCGCGGCATGTCTGGCTTGCGGGTGATCGATTCTTCGGTCTTCCCGACCGAGCCGAACGGCAATCTGAACGCGCCGACCATCATGCTCGCGGAACGGGCGTCCGATCTCGTGCGCGGCAAATCGATGCTGCCGCCATCGGATGCAGCGGTCGGGCTGGCGGAAGGCTGGGAGACGCGGCAGCGCACGCGAGAGCCGAAGCGGCAGATTTATCGCGCTGAGTACAGCGAGACGCAGGGCTAGGGATCGCATCGGCACGTCATACGCGCCGATGCTTTATTCCTCAGCACTTGACGCACCGGAATCCCGCATAAACATACTGATATCTAGGTTGGAACCAGTTGCGGAATGTCGGGCGCAACATGCAGGCGGCGGTGCGGGGAGAGCCGCCTTTCATTGCGTAGTGCTGACCATCGAAGAAGTTTGCCGAATACCCTTCGTAGAACGGGAACGCCTCGAATCCCGGCAGTGGCCCGAACACCGTCGAGGTCCATTCCCAGCCGTTGCCATAGAGCCCTTCAACGCCCCAGGTGCTCGCGCTATCCGGTGACGCGTCCACTGCCACCGGGTTCCAGTTGCGGAAATCGAAGTTATCGGTCGCGCCGGGCAGCGCGCCATGCGCCGCACGCTGCCACTGCGCCTCGCCCGGCAGGCACGCGCCGCGCCAGCGCGCGAACGCGCTAGCCTCGGCGTGACTAACATAGACCGGCCAGGCCAGCGGTAGCGGAATATCCTCGAACATCGTGCGCAGACGCCAGCCGCCGTTTGCGCCAATTGCGCCATTCGCGTCATTTGCATCGCGCACCCAGAACACCGGATGCTCGATACCTTCCGCTTCTTTCCATGCCCAGTTGGCGTCGTCCCACAAATCTTTGCGTTGGTATCCGCCATCGGCGACAAAATCGAGGTACGCGCCGTTGGACACCATATAGCGATCGATTTCGAACGCCGGAACTTCCTCCTGCTTTTCGCCAAACTCGTTGTCCCAGCCGAAGACGCCGCGTTCCTGTGTCATGCCGAGCTCGGTGCGACCCGCCGGCACCGCGACCATCGCGGGCTTCGCTGCATAAAGATGGTCCGCGATCGCCCGCGCGCCCGCAGGCGCCTCTTTTTGCGCAAACGGCAACTGGTGGAGCATGTACGCCAACGTCTCCACATGCATCAGACGGTGTTCGATCGCCACATTGAGCAGCTTTGCCGGCGTATCGTGCTGCGGCGCGTCATGGGGCAGATCGAGCGCGGCGAGTTGCTCGTCGATGCGTGTGCGGGCGTCGCGGGCGTAGGCGCGCACTTCGGTCATGCGCGGCCAGTCGGCGGGCGTATCGGTGGGGAGGGCGCCATCGACGGGATCGATACCGAACGCGAACAACTGGTCGAGGCGCGCGTCGGCCGACGGCAGGTGGAACAGGCGTTGATCGAACAGATTGCGATCGAACGCTTCCAGATGGCCGATATAGAACACGATGCGGTGGCGCTCGCGGATCGGGCGCTCGTACAGGAATTCGGGCTTGACGATGTCGAAGAGGGCGTCGCTGGCGGCGCGGGCTTCGGCGAGCCGGGCGGCGAGCGTGGGGGTGAGCGGGAGCTGCATTGCGGCGAGTCTCCAGACGTGAGCGGTGTGTTTGAGAATGTAACCCGCTGCGCAGGAGTTGTGCCAACGCGCCTTCATCTGTCATAACGAACGCGCCGCCCGAAGGGGGCGGCGCGCTGCCAAAACCCCATCCGGGCGTCTGGCGGACGCTTCAGAGGTGGCGCAAGCCTTCAAGGTCGATGATGCGGATGAGCTTGCCCTGAGCGTCGATCAGGCCGCGCTTTTGAAATCTTGACAAGGTACGGCTGACCGTTTCGAGCGTCATGCCCAGATAGCTGCCCATGTCTTCACGCGTCATACGCAGGTTGAATTCCGCATACGAGTAGCCGCGCTGGCCGTTGCGCTCCGATACGTCGAGCAGGAAGGCGGCCACGCGTTCGTCGGCGGAAAGCGAGCCTAGCACCATCATCTGCGACGACTCGCGGATCAACTGCTCGCTCATGAGGCGGTGCAGCCGGTCCTGCATCGCGCTGGTCTCGCGGCACATATGCTTGAGCGCCGAGTAGGGGATGATGCACACGGAGCTATCTTCGAGCGCGGTGGCGCTCCAGGAGTGGAATTCCGTGCTGATCCCGTCAATGCCTAGCGGGTCGCCGGCGAGACGCAGGCCCGTGACCTGTTCGCGGCCGTCACGATGTGCCATGACGGTCTTGAGCGAACCGGAACGCACGGCGTAAAGCGTGTCGAACTGGTCGCCGGCGCGATAGAGCGATTCGCCGCGGCGCACGCTGCGCGCGTTGCAGATGAGCGCTTCCAGTTTGGGCAGATCGTCGAGCGCCAGACCTTGAGGCATGCACAGATGCCGCATCGCGCAGCTCGAGCAACGCGCGGTGGTGCGCGGGCTGGCCGCGGGCGTGCGGACGCCACGGCGCGCGGTGGTGTGTGTAACGGCGTTTGAGGTCGGCATTGAATCGCTCCTGTGATCGGTTCTGGAGCAATCTTGACCTCGTTCAAATCTTAAAAAGGCGACAAAACGCCACGCTTTTGAGATGCCGGCGCTTGCGCCTTGTCAGATACTGGTTTCGCGGAAAATGATCAGGCGCAAGCAGGTGGCAAAAGGCATCGATCGGGGGCTTATCTTTTTATTCGGCGTCCGATTCGGGGGCGCCGGCGGCGGTCGGGATCAGCAACACGGGCAGCGTCGATTGGCGCACGCAGCGCTCGGCCACGCTACCAAGGATCAGACGCTGGAAACCGCGCCGTCCGTGCGTGCCCATCACGATGAGGTCGGCGCCTTGAGCCTTTGCGGCGTCCAGCACCAGCGTGGGGACGTCGTCGAGCGAGGAGGCTTCGCCCGTCACCATGGCGCCTTGCACGCCGCGCGCGCTCATCGCCTTGTCCATGTCCTCGGCGAGCTCCTTCCCCTGGGCAATCATCTGGTTGCGCAGGATCGACGGATCGTAGCCGGGTGCGTCGAAATACATCGGCGTGTTTTCGATCACATAGAACGGCTGCAGGGTCGAGCCCATCGCTTTCGCCAGATCGAGCGCGGCTTCGAATGCGCGGCGCGACGTTTCGCTGCCGTCGACCGCGACCAGAATGCGTTTATACATGGAACCTCCGTTGGTGTTGAACGGCGATGCGCGCCGACCGCGCAAAGGGTGCGCTGGCGGGCTGCAGGGCTTGTTGCGATCTCTCTTCAGCTTAATGGATCGGCCCAAAAGATGCAGTGCCGCTGTATGAAATATGGAAGACGGATGAAGGAGATCAACTGGGGGCGTGTCGGAAGACGACGGGGGAATTCTGTCGGAATAGACTGGACGGTTAGGGCGCAGCAGCCGGGCTAAACGATTTCGTCCGGTTGCGCCCGCAACGCCAGGCCGTTATCGTTGCGTCTCTTTCGCATTCCCGCGCCGCAGCATTCCCTACCCGTGACTTCTACCCATTCCCCCTTGCCGTTTCGCGACGCGCTGCTGGCCATGCTCGGCATTGGCCTCGTCAATATGCTGGTCGCGCTCGATCAGACCGTCGTCAGTACCGCTTTGCCGTCGATCGTCGCCGAACTGCACGGCTTCCAGTATTACGCGTGGATCGCAAGCGCCTATCTGCTGGCATCGGTTGTGACCGTGCCGGTGTTCGGCCGGCTCGGCGATTATTTTGGGCGCAAGCGTTTCGTGCTGGCGGCCGTGATCGTGTTCACGGTGGCTTCGGTGCTGTGCGGCCTCGCGACCGATATGCGTTTTCTGGCGGCGGCGCGGGCGTTGCAGGGCATCGGTGGCGGAATGATGGTGGGCACCGCGTTCGCCTCGATTCCCGATCTCTTTCCTGATCCGCGCGCACGTGTGCGCTGGCAGGTGGTGATGGCGGCGGCCTACGGCATCGGCACGGCGGCGGGGCCGTCGTTGGGCGGCTGGCTCTCCGAGCATTTCGGCTGGCGCTCGACCTTCATGGTGAATCTGCCGGTGGGCGCGCTAGCGCTGTATTTCATCTGGGCACACTTGCCGGCGTATCGTCCCGCGCGCACGGGCGAAGTGCGCATCGACTGGACCGGCGCGGTGCTGGTCGCGCTGGTGCTGGGCGGATTTCAGACCGTCATCGAGGCGGTGCCCAAAGACGGGCTCACGCCCGGCAATCTGGTGCTGATCGTGCTGGTGCTGATCGGCGCGGCCGCGTTGCTCGTCTGCGAGCGGCGCGCCACGCACCCGATCATCCCGCTCGATCTCTTTCGCGATCCGCAGCTCGTCACGCTGTTCACCTTGTCGACGCTGTCCGGCTTCGTGATGTTCTCGCTGATTTTCTTCGCGCCGTTGCTGCTGCAAGGCGGCTTTGGGCTTTCGCCGCAGCAAGCCGGTCTGCTGGCGACGCCGATTGCGGCGTGTATCGCGCTTGGCAGCCTCGTCAACACGCGCATCGTGATCCACCTGAAAAAGCCAACCGCCATCCTGAGCGTGGGGTTCGGTCTGCTGGTGGTGGCTTCGGTCGGGCTGGCGTTCACGACGCGCACGACTTCTTATCTGTGGCTCGAACTTTCGATGGCCGCGGTGGGCATCGGGCTCGGCTTCATTCTCAATAATCTCAATATCTTCGGGCAGGAAATCGCCGGGCGCGAGCGCTTTGGCATTACCACGGCGCTGCTGCAATCGACGCGCATGGTGGGTGGCATGCTCGGCACGAGCATCGTGGCGACGATCGTGAACCATCGCTATGCGGCCGGCATTGGCGACGCGCTTGCCGTGCTGGGCGCACCGGGGGCGGCGCGCTGGCAGCCGCAGCTGTCGGACCCGCGCGTGTTGATCGACCCTGCGCTGCGCGACGGGCTGACGCTCCATATGAAGAGCGCGGGGCTCGACGGCGCGGCGCTGATCGAGGCGGTGCGGCATGTGCTGGTCGACGCCATTCATCTGGGCATCGGCCTGACCGGCCTGGCTGCGCTGGTTGCGGCGCTGTGCGTGCGCCGCATTTCGCATATCCGTTTCAGCCGCGCCGCCACGCCCGCACCGGCCACTGCGCCGGCTCAATCCGACTGACTGTCGTTTTTATCTCACTCGAACTCCGTGTGAACGATCCGCCCGCTGCGGTGGTTTCGGCCACCTTCGGCACAATTCGTCAGACAAAAGCGTAAGCTAGCTGACGGTGCCACGGACCGCGACACGGAAAACAAGCTCGATGCCGGCTCCGTCATGCGGCGTCGGCCATCTGGCCGAAGAGCGCATTGCGCGTCTGGGCGCTCACGGCAATCTCCAGCGCGACAGCGTTTTCCACGCCGATGCGCACGGGCGCGCCCAGGCGGCCCACCTCGATGCCCGTGCGGCGCAGCATGCGCTCGATCGGCGTTGTCGTGACGGTTACGTAGCGCGAAATGCCCATGCGGTCGGCAAACCAGACCAGCGAGTGGATTGCGCGCATCGTCACTTCAGCGAAGCCGAAAGCCTGCTCGTTACTGGATTCGATGGCGAAGCGGCTAAGTTCCCAGATGTTGCGCCCCGTTGGCGCATCGTTGCCGTGGAGAAGCTGCGGAAAGGTGTCGCGCAGCATGTTGGGGCCTTCGGTGGGCATGAGGCGCCAGCAACCGCGCACTTTACCGCCTCCATCCTGGATCAGCATGTAATGGGGCCCGAGTGCGTCGTAGCCGTCGATTTCCATGCCGGCGATGGTGGGAATATCCCAGCCCATGCGGTCACGAAAAACCCGCGCACGTAGCCGGTACATTTCGTTGATGTCCTCGTTGTCGAATTCCTGACGCAGTCCGATCCGAATCGCAGCTTGCATGACAACTCTCCCTTTTTCGTGTGGAGGGGCAGCGGTATGGATCGAAAGCTATGCGTTATGAATATAAAAAAACACCTATCCAGATAGGTAGGTGCGCAGGGAGGGGCAGTTCTGGAGAATGGCTGGGCGGCAGTCACTCAACAGGCATAACTGACAGCGAGATACAAAATGGAACTTCTGGACAATCAATGGCAGGCGGGCACGAACTCCCTTCACAATGCAGGGGACCTGTCGTCGGTAATCGACCGTGTCCTGATCATCGCGTATCGGAAAAAGAAGAAGGAGAGCCAGCGCCGCTTCTGGGCGCGGTTTGGTGTCACGCAGTCGCGTGGCAGCCGGTTTGAATCGGGCGCGGAAATTCCGCCGCCGGTGTCGATTCTGCTGGGGCTTTACTTCAACAAGACGATTTCTGACGGCGATCTGGGCCGTGCCGAGCGCGTGCTACGCCGCCCGGACATGCCGTCGTCGTCGATGATGATGCTCAGCCCGGGTCAATAAGACCCATCTGGGTGGCAATCACGGCGGCCGCCCGCCGTGAGTTCACGCCGAACTTCCCGCGAATGTTCTTCATGTGGAAGTTCACAACGGCTTCCGAGCAGTTGAGAATGTGCGAAATTTCCCAGGTGGACTTGCCAAGGGCAGTCCACTTGAGACATTCCTTCTCGCGCGGCGTGAGTTTGGGGATCAGGGACTGGGCATGGTCGCCCAGATGCCGCTGACTGGTGTCGAGCACCAGATCCCGCAGCAGCACCAGATTCGGCAGCGCACGGTTGACGTCCTGCCAGAACGAATCCGTCGGATTCGCATCATTGACGAAGCACAGCATGCCCGCCTCCTGGCGCGGGCCATGGATCGGCAGGGTAACGCCGGCACGCAGACCATGAGCGCGTGCTTCTTCGTACATCGTTTGCTGCTGCTCGGTGGCAAACAGTTCCGGCGACCAGATGAGCGGCGAGGACCGCGTTGTGCAGTGCGCAACGGTCGGGTCGAAATACGCCATATTGTGGTCGTTATAGGACTGCCGCCAGGCGGACGAATAGTTCGTGCGGATGAACGCGTCCTCTAGCCGCATACCGGGACGAGGCAGGATCGCCAGCATGACCTGGCCGAAACCCCACGAGCTGGCGAGCTGAGACACCGCGTCGAACCACGCCGAATCTTCGGGGGCGTCGAGCACGGACGACATCTGCTCAATGAAATGTAGAGGCACGTCAAGACTCTCCATCGGCGGTGGGCCAGACCGCAGGCGTCACTCGGGCGATATGCTGCTGCCCTTGCTAGCCTCGCTTCTTATGATGTAACAATTTATCACTAAATTCCGCAATGATCGCCTTTATCCCCCAGAGACGCGGGCTTTGCGCCAGGGATTTGCCCGGGCTTCGGGGAAGTCCCTGGAAGGAAACCGGTCGTTTCTGAACAAAAGTGCCGTTTCCGACCCGCCTGCGCGTGGCGATACGGGCGGCTTGCGGAAATGCATTTCCGCTTTCATTACCGATTTCGCAAATCGCTAAATCGTAATTGGCAATAATTGTTAAGCCATGAAACGGCCTATTCCGGCATTCACGTTAAATCGCCGGGTGCATTTTTTTGCACGCCGCAATTTTCTTATTCAAAACGCATAAAGTTTCGAACTTGCGTATCTCTTTGCGGTAAATGCAACACACCCGCACGACGATATATGTTCGTCATGCGGGTATTCGCGCGCCGTCGTGCGGCAGCGCATCAATTCTTGCGGTGCAACTCGAACACGCGGGTCGGGCGCAGGTGGTTCATTGCGTAATGCAGCCGGCCAGGACTGCGGCGCTGCACGGGCACGCCAGACTCTGATGATTGACCTTCGAGTTCATAGGGTATTTCCGGCGCGGTCATCCCCAGATCGACGGCCTCGAAGTTCGTCTGGGTCGCAAACGGCATGCGGTGGGCCAGGCCTCGGCTATCAAAACCCGCCAGTCCGTCATTGCTCTCGGGCACGCTGTTGTCGAGCGAGGCGTTGCTCGTGGTCTCTTCGTCGGGGCCGATCGGGCTGGCGCCGGCCAGACGTGCGGCTTCGCGGTTCTTGCCGTCGGTATCGACAGTGCTGTCGTGGGTGCGGTCGTTGTGCGACGCTGAGCTGCGCGGGGGCTCGGTCGGGGCCGGCATGGCCGCCGGTCGACGAGTGCCATCGGAAGGAGCCATGGTGTCCTCCATGAAGACGAGTGGTGTCAGCTGGAACCTGCTTCCCGACGCAGCGCAAGAGGCGTTCCAGCGCGCCTGCTGCGAACCCGGAAACCGGCTGAAAAGCAAGCCCGGCCGCCAGGAAAACGCTTCCAGCCGCCGCGCATTTTTTTCTTTGGATCGCCGTATTTCCTGGGAGTATGATCCTCTTTCAACGAGTTGGCGCGCTTTAGATAGACGGCCCGCACGATGGCCGCGCTGTGGCTTTGCCGCACGGTCCTGGACGCGCCTACGAAAAACGGACAAAGGCAGTCAGGGGCGGACGAGACACATGCACTTCGACGCTGCATTCACGCATCGCGGCTATTTGCTCAATTGCGCGCCGGCACGAGCCGGCGACGGCACGTATCAACCCTATGTGGTGATCTCGCGATCGAGCGATGGCGAGCTGGTTGCCAACCGTTTCTTTCCCGCCGAACTGCGCTTTCCCGACGAGGCCGCCGCCATCGCCCATGCGCGCGACTGGGCCGTGCGCTGGATCGACGCGAGCAGCGTGACGCTCTGACTGCCGCAAAGGCGACTCCGGCGAACTCTCAAAAAAAGCGGTAACCTCTGGGGTCGATACACTCCCGGGCGGCGCGTCGTTGCCGTCGCTGCATCACCATGTCCAATTCCGCTTTCCCCGACTGGGGCCTCGAACAGATCGTCGCCGATCTGCGCGCCTCGCGCGAAGAACGTCACCGTACGCGCCATCCGCTCGGCATTCGCGAACTGCCTTCGCGCGAGGCCGTCGTCAACATCGTGGCGGGCCTGCGCGCCGCGCTTTTCCCCACGCACTACGGCGCGCCCGATCTTACTGACGAGAGCGTCGATTACTACGTCGGCCATACGCTCGAAAGCACGCTGCGCCTGCTCGCCGAGCAGATCCGCCGCGCCCTGCGTTTTCTGCCCGAGAATGCCGATGCCAGTGACGAAGTCCTGCGCGCGCGCGCCTTCGAAGTGGCGCGCGAATTCGGCCATCAACTGCCAGATATCCGCGCGCTGCTGGTGAGCGATATTCAGGCCGCCTTCACGGGCGACCCGGCCGCGCAGCACATCACCGAAATCCTGCTCTGCTATCCGGGCGTCTGGGCGATGACGCACCACCGGCTCGCGCATGCATTGCATCGGCTGGGCGTGCCTTTGCTCGCGCGCTTCATCAACGAGATTGCGCATTCGGCGACGGGCATCGATATTCACCCGGGCGCGCAGATCGCGTCGAGTTTCTTTATCGACCACGGCACCGGCGTCGTGATCGGCGAAACGGCGATCATCGGCGAGCGCGTGCGCGTCTATCAGGCGGTGACGCTGGGTGCGAAGAGCTTTGCGGCCGATCTGGACGGCACGCTCGTGAAGGGCAATGCGCGCCATCCGATCGTCGAAGACGACGTGGTGATCTATGCGGGTGCGACCATCCTGGGCCGCGTGACGATCGGGCGCGGGTCGGTGATCGGCGGGAATGTGTGGCTCACGCACAGCGTGCCGCCGGGCAGCAGCGTGCGCCAGGGCAAGATCCGCGAGATCGAGCGCGGCAACGAAGCGCCCTGAAGAAAACCCCTTGTTTTGCGGAGTCGCGCGGGACGTTGTCGAAGCAGCGTCCCGCGCGCGCCTGAGCGATCAGGTATTCGGCACGCTCATCACGCCAGGACTGCCGACGATCGCGAGAAATTCGCGCCGCGTGGACGGGTCGCTGCGGAAGGTGCCGAGCATGCGCGAAGTCACCATCGTCACGCCTGCCTTGTGCACGCCGCGCGTGGACATGCACTGGTGCGCGGCTTCGAGAATCACGCCCACGCCCTTGGGCTGGAGCACTTCATTGAGCGTGTCGGCGATCTGCGCGGTCATCTTCTCCTGGATCTGCAGGCGCTTGGCGAAGGCGTCGACCAGGCGCGCGAGCTTCGAAATCCCCACCACGCGATGTTCGGGCAGATAGGCCACGTGCGCGCGCCCGATGATCGGCACCATATGGTGTTCGCAATAGCTCTCGAAGCGGATGTCCTTCAGCACGATCATCTCGTCGTAACCATCCACTTCCGAGAAAGTGCGCGACAGGATTTCGCGCGGATCGTGCTCGTAGCCCGCGAAAAATTCTTCATAGGCGCGCACGACGCGCGCGGGTGTATCGAGCAGACCTTCGCGCGAGGGATCGTCGCCGGCCCAGCGCAACAACACGCGCACCGCGTCTTCCGCTTCTTCGCGCGAGGGGCGCGTGACGTTCGTTGACGTCGTGGCGACGCTGCTCGCCGTATTGCCCTTCGACTTACGTTTTTTCGTCTTTTCTGCGTTTTTTTCGTCGCTCATGCGTCGGCTCCTATCAGGTGGCCACGCCGCTGCGACGCGCGCCACGAAGGCGCATTGTTCCACGATTCCCGAATGGCCGCGTAACCAGGCCCTTTCACTTCGGCCACTCGTCCGTCGCATCGGCATCGGGTAGACCCCGCCTTGACAAGCGCACATTCACACTCCGATAATGCGCTGGACGTTCGCTAAACGAATCAGTGTTCGTATATAGAACTTTTCGCGATCGGGTGGCGCGGGCTTTCCGCGAGGCGCATCGCTTTCAGGAACAGGCATGATCAACAAGATTTTTGATTCGCTTCAAGCCGCCGTTGCCGGCATTCAGGACGGCGCCACGGTGATGATCGGCGGCTTTGGCACGGCCGGCATGCCGGCGGAACTGATCGACGCGCTGATCGCGCAAGGCTCGAAAGAGCTGACGATCGTGAACAACAACGCCGGTAATGGCGATACGGGCCTGGCCGCGCTGCTCAAGGCCAAACGGGTGCGCAAGATCATCTGCTCGTTTCCGCGCCAGACCGACTCGTATGTGTTCGACGGCCTCTATCGCGCCGGCGAAGTCGAGCTCGAACTGGTGCCGCAAGGCAACCTCGCCGAGCGCATTCGCGCAGCGGGCGCCGGTATCGGCGGCTTCTTCACGCCCACGGGCTACGGCACGAAACTGGCCGAAGGCAAGGAAACGCGCCTGATCGACGGCCGCCACTATGTGCTGGAAGCGCCGCTGCACGCCGACTTCGCGCTGATCAAGGCGTACAAGGGCGACCGCTGGGGCAATCTGGTCTATCGTAAAACGGCGCGCAACTTCGGCCCGATCATGGCGAGCGCCGCGAAGGTCGCGATCGCCCAGGTGTCGGAAATCGTCGAACTGGGCGCGCTGGACCCCGAAAACATCGTGACGCCGGGCATTTTCGTGCAGCGCGTCGTTGAAGTGCCGCAGGCCGCGCACCAAGCGCAGCAAGCCGGCCAGGCCGCCTGACGCAACGGAGTTAAGCAATGAAACGGTTGAATCGCGACGAAATGGCTCAACGCGTGGCTCAGGACATTCCTGAGGGCGCTTATGTGAATCTCGGCATTGGCGTGCCGACGCTGGTGGCCAACCACCTCGATCCGAGCAAGGAAATCTTCCTGCACAGCGAGAACGGTCTGCTCGGCATGGGCCCGGCGCCCGCAGCCGGCGAAGAAGACGACGAACTCATCAACGCAGGCAAACAGCACGTCACGCTGCTCACGGGCGGCGCGTTCTTCCATCACGCGGATTCGTTCGCGATGATGCGCGGCGGCCACCTCGACTACTGCGTGCTCGGCGCGTTCCAGGTGTCGGTGAAGGGCGATCTGGCGAACTGGCACACCGGCGCGCCCGATGCGATTCCCGCAGTGGGCGGCGCAATGGATCTGGCGCTCGGCGCGAAGCAGGTGTTCGTCATGATGGAACTGCTGACGAAGCAGGGCGAAAGCAAGCTCGTGAGCGAGTGCTCGTACCCGGTGACGGGCGTGGGCTGCGTGGGCCGTATCTACACCGACCTCGCCGCTTTCGACGTGACGCCGGAAGGTCTTGCCGTGCGCGAGATCTATTCGGATATCGACTTCGACGCGCTGCAGAAGCTTGCCGGCGTGCCGCTGATCGACGCGACGCAGAACCGCCGCGCGGCTTAAACTGCCGTAACGCACTCGACTGTATGTGAATCAGCGTGGCGCGGCGTCTGGCGGCAATCGTCGCCGGGCGTCGCGCCATCTGCTTTTGTATGTGCGTACGAACATTGCCGTAGCGCGCATCCAGACTTTTTTCATATCGATCCATGATTGAACGCCTCACGAGCCTGATCTGCGGCACCGAGCCGATGAACGCCGTCTGGTCGCCCGACGCCACGCTGCAGCGCATGCTCGACGTGGAAGCGGCGCTCGCGCGTGCCTCGGCGGTTCATGGCGTGATTCCGCAGAGCGCCGTGGCCGCCATCGTTGCGACCTGCAAGGCCGACAAGCTCGACGCGCCAGCGCTCGCGCGCGATGCCGCGCTGGGCGGCAATCTGGCGATTCCGCTCGTCAAGCAATTGACGGCGCGCGTGAAGGACGCCGATCCCGAAGCCGCTAAATACGTGCACTGGGGCGCGACGAGCCAGGACATCATCGATACGGCCACGGTGCTGCAATTGCGCGATGCGCTCGCGCTGATCGAAGGCGGTCTTGACGCCACCTGCGAAAAGCTCGCCGATCTCGCCCGCGCACATCGTGCGACGCCGGCTGTTGGCCGCACCTGGCTCCAGCAAGCCTTGCCGATCACGCTCGGTCTGAAATTCGCGCAGTGGCTCGACACGCTGCTGCGTCATCGCGAACGTCTGGCGGCGCTGCGCGAACGCGCGCTGGTGCTGCAATTCGGCGGCGCGGCGGGCACGCTCGCGAGCCTGCGCGCTTCAGCCGCCAAGGTGAGCGCCGAACTCGCGAAGGACCTTGGGCTCACGCAGCCCGCACTACCGTGGCACACGCAGCGCGACCGTATCGCGGAAGCGGCGTCGTTCTTCGGCATGCTGATCGGTACGCTCGGCAAGATCGCGCGCGATATTTCGCTGCAGATGCAGACCGAAATCGGCGAACTGGGCGAGCCGGCGGCAGCGGGCAAGGGCGGTTCGTCGACCATGCCGCACAAGCGTAATCCGGTTGGTTGCGCGGCGGTGCTGACCGCCGCCACGCGCGCGCCGGGACTCGTCGCCACGGTGTTCGCGGGCATGGTGCAGGAGCATGAACGGGCGCTGGGCGGCTGGCAGGCCGAATGGGACGCACTGCCCGAACTCGCGCGCCTCGCGGGCGGCGCGCTCGCGCAGATCGAACAGATCGCGGGCGGCCTGGAAGTGCGGCCAGAGCGTCTCGCGGCCAATCTCGACGTCACGCACGGCCTGATTCTCGGCGAGGCGGTGATGCTGGCGCTGGGCGACCGCATCGGCCGGCTCGACGCGCATCATCTCGTTGAGCGCGCATCGAAATCGGCGGTGCAGTCGGGCCGTACGCTTTACGACGTGCTGGCGGAAGAACCCGCCGTCACGCAACACCTGGACGACGCGCGCCTGAAGGCGCTGCTCGATCCCGCCAATTACGTGGGCGAGGCGCACGCCTTTGTCGACGCAGTGCTCGCGGCTTATGCAACGGCCGCGCAGCGCTCGCCCGCATCTTCATCGCAGACTCATCAGGAGTAATTGCATGCCTTATGCAGCCGTCAACGACACGCAGCTGTTCTACCGCATCGATGGTGCCGAAAACACCTCGGCGCCGTGGCTGGTTCTGTCGAATTCGCTCGGTAGCGACGTGTCGATGTGGACGCCGCAGCTGGTCGAATTCTCGAAGCACTTCCGCGTGCTGCGCTACGACACGCGGGGTCATGGCCACTCGGCCGCGCCGCAGGGTCTGTACACGATCGAGCAACTGACCGGCGACGTGATCGGCCTGCTCGATCACCTTGGTATTGCACGCGCGCATTTCTGCGGCGTGTCGATGGGCGGCCTCACGGGCGTGGGTCTTGGCGCGCGTTTCGCGAGCCGCATCGATCGGCTGGTGCTTTGCAACACGGCCGCGAAGATCGGCTCGCCGCAAGTGTGGGAGCCGCGCGCGGCGAAGGCCCGCAACGAAGGCATGCTGGCGCTGGCGGACGCGGTGCTGCCGCGCTGGTTCACGGCGGAATTCATGGAGCGTAATCCGCTCGTGATCGCGCAGGCGCGCGACGTGTTCGTGCACACGGACAAGGATGGCTATGCTTCGAACTGCGAAGCATTGAACGCCGCCGATCTGCGTGGCGAAGCGCCGTCGATCCAGGCGCCGACGCTTGTGATCTCGGGCACACACGACCTGGCCGCGACGCCCGCGCAGGGCCGCGAGCTGGCCGAAGCGGTGCAGGGTGGCCGTTATGTCGAACTGAACGCCTCGCACATCTCGAACGTCGAGCTGACCGACGAGTTCAACAAGGTGGTGCTGAATTTCCTGCTGGAGTCGAAATGAACGAAGACGATCGCTACGAAGCCGGACTGAAAGTGCGTCGCGCCGTGCTGGGCGACGCGCACGTCGATCGCTCGATCGCCAATCGCACCGAGCTGACCGAAGAATTCCAGACGCTCATTTCGCGCTATGCGTGGGGCGAGATCTGGACCCGCGAGGGCTTGCCGCGCCACACGCGCAGCCTGCTGACGATCGCGATGATGGTCGCGCTCAACCGCAACGAGGAGCTGGCGCTCCATCTGCGCTCGGCGAAAAACAACGGCGTGACGCGCGACGAAATCAAGGAAGTGCTGCTGCAGACCGCGATTTATTGCGGCGTGCCGGCGGCCAACTCGGCGTTCCATCTCGCCGATACGATCTTCCGCGCGGAAGACGCTCCGGCCGCTGACAAGCCGGCCTGATAGTGGGTGACGAGGCGCGCGGGTTGCACAAGTTGCACTAGCGCCACGCGCCTCAGTAGCTGCTTACTCTTCGGCTTCACGCTCCGCCACGAACTGGCGCAGCACGGCAAGCACCGCGGCGTCTTCGGCGCGGCTGGCCTCGTCGCTGGCCGAACCTGCTTCCTCCTCTTCGCCCAGCAATGCTGGCGGCGCCGCGATCGTTTCAAGCTCGTGGCCTTCGCGGAACACGCGGATCGCGTGTGTCGCCGCCGTATATTCGGCCACCCAATGGACGCCTTCGATATGCGCGCCCACGCGGATCGGTGTCCTCATCGCCATTCCTCCCGCTTTGCGGTTGCCCTAATCCAAAACCATACGCCGATGCCGCGCGCCGTGCGCGATCCGTGATCGGACGGCTGGTTGCGCGCAGAAAGCAGAACGGCCCGCTCGAAGCGAGCGGGCCGTTGCGTCGGACTGGATCAGCCTGAAGCGCAGGACGCGTTACTGCACCTTCGCCAGCACCTCGCGCACCGTGCCGAACAGGCGCTCGATCTCTTCTTCGGTGATGATGAGCGGCGGCGAGAACGCCAGAATGTCGCCCGTGAAGCGGATCAGCACGCCCGCTTCGAAGCACTTCACGAACACCTCATAGGCGCGCGCGCCCGGAGCGCCGTCGCGCGAATCCAGTTCGATACCCGCAACGAGACCCAGGTTACGCACGTCCTTCACATGAGGTGCGTCGCACAGCGCGTGTGCGGCGGCTTCGAACTTCGGCGCGAGGCTGTGTGCGCGCTCGAACAGGCCTTCGCGGCGATACAGATCCTGCGTCGCGATGGCGGCAGCAGCAGCCAGCGGATGCGCCGAATACGTGTAGCCGTGGAACAGTTCGATCGCGCCCGGCGCGCCGCTGTTGACCACCGTGTCGTGAATCGTGCGGCTCACCGCGACGCCGCCCATCGGCACGGCCGCGTTGTTGATCGCCTTGGCCATCGTGATGATGTCGGGCGTGACGCCGAAGTACTCGCTCGCCGTGGCCTTGCCCAGACGGCCGAAGCCCGTGATGACTTCGTCGAAAATCAGCACGATGCCGTGCTTTGTGCAGATCTCGCGCAGACGTTGCAGATAGCCTTGCGGCGGAATCAGCACGCCGGTCGAACCGGCCACCGGCTCGACGATCACGGCGGCGATGGTCGACGCGTCGTGCAGCGCGACGATGCGTTCGAGGTCTTCCGCAAGATGCGCGCCCCAGGCCGGCTGGCCCTTGGTGAAGGCGTTGTGTTCGAGGTTATGCGTGTGCGGCAGATGATCGACGGCCGGCAGCAGCTGACCCGAAAACGTCTTGCGATTCGCGCCGATGCCGCCAACCGAAATCCCGCCGAAGCCCACGCCGTGATAGCCGCGCTCGCGGCCGATCAGCTTGGTGCGCTGGCCTTCGCCGCGCGAACGATGGTAGGCGAGAGCGATCTTCAGCGCCGTATCGACCGACTCCGAACCCGAGTTCGTGAAGAACACGCGATCCAGGCCTTCGGGCATGATTTCCGCGATCTTGCTGGCGGCCTCGAAAGCGAGCGGGTGGCCCATCTGGAAGGTGGGCGCGAAGTCGAGCTTACCTGCCTGCTGGGCGATCGCGGCGACGATTTCGTCGCGGCCGTGACCGGCGTTCACGCACCAGAGCCCCGCGCTGCCGTCCATCACCTCACGGCCGTCGGTAGTGCGGTAGTACATGCCCTTGGCCGATTCCAGCAGGCGCGGCGCGGCCTTGAACTGACGGTTGGCCGTAAAAGGCATCCAGAACGACGAAAGATCGTCGATGACGGGGCGCGAAGTCATGGGTTTCTCCTCCAAAGTGGTTGGACAGAATGTAGCGTCCGCGCTTGAAGGGCGGCATATACAGTCTCTATACTGCGCTGATAACCGTGCTGGACAATCTGCCGCAACTGTATTGGTCGACCTCTTTAGCTCCCTATGATCGAATTTGAACTGGAACGCGGGCGCGCAGCGGGCGCGACGCTCGTCGAGCAACTGGTGCGGGCCTTTGCGCAGGCCATCGAGACCAACTCGCTGCGCTCCGGCGCGCTGCTGCCGTCTGTGCGTCAACTGGCGCAATCGCACGAACTGTCCACCTATACGGTGACGGACGCGTATAACCGCCTGGTCTCGATGGGGCTGGTGGTGGCGCGGCGCGGCTCGGGCTACCGTGTGGCGCCGCGCCAGAGCGCGCCGCGCGCCGCCGACACCGGCTGGCAGCCGCCCGCGCTCACGGCCACCTGGCTGCTTTCGGACGTATACACGGATCATTCGGTGCCGATCAAGGCCGGCTGCGGCTGGATGCCCACCGAGTGGATCAACGAAACCGGCCTGCACCATGCCTTGCGCGCGACGAGCCGCGTGCCCGCCGCGCGGCTGGGCGACTACGGGCATCCCTATGGCTTTGCGCCGCTGCGCGAACGCATCGCCGCGCAACTGGACCGCCAGGGCTTGCCGATCGACGTTACGAACGTGCTGCTCACCCAGGGCGCGACTCAAGGCCTCGACCTGATCGTCCGTACGCTGCTGCGTCCGGGCGATGCGGTGCTCGTCGAAGATCCCGGCTACTGCAACTTGCTGCAGATCCTCAAGCTGGCCGGTGTCACGGTGCATGGTGTGCCGCGCACAGCCGCGGGCCTCGACATCGACGCGCTCGAACAGCAGGTCGCTGCGCACCGCCCGAAGGCGATCTTCGTCAACACGACGTTGCAGAACCCAACCGGCGCGACCTACACGATGGCCAACGCTTTCCGCCTGCTGCAGATCGCCGAGCGCGAGCGCATGTGGGTGGTGGAAGACGATGTGAGCCGCGAACTCGCGCCGCCGGGGGCGCCGCTGCTGGCGGCAATGGAAGGACTGCGCCGCGTGCTGTACGTGAGCGGCTTCTCGAAGACGGTCACGCCGTCGCTGCGCTGCGGCTACGTGGTCGCCGAGCGCGATGTGCTGCGCGAACTCGCGCGCGCGAAGATGGCGGTGGGGCTGACTTCGTCGGAGACGATCGAGCGCATCGTCGACAAGGTGCTGGTGGAAGGGCGCTATACGCGCCATGTCGAAATCGTCAACGAGCAGTTGAAGGCCGCGCACGCGACGCTGGAAGACCGTATCGATGCGCTCGGGCTCGAACCGTTCTGCCGGCCGCGCGCGGGCCTCTTCATGCTGGTGCGTTTGCCGGTGGAGGCCTCGCGGGCCAGCGCGATCGCGACGGCGGCGCTGCGCGACGGCATCTGGCTCGCGCCCGGTTCTTATTTCCGGCCTGACGACGAAGCCAGCGCCTGGTTCCGCCTCAATGCGCCGTATTCGCTCGACGACGCGCTCTGGCGTTTTATCGAGCGTGTCAGCAAGGCGGGTTGATCGGTAATCCTCATGAAACCGTTTAACGCTGCAGCAGATGCGCGAGCAACGGATACATCGACGCGACCAGCGACAGCGCCATGACGATGTTGAAGGCGCGCAGGCGGCGCGGGTCGGCGAGAAAACGGCGCATGCCGGTGCCGAACGCGGCCCACACGCAGATGCAGGGCAGGCCGACCACATAGAACACCACGGACATCGCCACGGTGTTCAGCCCGAAGTCGGTCGACAGACGGATCGTGGTGGCGGCCGTGAGCACCATCATCCAGGCCTTCGGATTGATCCACTGGAACGCAATGGCCTCATGAAAGCGCATGGGGCGGCGCTCGCCGGTCTTGATCTTGATGTCGCCCGAGGTGCCGATCTTCCAGGCCAGCCACAGCAGATAGGCCACGCTCGCGGTTTCCAGCACCGTATAGAGCACCGGAATGCGCCGGAACACTTCGCCCAGCCCAAAGCCCACCGACAGCATGAGCACCACGACGCCTGCGCTGATGCCCAGCATATGCGGCACCGTGCGCCGGAAGCCGAAGTTGACGCCGGAGGTGAGCAGCATCGTGTTGTTGGGGCCGGGCGTGATGGACGTGACGACCACGAACAGCATGCCTGCGGGCAGGGCGCTGAGCATTTCGGGCAGCATGGGCTAAAGGCTCCAGGGAAAGGATGGCGATCCTGACGATCGTGTCGAGCCAGTGTAGCGAGAGGTTTCGGTACAGTACCGGTACAGATTGTCAGTCGGACGCCGGTACGGAGTGGGGGACGATTTCGGCAGATTGTCTGTCACCGTCAGCCATGTGGCATACGCGCGAAATTCCGTAGATCGACGGGGTTGCAACAACATTCATCAACGATCTGTAAACTTCGTCGATCAACCTGTTAAAAACAGGGTTACACCATTTTTGACATTTTTTAAGATTCGCTTAAGAAACGTCCTTTAGTCTCGGTACCTTCGCTCATCGGCGCTGCAACGGTGCCGGTGTCTCATCGAAAGTGGCGCTTCGCGCGCGGCTTTCTGTCAAAGCAATCCGTATTCAGTAGATGCCCAAGCTCGTATCGACGACATCTTCGGGAGTCGCGGGCAAAGCGTTCATCGTGGCCGCTCTCAGCACGGCCTGCACAGCATGGCTTTCGCACCAGATGCCGAGCCAGTCCGTCGATGTCTCGCTGCACGCGTCCGACGACATGCCTGAGCAGCTGGCGCGTCGTGCATCCGCACCCGTTGCCGCTTCTGTTCCTGCTCCTGTCCTCGCGCCTCCCGCCGCGCCCGCTTTCCATGTGGAAACCGTCAAGGTCACGCATAGCTTTTCCGAAGCCGCTGACCAGTTGGGCATCGACGCCGCAACCGTCGCGAAGCTCGCCCATGCGCTGGAAGGGCGTGTCGATTTCCGCCGCGATCTGCGCCCCGGCAGCGAAGTGCGCTTCGTGTTCCGTAACGACGCGACTGCCGCCACGGCAACCGCTGCGTCCGCGGCATCGGGTGCGTCGGACGCCAGCGCCACGCCCGTCGCCATGCGTATCTCGACGGGTAAGGAATCGCACGACCTGTTCCTCTTTCGCAAGCTCGACGGCAAGGCGTTCTATTACTCCGCCGACGGTCAGCCGGCCGCGCCGACCTTCCTGCGCTATCCCGTGAATTTCACGCGCGTGTCGTCGGAGTTTTCGCCGCTGCGCCTGGACCCCGTCACGCATCGCTGGGCGGCGCACGAAGGCGTCGATCTCGCCGCGCCCATCGGCACGCCCGTGCGCGCGACGGCGCAAGGCACGGTGACGTTCGCGGGTTGGGAGATTGGCTATGGTCGCGTCATCAAGATCCAGAACTTCGGCGACTATTCGACGACCTTCGCGCATCTCTCGCGTTTCGCGAAGTCGCTGCGCGCCGGGGCGAAGGTGCAGCAGGGCCAGGTGATCGGCTACGTCGGCAAGACCGGCTGGGCGACCGGCCCGCATCTGCACTACGAAGTCCACGTCGACAATGTGCCGCAGGACCCGCTCACGGTCGATCTGCCCGTGCGCACGGCGCTGGACGGCACCGACAGGACGCAGTTCGCGCAGCAGGTCCAGAAGCTCGCGCCGATGCTCTAAGTCGCGCCGCCGTGCGCGGTTTTCGTCTTCAGGGCGTCAGCGTTATGGACTACAGTGCGAGAGCACGCAGGTACGCGTGACCCTCCACCAAGGAGCACTAGCCATGACGACCGGGCACGGGCAACACCCCTCATCCGTCGTGACGCTCAAGAGCGCACACGACTTCGACGCGACAATCGCCCGTATCAAAACCGCGCTCGACGGCGTGGGCGCCGTCGTATTCGCCGACGTGGACCAGCGCGAGGCCGCAGAACTCGCGGGCCTCGATCTGCGTCGCACGCGCCTGATCCTGTTTGGCAATCCGAAGGCGGGCACGCCGATCATGGCGGCCAATCCGCATTCGGCGCTCGAATTGCCGCTGCGCCTCGTGGTCTGGGAAGACGACACGGGCCACACTCATGTGGACTACCGCGACGTGGCGCAGACGCTCGGGCCGCTCTACGCTATCGCGCCCGAATTGCTCGCGCCGCTGCAACGCATCGCCGGGATGTTGCAGAACACGGTGCAATGAGTTTGTCGCGCACGTAATCAGGCAGTTAAATCATTGAGGCGTGCTGCGCGCTTATTCTTTCGCGCGCAGTGAACCCGCGCCCGATTTATGTAAGGCGGGCGGTCAGTCCATATAGCGACAAAACACCTTCTATGAAGGCATTTCGCGCTGTCGCGTCAATGCCTTCATTTTCATAAAATCACTGCCCGAAATAAATATCGCAGTCCGAACGAGGCCAGCAGGGCTTGCCGATGCGATGCCCCGAGGCGCCACGCGTATCGGGCATGCCGCCATACGACATATCGGTGCCGGCCTGCGCGCTTGCGTTCGCGTCATCGGTCATCGTCTGATGCGCGCGGTCCTGCGAAATGGGCTCGTCCTTCGCTTGCGCCGTCCCGGGCGCGGTTGCGGTCGCCACCGTCACGATGGCGGCGAGAAACGCCAATCGGATCTTCATTTCCACACTCCTTCTTGAAACGCCGGGGCCACGAGACACGATGCCCCGACGCGCGCATGCGACGCTTGCGCGCCGTGCGCACTCGAGAGGAAGGCCGGAATGCCGGCGCGGACGCCAGGCTGCCGAACGTGTTAGCTAAGGCCTTACCAGAGGCCTTACGGAGTTGGACTCGCCTCCGCCGGTTCGGGAGACGGCGCAGCGAGGCGCGGCGCAAGAAGAAGGGATAGAGCGGGCGCGCAGAGAACGTCCACGCTGCAATTCCAGTTATAGCTCGCGCCTGAAAGAACACAAAACGCGCCTTCCCACATGTTGCTTTTTTCACCCATTTCTTTCTGAATTGAAATATATCGAAAGGATAAGGAAATGTAATGGTCGCTGTGTAGTCATGTTCGGATGTTGTAATTCGCTCGCCCTGATGTCTGGCGCATCACCTGAAACGCGCTCAATACGAAAGGCAAGCCCACACGTCTTTTTGACGCGTCCAGGACTCTAAAACCAACTCGAAGAATCGATGGAGCCCAACAACATGTACCGCCGAGCATTACTCGCCGTGCCGTGCGCTGGCCTTGCTGCCGCACTGTTCGCGTGCGGCAGCAGCAACTCGAACAATGGGTCGTCGGCTGCTGCGACCGTGTCCGCGCAAGACGCGCTTGCGACCAACACGCCGATCAAGCACCTTGTGGTGATCTACGGCGAAAACGTCTCGTTCGACCACTACTTCGCCACCTATCCGAACTCGACGAATCCGTCGGGCGAGCCGGCTTTCTCGGCCGCTTCGGGTACGCCGGGCGTCAATGGTCTGTCGGGCTCGCTGCTCACGTCGAACCCCAACTTCACGAACACGAACAACGGTACGGGCGCTGCCAACCCTTTCCGTCTGGACCGTTCGCAGGCCGCCACCGCCGACCAGAACCACGCCTACACGGCCGAGCAGCAAGCCGGCGACAACGGCGCGCTCGACCTGTTCCCGAAGTACACGGGTAGCGGCACGAGCGGCGGCGCAGGCGCCTTCGGCACGAAGGGCCAGGTGATGGGCTACTACGACGGCAACACCGTCACGGCGCTGTGGAACTACGCGCAGAAGTACGCGATGAGCGACAACGCGTGGACCTCGACCTACGGTCCGTCGACGCCGGGCGCGCTCGAAGTGGTGTCGGGCCAGACCAACGGTCTCGAACTCGTCAACACGTCGAAGCAGCCGGCCACGGCCACGACCTCGTCCTATTACATCCAGGACGGCGCAGGCGGCCTCACGATGATCAACGACGTCGACCCGGGCTATGACACCTGCTCGAGCACGACCGATTCGGGCATGATCAACGCGCTCAACATCGGCGACCTGCTGAACGCGCAGAAGATCAGCTGGGGCGGCTTCATGGGCGGCTTCAACCTGCAGACCGTGAACTCGAACGGCACCACGGGTTGCAAGCGCAGCACGATCGCCACCGCCGTGAACGCGGCAACGGCCGACTACATCCCGCACCACAACTGGTTCCAGTACTTCAAGTCGACGTCGAACCCGCAGCACACGCGTCCGAGCTCGACGGCCGCGATCGGTTCGAGCCTCGAAACCGACGGCAAGACGGCTGAGCCGGCGAACCACCAGTACGACACGGATGACTTCTTTGCCGCTGTGAAGGCCGGCAACTATCCGTCGGTGAACTTCCTGAAGGCTCCGGCCGCACAGGACGCGCACGCTGGCTACTCGGACCCGCTCGACGAGCAGGCATTCGTCACGAAGGTCGTGAACTTCCTGATGCAGCAGCCGGACTGGAAGAACACGCTCGTCGTCGTGACCTATGACGATTCGGACGGCTGGTACGACCATCAGTACATGGCGCCGGTTCGCTCGTCGATGGCGGCAGCCGACCAGCTCAACGGCAGCGGCGTGTGCGGTTCGGGCACGCAGCCCACGGGTGTGACGGGCGCGCCGGTCAACGGCCGCTGCGGTCCGGGCACGCGTATCCCGTTCGTGGTGATCTCGCCGTATGCGAAGGCGAATTACGTCGACCACACCTTCATCGACCAGGCTTCGGTGGTGCGCTTCATCGAAGACAACTGGCTTGGCGGTGCACGTCTGGGCGGCGGTTCGTTCGACGCCACGGCGGGCGACATGCGCGGCATGCTGAACCTGACGGGCACGGCCAACACGACGCCGCTGTACCTCGACGGCACGCTCGGCACGCAGTTGAGCTCCGCACCGGCGATGTAATCGCTGCCCGGCGCGAGACCCGGTTCCGCGCGCTTCGATCGACGTGATTCGAAGCGTGCGCGAACCCGGCTCCCGCGCCGGGTTTTCGCCGTTTTTCAGGCCGGTTCCGCTAACGAGAACCGGCGCAGGTAGAGCCCGACGCCGTGTCGCGCGCCACCGGTCATCACCGGAGCGCCCACGGCTTTCGGCATTTTTGTCCCGCCAGGAAGAACGCTTCATGTCCGAGCTTTCCGCATCGCCCACTCCGTCTTCTCCCAAGCCTCGCGCGACGGCGAAGCCCGCGCGCCTCGTGCTGCGCGCCGCTGCCGCTGTCGTGATCGCCGCGCTGGGTTTCTGTGCCTACGCCGCGGCGTTTCCCGCCAGCGTGCCCGAGCCGGTGGGCGAGATCGTCGAGAATCTGACCGGCGCGAATCCGCATCCGGTCGTGCTGCAGCGCCCGCCGGTCGCGCCGCTGTCGGCGATGGCGCAACTCGGCAAGCAGCTCTTTTTCGACCCGACGCTCTCCGCTTCGGGCAAGCAGTCGTGCGCGTCGTGTCATAGCCCCGATCACGCTTATGGGCCGCCCAACGGACTCGACGTGCAGAAGGGCGGTCTCGCTATGGCGCAGCAGGGCTATCGTCCGCCGCCTTCGCTGATGTACCTGTATCGCCAGCCGAATTTCAGCATCGGCCCCGATGCAGGCGAAAACGACGACGCCCCGACGGTCGCGCAGCAGGCTACCGCCGCAGCCAATGTCGTGAAATCGCAGAAGACGGCAGGTGGCGCCTCGACCTCGGTGGAAATGGTGCCGCAGGGCGGGCTGTTCTGGGACGGTCGCGCCGACACGCTGCAGCAACAGGCCTATGGCCCGCTGCTCAATCCGGTGGAAATGGCCAACACCAGCGTCGATGCGGTTGCCGACAAGCTGCAAAAAGCGCCCTACGCAAAGCGTTTCAACGAATTGTTCGGAGCACGAATCTTTGACGATCGCAAACTGACGGTGGCCGAAGCGATGTTCGCGATCTCGCGCTATCAGGTGGAAGATCCGTCGTTCCATCCGTATAACAGCAAGTACGATCGCTGGCTCGAAGGCCGTGCGCATCTAAGCCAGGCCGAGTTGCATGGGCTGCGTCTGTTCAACGATCCGGACAAGGCGAATTGCGCCGGCTGCCACTTGTCGAAGCCTGGCAAAGACGGCCTGCCGCCGATGTTCACCGATTACCAGTACGAGGCGCTGGGCGTACCGCGCAATCGCAAGCTCGCACAGAACCAGGATGCGAAGTTTTTTGATCTGGGCGTATGCGGGCCGTTCCGCGCGGACTTCAAGGACCAGACGCAATACTGCGGCATGTTCCTCACGCCGACGCTGCGCAACACAAGTACGCGTACGGTGTTCTTCCACAACGGCATTTATCACAACCTCGATCAGGTGATGGCGTTCTACAACGAGCGCAATACCGATCCGGGCAAGTTCTATCCGCATGGCGCCGACGGCAAGATCGATAAATACGACGATATTCCGCCGCAATTCCAGAAGAACGTGGATGTGACCGATGCGCCGTTCGATCGCAAGTTCGGCGACAAGCCCGCCATGAGCGCCGACGATATCCGCGATATCGAGGCTTTCCTGAAGACGCTTAACGACGATCCGCCCGCGTCGAATTAAGCGTTATCTGCAGGTCCTTTAGTCAGCGGCCCGCGCCATCACGGTGCGGGCCGCTGTGTTTTCATTAGACAAATGCGATGGAATACGCGAAGCAATTCTCTGCACGCACGGCTATTTCTCACGCAGCAACGTTCCCCTAGCCCGCGTATCGCGAGCGAGTTTTTCCTTTTTGGCAAACGTTTGCAGGCTGGCTATCAAGTCGGACGAAAAATGGCCGAAAACGCGCATGTAGCCATGCAACTCTGGAGATTGGGACGTGAAGCGCGTTGTCTTCTTACTCGCCGTACTTGCCGTGACAGGCTGCGCGCAATTGCATCCGGCCGATTCGGCGCAGGCTGGCAAGGCCGCTGTTTCGAACGCGATCCTGCGCTTCGATATTCCCGCCGATGCGCTCGGCGCGCGCGATCCGCAATTGAGCGCCGTGCTTGCCAAGGCGGGTGCATTGGCCGCCGCGCAGAAGCACACGGCGCTGATCCGCGTGACCGCGCTCGGCCAGGATCTTCGCTATATCAACGAAGCCATCTGGAAGGGCGTACCGGTGCATCAGGCTAACAAGCCGGTGCTGGAAAACCTCACGGCCGGTGCGAACCAGACGTACAGCGTGTCGATCGAGCCGCTGCAGTCGGGCCCGGCGGCGCAAGCCGCACAAGTTGCGCAATCGGGAGGCTGACGGGATGCGCATGATCGCTTTCGCGGGAGCCGCGTGGCTCCTCTCTACCGCTGCTACGACCGCCTGGGCGGGGCAGGACACAGCAGGCGCGGGTCTACAGGCCTCGGCGGGCTTTTCCGCTGCGCCCGCCAACGACAAGGTTTATCCGCCGCTGCCCACGCTCGCCATGCTGCCGCCTTCGGACAGCGAGGACGGCGATGTGCCTGCGCCGCGTTCGTCTTCGCACAAAAAGAAACTGCGCCAGCACGACTTGCGCCCCGTCGGCCCGACGGCGCGCCTCGTGGTCTCCGATGCGTCGCGCAGCTACCTCAAGGACATCGAGCACCAGCTCGACGTCGCCTTGGCGCATTAATCAGGGGAACGGGCGATGTCTGAAAACAAGTCTCGCGCGCGCATGCGTGCCTTGGGCGTTGTGCTTCTTGCGGCTGCCGCGCTGGGTGTTTCGTCGGCGAGAGCTGCAACGTCTGAAAACGACTGCTTCGAAAAAGCGGGTGCCTATCAAGGCGTGAATCCGCTCGTGCTGCGCGCGGTGGCGTGGCGCGAATCGAAAGGCGACGCGGCCGCGGTGAACCGCAACACCAACGGTTCGATCGATGTCGGCCAGGCGCAGATCAATTCGATTCATTTTCCCGAGCTGGCGCGTCAGGGCATTCCGCATCGCGCGCTGACCGATCCGTGCGTGAATATCTTCGTGGCCGCGTGGCTTCTGAAGCAGAAGATGGTGCGCTACGGCAACACGTGGCGCGCGATCGGTGCTTATCACTCGGAATCGCCCGGCGAGCGCGACGCCTACGCGCGCAGTATTCAGGCGATTCTCGTGAGCTGGGGGCAATTACAGCCCAATCGATGATTGGCCTGCCGGCTCGCTGCGCGACTGATTCGCGTGCGCGAGATGAATCGTCACGATAATCGAGGCGTCGTCGAGCGCTTCGAGCGAGTGCGCTTCGCCTGTGTTCAGCAACAGCATGTCGCCCGCGTGCATCGTGCGGGCTTCGCCGTTGATGAAAAAGCGGATCACGCCTTCCACGCACAACACGGTGATTTCACCGGGCGCGCGATGCTCCGGCAAGCGCTTGCCGGCGGGCAGCACGATACGGATGACTTCGAGGTGCGACGCGCGAATCAGCGTGATCGTTTTCGCGTTCTTGAGGGCGGCGCCAAGCGGGCGGACGTCGAAGACCTCGCCCGGTGCGGCATGAGGAATGGCCATGACGGTTTCTCCACCAGAGCGGCCGGACCGGCGCGGGTGAGCGTGGCCAGTCCGCCGCGTGACTGCAAATGCGGGTTTAGTCTGCGAGCTTCGCGTTCAACGTGATTTTTGCGTTGTTGGCAAACAGCTTCGAAACCGGGCAGTTTTCCTTGGCGCCGGTGGCGAGCTTTTCGAAGGTCGCCTGATCGATGCCGGGGATCTTTGCGGTCATGTCGAGCTGGCAGGCCGTGATCGAAAAGCCTTCGCCCACTTTCTCCAGCGTAACCGTCGATTTCGTTTCGATGCTGTCGGCTTTAAAGCCCGCTTCCGTGAGGAACAGCGAAAACGCCATCGTGAAGCAGCCCGCATGCGCCGCGCCGATCAGTTCTTCCGGGTTGGTGCCCGGACCGCCTTCGAAACGCGAGGCGAAGCCATACGGTGCGTCGCGCAGCACGCCGGTCTGGGTCGAAATGCTGCCCTGACCGTCCTTGATGCCGCCGTGCCATTTGGCGCTTGCCGTCTTGTGCATGATGTCTCTCCGCGATGGGTTGGGGGAATGAAGCGCGCAAGCGGCGTGCCGCGCGCGAGGGGAACGGGATTTCGTCTGCGGGACTCTTTACTGTGGATTGGCGCTGCCTGCGTACCACGCGGCAGCCGCGTCGATTTCTTCCGCAGTCATATTGCGCGCGATATTGCGCATCTGCCCGGAAATATCGTTGTGGCGCGTGCCATTTGCAAACGCTGCGAGTTGCGCCTTCGTGTAGGCCGCGGGCAGACCGTCGAGCCATGGGCTGCCGACCTTGCTGTCCACGCCGCCGTGGCATGCCGCGCAGACGGGAATATTGCGCAGCGGTGCGCCGTGCGCGACGATCGCGGGCGGATCGCCGCGCAGATGCGCGAACGGCGCGAGCGACGCGTAATACGCCGCCAGATCGCGCATGTCCTGATCGGAAAGATTCTGCGCCATCGGCGACATTACGGCGCTTTGCCGCGCGCCGCTCTGGAAATCCAGTAGCTCTTTATAGACCACGCTCGCATATTGCCCCGCGAGATTCGGCGAATTCGCTTCGCTCATGCCGCGCTGGCCGTGACACATCGTACAGCGCAGCGACAGCGTCGCGCCGCGCCCAATCGAAAGGCTGGTCGCGCCGTCCAGCATGTGCGGCGCGAGTTCGACCGTGCTGACTTTGTAGCCGGGCGACACCGTCGCGCTTGCCTGATACCACTGGCGCGGCACGCCCGCTGCGCTGCAGATCGCATTCCAGATACCCTGGAATTGCGGGTCAGTCTGCGCGGAAGGCAGCCACACGAAGCCGATCAACGCCGACACCACCAGCACCAGAATCGTCGCGCCGACGCTCGCGCGAAACCAGACGTTGCTTAACGAGAACAGGCGTTCGTCGCTCATCGCGGTGCTCCGATCGGAATGGCGGGCACGGCCGTATCCGGTGTGGCGAGCAGTTGCGCGATGGGATAGCCGTAGTTCGCGACCGTGAGCGCGACCATCAGCACGATCCATAACGCGAAGCTGTTGAGCGCCACCGGCAGCGTGGGCGATTCATGCACCGGCGTGCTGAAGCGGTAGTCCTCGGCGGGCTGCACGGCGCTGCGATGGCCTTGCAGCAGCACGATGAAAAACAGCACCACCGAGATCACGAGTATCAACCCGCCAATCGCCGAAATCGTCACGAGACTGGCCTGCGCCGCGAGCGCGGGATCGCTGTAATCGAAATAGGCCATGCGGCGCGGCATGCCGAGAATGCCAACCAGGTGCCACGGAAACGTCGTCACGATCATGCCGATGAACCACAGCCACAACTGCCAGCGCATGAGCCGCCAGTTGCTGAGCGCGCGGCCCGTGAGTTGCGGCCACAGATCGTAGGCAATGGCGAAATACATGATGACGATCGCACCGCCATAGATCAGGTGAAAATGACCCGTGACCCATTGGGTGTTGTGGATCGGCTGATCGAGCTGGTAGCTCATGTTGATGAGGCCGCCCGCGCCGCCAAAGCCCAGCATCACGAACGAGAACGCCAGTGCGAGCATCTGCGGATTGTGCCAGGGCAGCTTCGCGATCCAGCCGAACGTACCTTTGCCGCCGCGCAGCCGTCCGGCGATTTCGACCGAGGCGCAGATCGTAAACACGGTCAGCAACGTGGGCACCGCCACGAGCGCCGTGAAGACCGATTGCAGGAACTTGAAGCCCGAACCGACCTGCGGATCGGTGAAGAGGTGATGCAGGCCGATCGGCATTGCCACCACGAGGAACAGGATGAACGAGATGCGCGCCATCGAATCGCTATAGAGCCGTCCGCCGATCGCGCGCGGAATGATCGTGTAATAAGCGATATACGCGGGCATCAGCCAGAAATACACAATGGCGTGCAGCGTCCAGGAGAAGAACACGCGCGCGAGGCCCGCGTCGATGGTGTTGCGCCAGCCCAGCGCGACCGGCAGGATCTGGAACAGCACTTCGATGGCCGCGCCCACTGCGGTCCAGCCCCACAGATAGGCGCCCGCCGTGGTGGCGAACATCGCCAGCGGCACGGGCTTGCCGCGATTGTCACGCTTCCACGCCGCGAGATTCACGCTCATCAACGCGACCCAGACCCACGAGCCGACCACCACGAGCACCACGCCGATGTAATAGAACACGTTGCCGATCATCGGCGGATAGAAGGTATAGAGCACCGATGCGCGACCGAGCGCGACCGGCACCGAAGCCGTCACCGCGCCCAGCGCGAGCAGGATGAAGCCGAGCCACGCGAAGCGCACGCCCACCAGCGGGCGCTTGAGCGCGAGTTCGCTCACCGCGTAGCCAAAGCCCATGGCAATGAGCGTGGGAAACGCGTAGCCCATCACCGTGCCGTGTTCGGTGACGGATCGATAATAAAGTTCGGGGTCCTTAAGCCAGGGATGCAGCGGGCTGCGCACGAGCATCTGCCACGCGCCAAGCAGGAGCGCCACGCCAAACAGCACGAACGCAAGCCAGAAATGGGCGAGCACGAGTCGCTTGTTATTTAACACAGCTCAGTCTCCCCGAATGGTTCTCCGGCAACGCGGCCATCTGCATGAAGGCGTCGCGATCGATAACCTTCACATGCGCCCACATGCCCTGGTGACCGGCGCCGCAATACTCGTGGCAAGGCATCAGATGATCGCCGGGCTGGGTGAATGTGGTGCGAAACGTGGAGACGTAGCCCGGTTCCACCATCGAATTGAGGTTGGTGTCGGTGACGAGAAAGCCGTGCACGACGTCGGCGCTGGTGGCGCGAAAGGTGATGGGCACGCCCGCGGGCACCACGATGCATTGCGGCGTGAACGAGTACTGCTGCGCGAGCACGCGCACGGTGACGGAGCCGTCGGGTTCGAGCGCGCTGCCAAGGTTCGTTTCGACGAATTCGCCGGAGACGTGCAGCGTTTCCGGGTTGATGGTCTCGACGCGCGAGGGCGGCATCATGGCCCAGTGCAGGCCGGTGAAAATCACCATCGCCACCAGCACGAGGACGAGCGCCACCATGAGCATGGCCCAGCGCCGCTCCACGCGCGCGGCGACTTCGGCGCTGGCGTGGCTGCCACCAGGATCGGTCGGATGTGTGGACATGTAGGCGGTTTGCGTGGTTAGTGGATCACGCCGCGAGGCAGGAACACGAGAAAGTAGAACGCGAACCAGAGCGCCGCCACGATGGCCGTAGCGATGCTGGCGAGCGCGAGCGCGCCGCTCGGGCCCTGGCGCACGATCTCGTCGACCTGCTCGTGTTGCGGACGCTCGCCCGGTTGCTCGGGCACGGGTGTTTCGATCATCGCGGCCTCAATTCAGCTCGTTTCGGTTCGCTTCAGAACAGCGGCGCGGAGCGCAGCGCATTGACTTCCTTCACGGATACCGGTGCGCCATGATTGCCCCACGCGGTGCGGATATAGGTGACCACGGCGGCCACTTCCTCGTCGGAGAGCGATTGCGCGAACGGCGGCATGCCATAGGGCATCGGGTTTTTCTTTGTGCCCGGCGCATAGCCGCCGTTGAGCACCATGCGAATGGGATTGACCGCCGAATTCATCTGGATCGACTGATTGTTCGCCAGCGGCGGGAAATGCGGCAGCTTGCCTTCGCCTTGCGTCGCGTGGCAGACGGCGCATTGCGCTTCGTAAATCTTCTTGCCGAGCGGCGCCAGACGATTCGCCTCTTCATTCACGAACGGGCTCTTGGGCGATTTATCGACTTCGTTCGAATGCCCCGGCAGCGACTTCAGATAGACCGCCACCGCACGCACGTCGTCTTCGCTCAAGTACTGGAAGCTGTCGTAGACGACTTCGGCCATCGGTCCGTACACCGCGCCGCGATTCGACACGCCCGCGTGTAGCAGATCGACGATATCGTCGATGCTCCAGTCGCCAAGGCCCGCTTCCTTGTTCGACGTGAGCGAGGGCGCGTACCAGTTCTGCAGGGGAATCAGGCCGCCCTGGAATTCCTTCGACGCCGAATTGCCGCCCAGCGCATTGATCTCCGTGTGGCACATCGTGCAGTGGCCGAGCCCTTCGACCAGATACGCGCCGCGATTCCATTCGACCGATTGTTTCGGATCGGGCTTGAATTCGCCTGCGCGGAAGAACAGCGCGCGCCAGCCGATCAACAGCGAGCGCTGGTTATAGGGAAAGCGCAGCGTATGCGCGCGATTGGGCTGATGCACGGGCGAGGTGGAAATCAGGTAGGCATAGATCGCATCGGAGTCGGCGCGCGTGACCTTGGTGTACGAGGCGAACGGCATGGCGGGATAGAGCAGCGTTCCGTCGCGCGATTTGCCTTCGTGCAGCATGCGGTAGAACTCGTCCGCGCTCCACGCGCCGATGCCAAACTCTTTATCCGAAGAAATATTCGGCGTATAGAGCGTGCCGAACGGCGTTTCCATCGGCCGGCCGCCGCCGAACATCTGCTTTGAAGGCACCGTATGGCAGGCGATGCAGTCGCCCGCGCGCGCGAGGTATTCGCCGCGCGCGATCTGCATCGCGCCGGTTGCGATGGGTTTTGCGTTGGCGCTTGCTGCGGCGGCTACGGCGCTGGCCGCATCGGCGGCGTTGGCTGAGGGTGCGGCGCTTTGCGCGTGCGCGCCCAGCGCGATGGCGCAACACAAGGCCAGCGGCGCAAAGATGCGAGCGGTGAGGGATCGAAGTTTTCGCACGTCGAGGCCTCGGCTAGTGGGGGACGCTGCCGCATGCGAGCGGCAGCGGCGTGGGCGCGGACGGCGTCGGATCGGCGGGCGCGGGTTGCGCGGCCAGCCACGCGGCGATGGCCGTGATGTCGCGCTCGGCCAAATGCGAGGCGATATCGTGCATGCAATCCGGGCTGGCGGCGCGGCGCGTGCCGTAGCGGAACGCGCCCAGTTGCGCGCTGACGTACTCCGCGTGCAGACCGAGCAGGCCGGGAATCGCGGGCTGCATGCCGGTGAGCGAGGCGCCGTGGCAGGCCGCGCAGGCGGGCACATTGCGCTCGGGCGCGCTGTTCGTCACGAGCGATTTGCCAAGCGCGAGCATGGCGGCGTCCACCTTGGGCGTGGCGGGCGGCGGGTAGGGCGGATGCTGCTGCGCGAAGAAGTCGGCGATCTGCTTGAGGTAGGCGTCCGGCAGATACGCCAGCAGATAGTTCATCGGCGGATAGCTGCGGCCACCGTCACGAAACGCGATCAACTGGTTGTAGAGATAGCCCGCGGGCTTGCCGGCCAGGCGCGGGAAATAATCGTTGTCGGTGCCTTCGCCATGCGCGCCGTGGCACGCTGCGCAGCCCATTACGCGGGCCTGCATGGTGTCGGGCGCGCGCTCGGCGGGTGGCGCCGCATGCGGGAGTGCGCCCGGCAACGCGAGCGCGAGAGCGCTGATGACCAGGCGGACGATGCGATGGCTCAATGATTCCCTCGTTGCGGATGGTGGTCCAGCTAACTTCAGCTAACACAAGCGCGTTGCGATTCGATATCAGTTGAGGTGTCGTGCGGTTGTGGGGTGACAGACAGGGCGACTGCGTTCCGGCGCGCATCCTCTGCGGCAGATTATGAGTAAAAACAAAAGTCGTCGCGATGAATGTGCGCAACGCGGCAAGGCCGTTTCTTTACGTTTATCCCTTAAAAATAGATGTTTGCTAACACGAATGGTATCCGGCGTTTAAACGATCGATATCGATTGTCACGGAGTGCGAAGTAATGTTCGGTCGCATCGCCAACATGTGAGGCGATATTCAGAACTCGCCGGAAGCTGGGTTGTCCGATGACTTCGCCACGCGATCCTCATGTCGTTTGGCCCTGCAAGCGCCGTAAGATTGCGGCTCGCTCACACAGTTGTCCGACGACGTATAATGATGCGAAACCCGCATACCAAGGAGAGGACGATGGCCGATCCGCTCGCCGCGCCCATGCTCAACCGTCCGCCCCGCAATCGCAATCTCGCCGAACACGTTGTCCACTACGTCAACGAGCAGATCGCCTCGCGCGCACTCAAACCCGGCGACAAACTGCCGACCGAAAGCAGTCTCATGACCCTGCTGGGCGTGAGCCGCACCGTCGTGCGCGAAGCCATTTCGCGCCTGCAGGCGATGTCCGTGATCGAGACGCGTCATGGCATCGGCAGCTTCGTGCTGGAGCCGCGCCGCGAGCCGCTCGATCTCGACGTCGTGCCCGCGAGCACGCTCAACGATCTGCTTTCCGTGCTCGAACTGCGCATCAGCCTCGAAACCGAATGCGCGGGCCTGGCCGCCCAGCGCGCGAGCGAGCGCGATCTTGCGCAGATCCGCACGGCGCTCGATGCGATTTCGGCGGCCACGCGCGCGGGCGGTGACAGCGCGGGCGCCGATCTGCAATTTCACGTCTCCGTGGCGCGCGCCACGGGCAACCGTTATTTCGTCGATATCCTCACGCAAATGGGCGCGGCCTTGATTCCGCGCCATCGCATCGACTCGGCCGGCATCGCGCACAGCGACCCGAAAGCCTATGCCGAACTCGTGAACCGCGAGCACGAGAGCATCTTCGAAGCCATCGCACGTCACGATCCCGAAGGCGCGCGCGCCGCGATGCGCATGCATCTGTCGAGCAGCCGCGAAAGACTGCGGCGTGCGGCAACGGCGGCCGGCGAAACGGCTTGAGGCGTCAAGCCCATAAAAAATCAGCGGCCATCTCCGGCCGCTGATTTGCGCGCTGTTTTGCGTATATGCGTGAGGTTTTATCCGCGCACGAGTTCGCCATTCCTGCGTCGCCACAGCTCAAGCGGATTGTTCTCCGCGAGCGCCTCGGGCAGCAAACCCGCCGGGAAATCCTGATAGCACACCGGGCGCAGGAAGCGCTCGATCGCACTGGTGCCCACCGAAGTCGCGCGGCTATCGGAGGTCGCCGGGAACGGGCCGCCGTGCACCATCGCATGCGTGACTTCCACGCCGGTCGGAAAACCATTGACGAGCAGGCGTCCCGCCTTGCGCTCGAGAATCGTCACGAGGCGCTGCGCGGCGCCCAGGTCGTCGTTGTCCATCTGGATCGTCGCGGTCAACTGACCCGCGAAGTGTTCCGCCACCGCCAGCAACTGCGCTTCATCCTTGCAGCGCACCAGCGTCGAGGCCGGGCCGAACACTTCGTCTTCGAGCGCGGGCTGCGCGAGAAAGGTCTGCGCATCGGTGACGAAGAGCGCGGCGCAGGCCTGGTTCGGGCCGCTTTCCGGCTGACCGTGTGCGAGCGCGCTCACGCCAGACGTTTGCGCCAGCCGCTGCGTGCCTTGCTCATACGCCGCGTGGATGCCCGCCGTGAGCATGGTCTGGGCCGGCTTGCCGCCAAGTGCGCTCGAAGCCGTATCGACGAACTGCGTCAGCGCCAGACTGTCGATGGCGATCGCCAGGCCCGGGTTCGTGCAGAACTGGCCCGCGCCGAGCACCAGCGAATCCACAAAGCCCTGCGCGATAGCCGCGCCGCGTGCAGCAAGCGCCTGCGGAAGCAGGAAAACCGGGTTGATGCTGCTCATCTCCGCATAGACGGGAATCGGCTCCGGGCGCTGCGCGGCGATGCGCATGAGCGCCGTCCCGCCTGCGCGCGAACCGGTGAAACCCACGGCCTTGATGGCTGGATGCGCGACCAGCGCTTCGCCAACGGTGCGACCCGCGCCAACGATCAGCGAGAACACGCCTTCGGGCAAGCCCATCTCCTTGACGGCCTGCTGGATCACGCGGCCCACCATTTCGGACGTGCCCAGGTGCGCGCCGTGTGCCTTCACGACTACCGGGCAGCCTGCGGCCAGCGCAGCCGCCGTGTCGCCGCCCGCCACTGAAAACGCGAGCGGGAAATTGCTCGCGCCGAACACCGCGACAGGGCCGATCGCGATCTTCTGCAGCCGTAGATCGGGGCGCGGCAGCGGCTTGCGCTCGGGCAGGGCGGAATCGAGTGTCGCCGTGAGCCACAAACCCTGACGGACTTCCTGAGCGAACAGCTTCAACTGGCCGACCGTGCGGCCGCGCTCGCCTTCGAGGCGCGCCTTCGGGAGGCCGGTTTCCGCATGGGCGCGTTCGGTGAGCGCGTCGCCCAGCGCGGCGATGCCGTCCGCAATGCGCTCGAGAAAGGCCGCGCGCGTGGCGAGCGGCAACTGGCGATACGTGTCGAAGGCCGCGCGGGCCAGCTCGCAGGCCTGCGCGACGTCGTCGGCAGTGCCGCTGCCGAAGGCGGGCGTGGGAATGTCTTCGCCGGTGCTGGGGTTGAAGGCCAACAGGGGCGCGTTCGAGCCGCGCACCGCGCGGCCTCCGATAAGCATGTCGCCGGTGATCTGCATGTCGTCTCCTGACGCGGATAGATGAGTTATGTCATCGTACAACATAAGCGTGCTGCGCTACAATCGCCGCAGTAATAAGCGGTAGATCCCATGTGGAATAGGCAAATAAAGGGTAAACACCACATTGGAGTTGTCCGATGACTTGGCTATGATGTCATCAGACAACGTACTACAGTGCGATGCACCGACAGGAGACAACCTCGATGTCCGCTTCCGCCTTCCGCTACGACTCGCTGCTGGATTCAGCCAGCGCCAAGGTCAAGCGGCATGTCTTGCCGCTGTTTCTGATCATGTTCATCGCGAACTATATCGACCGTGTGAACGTCGGTTTCGCCAATACCCACATGGAAGCCGATCTTGGCCTCTCGGCGGCGGCGTATGGTCTGGGCAGCGGGCTGTTCTTCATCGGCTATGCGCTGTTCGAAGTGCCGTCGAACATGCTGATGCAGAAGTTCGGCGCGCGCGCCTGGCTGACGCGCATCATGGGCACGTGGGGCGTGGTGGCGGGCGCGATGGCCTTTGTGCAGAACGACACTTCGTTCTACGTGCTGCGCTTCCTGCTCGGCATCGCGGAAGCGGGGTTCTTTCCGGGCGTGGTCTATTACTTCGCGCAGTGGCTGCCGCAGAAGGAACGCGGCAAGGCCGTGGCAATCTTTCTGGCGGGGTCGGCGTTTGCTTCGGTGCTGTCCGGGCCGGTCACGGGCGCGCTGCTGTCGGTGCGCGGTCTGGGTCTGGCCGGCTGGCAGTGGATGTTCCTGATCGAAGGCGCTTTCTCCATCGCGCTGTGTGCGGCAAGCTGGCTGCTGCTGAAGTCGCGCATCCGCGACGCGCACTGGCTCAGCGACGAAGAGCAGGGCGCGCTGGAAAGCTACATGGCGCGCGAGCAGGCCGAGCGCGAAGCCGCCACGGGCGCGCATGTGCCGGTCATGCGTCTGTTGCGCGACCCGCAGATCGTGCTGTTCTGCTTCCTCTACTTTGCGATCCAGCTGACGATCTACGCGGCCACTTTCTGGCTGCCCACCATCATCCGCAAGATGGGGGGGCTGTCGGACTTCCAGGTGGGTCTCTACAACGCGATTCCGTGGATGATCGCCATTGTCGCGATGTACTGCTTCGCGCTGCTGTCCGCGAAGTATCGCCACCAGCAACGCTGGCTCGCGCTCACGCTGGTGATTGCGGCGTGCGGGCTGTTCGCTTCGACTTCGGCCAATCCGGTGTTCTCGTTCGTCGCGATCTGTTTTTCGGCGATTGGCTTCAAGGCGGCTTCGTCGCTGTTCTGGCCGCTGCCGCAGGGCTATCTCGATGCCCGCGTCGCGGCCGCCGTGATCGCGCTGATCAATTCGCTCGGCAATCTGGGCGGCTTCTTTGCCCCCGCTACCTTCGGTTATCTGCAGCAGCACACCGGTTCGATCGCGGGCGGCTTGTATGGCCTGGGTGTGACGTCGCTGATTGCGGCCGCTGCGTCGTTCCTCGCACGCAACAAGCCGTCGCGGCGCGCGTTCACCGACGAAGCCGAATCTGTCCATCGTGGCGCACACTGACGCTTTTGCCCACGACCACCGAGGACACCACTCATGCCAGACCGCCACTTCGTCTACGTTTCGAACGCCAATGACGGCGAGATCGACGTGCTGCACCTGGATGCCGATGCGGGCACGCTCACGCCGCATGCGCGCACGACCATCGCGCCGACCGTCATGCCGATGGCGCTTGCGCCGGATCGCCGTCATCTCTACGCAGTCACGCGCGGCAACGATCTGCACCTGTATCGCTACGCCATCGACGCGCGCAACGGCACGCTGACCACGCTCGGGCGCGCGCCGCTCGATTCGAGCTTCGCGTATCTGTGCGCCGATCCGCTTGGCCGCTTTCTGCTGGGCGCGTCGTATGGCGAGCATCGCGTGTGTCTGTATCGCACGCAGGACATCGAAAACGGCCTGGGCGCGCCGCTGCAGACCGTCGAAGGCATCCAGAACGCGCATGCCGTGATCGTGTCCGCCGATGGCCGCTTTGCCTATGCCTCGTCGCTGGGCAGCGATCGCGTGTTCTGCTTCGCGCTGGAAGACGAGGGGCGTCTGCGCGAGATCGGCACTGTCGATCTCGGCCAGGGCTTCGGGCCGCGCCATCTGTGCCTGGCGCCGGACGGCAATACGCTTTACGTGCTGAGCGAATTCCGCGCGACCGTTGCAGCGCTCGCACGCGACGCGCAAAGCGGTGAACTGACGCTGCGCCACGTATCGCCGCGCGCCGCCGATCTGGCGCATCTGAACGACGGCTTTGCGCGGCCCAGTTCGTCGGACCCGGTGCAGCCCGATCCGGCCGTGCTCGCGAAGCTCGTCTGGGCCGCCGATATCCACGTCTCGCCCGATGGCCGCTTCGTCTATGCGTCGGAGCGTACGACCAGCCGCCTGCTCACCTACGCCGTGCAGCCCGACGGCTCGCTCGACTACGCGGGCTTTGTCGATACCGAAACCCAGCCGCGCGGATTCCGGCTCGATCCGTCGGGCCGCTTCGCGGTGGCGTGCGGAGAAAAGTCGCCGCATGTCTCGCTGTATCGCGTCGATGCGCAGAGCGGGGCGCTCACCCTTGCCGCGCGCTGCGCGGGCGGGCACGGCGCGAACTGGGTGGAGATTGTCGCCGCTTCCTCCTGAGTCTCCTTTGAACCGATTCGATTGATCGACTGGCGCGGCTCTTTCCGCTCGCGCCGCTTTTTAACAGGTAACGCATTCATGACCACACAGACCGTCAAGCCGAACACAACCCCGGTTGTGACCGAACTGCGCGTCGTGCCCGTCGCGGGCCGCGACAGCATGCTGATGAATCTCTCCGGCGCGCATGGCCCGTTCTTCACGCGCAATGTCGTGCTGCTGCGCGATAGCGCGGGCAATACGGGCATCGGCGAAGTGCCGGGCGGCGAGGCGATCCGCAAGACGCTCGACGATGCGCGCGCCTTCGTGGTCGGCCAGTCGATCGGCAATCTCCAGGCCGTGCTCAACACGGTGCGCAAGCAGTTCGCGGACCGCGACTCGGGCGGCCGCGGCCTGCAGACCTTCGACCTGCGCACGACGATTCACGCCGTCACCGCGCTTGAAGCCGCGTTGCTCGATCTGCTTGGCCAGCATCTGGGCGTGCCGGTCGCGGCATTGCTGGGCGAAGGGCAGCAGCGCAGTGAAGTGGAGATGCTGAGTTACCTGTTCTTTATCGGCGATCGCAACAGGACGGATCTGCCGTACGCGAGCGGCGCCGATGGCCGCGACGACTGGGAGCGCCTGCGCACCGAAGCGGCGATGACGCCCGAAGCCGTCGTGCGTCTGGCCGAAGCCGCGAAGGCGCGTTACGGCTTCAACGATTTCAAGCTCAAGGGCGGCGTGCTGGCGGGCGACGCGGAAATGGAAGCAGTCACGGCGCTGGCCGAACGCTTCCCCGATGCGCGCGTGACGCTGGACCCGAACGGCGCGTGGTCGCTCGCCGAGGCGATCCGCCTGTGCCGCGACAAACATGACGTGCTGGCCTACGCGGAAGACCCGTGCGGCGCGGAAAACGGTTACTCGGGCCGCGAGGTGATGGCCGAATTCCGCCGCGCGACCGGCCTGCCTACGGCCACCAACATGATCGCTACCGACTGGCGTCAGATGGGCCACGCGATCCAGCTGCAGTCGGTCGATATTCCGCTGGCGGACCCGCATTTCTGGACCATGCAGGGTTCGGTGCGCGTCGCGCAGATGTGCAACGACTGGGGCCTCACGTGGGGCTCGCACTCGAACAATCACTTCGACATTTCGTTGGCGATGTTCACGCATGTGGCCGCAGCCGCCCCCGGCAAGATCACCGCGATCGACACGCACTGGATCTGGCAGGACGGCCAGCGCCTCACGCGCGAGCCGCTGCAGATCGTCGGCGGCAAGGTGCAGGTGCCGCAGAAGCCGGGCCTTGGCATCGAGATCGACCTCGACGAACTGGAAAAGGCGCATGCGCTGTATCAGCAGCATGGACTGGGCGCGCGCGACGACGCCGTCGCCATGCAATACCTGATTCCCGACTGGAAATTCGACAACAAGCGTCCGTGCCTCGTGCGCTGAGATTTGAACAACCGCATCGACCGATCAATCGAAACGATCAAAGGATCACCACCATGACCACTCCGCAAGAACTCAAGCAAATCGTCTCCGAAGGACTGCTTTCGTTCCCCGTCACCGACTTCGACGCGCAGGGCAATTTCCGCGCCGACACCTACGCCGAGCGCCTCGAATGGCTTGCTCCGTATGGCGCGAGCGCGCTGTTCGCGGCGGGCGGCACGGGCGAGTTCTTCTCTCTGACGAAAAGCGAATACTCGCAGGTCATCAAGACCGCGACCGAAACCTGCAAGGGCAAGGTGCCGATTCTCGCGGGCGCGGGCGGCGCGACGCGCGTAGCCATCGAATACGCGCAGGAAGCGGAACGCAACGGCGCTCAGGGCATCCTGCTGATGCCGCATTACCTCACGGAAGCATCGCAGGAAGGCATCGCCGCGCACGCCGAGCAGGTCTGCAAGGCGGTGCCGAAGATGGGTGTGATTATTTACAACCGCGCTAATTCAAAGCTGGGCGCGGACATGCTCGAACAGCTCGCCGACCGTTGCCCGAACCTCATCGGCTTCAAGGACGGCGTGGGCGAGATCGAGGCGATGGTGACGATTCGCCGCCGTCTGGGCGACCGCTTCTCGTATCTGGGCGGCCTGCCTACGGCGGAAGTCTACGCCGCCGCCTACAAGGCGCTGGGCGTGCCGGTGTACTCGTCGGCGGTGTTCAACTTCATTCCGAAGACGGCGATGGACTTCTACCGCGCAATCGCGGCCGATGACCACGCAACGGTCGGCAAGCTGATCGACGAATTCTTCCTGCCGTATCTGCAGATCCGCAACCGCCGCTCGGGTTACGCGGTGAGCATCGTCAAGGCGGGTGCGAAGCTGGTGGGCCACGACGCGGGCCCGGTGCGCGCGCCGCTGACCGATCTGAACGAAGAAGAACTCGCGCAGCTCGACGTGCTCATCAAGAAGCTGGGCGCGCAGTAAGTCAGGGTTTCCAATGCAACGGGCCCGCGAGCAATATTTGTTCGCGGGCCCGTTGTTTATTGGCGTCAATCGCGTCACCGACGCGTTTGTGTGCCGGGTTCAGTGTCCGAACAGGTCGAAATTGCCATTGGCGGCGTTGGCGGCGGCGTCTGCAGTGTCGCGCTTGCGCCGCGGGCCTTTTGCCGTTTTGGCTGCTTTCGCTGCCTTGGCCTTGCCAAACAGATCTTCCGGCGTGAAGCCGAATTCGGCGATGGCGGCGCGGGCGGTCGCAAGCGCTTCCTGAGCCGCCTCGGCGCGCGCCGCTTCGATGCGCGCGTCGAGGGCGCGTTTTTCGGCGAGCAATTCGAGGTAGGTAGCCATCTGCGCGTGTGTCGGGTCGAGTGTAGGGGAGCGCCGATTTTACGCCATGCGCCGCACGCTGTGCCAGGCAGGCGATACGGGGCACGCTCAGCGCGCGGGGCATAGGGTTTGCTACAGCCGACGGCTGTGCGCACTCTCCCTCCATGCCTGCCATGATTTCATTTCCCCTGCTGTCCCGCCGACGTTTGCTCGCCGCCGCCTTTGCTGTTTCTCCGCTTCTCATGACGTCCGGCTGCGCCTGGTTCGGTCCGCATATGTTGCGCACCGATCAGGTCGACTACGAACGGGCGCTGGGCGACGCCAAGAAGCGCGAAATGCTCGCGACCATCGTGGGCCTGCGCTACGGCGATTCGCCTTCGTTCGTGGCGGTGAGCCAGATCATTGCGTCGTACACCTTCGAGGCCAACGCCGGCGCGCTGGCCGAAGGCGGCTCGCGCAATGCGGGCACGAGCTACGGCCAGGCGAGCGTGGGCGCGTCGTACTCGAATCACCCGACCTTCACGTTCACGCCGACCACGGGCGATGCGCTGGCGACCGGCTATATCCGCCCCTTGCCGACCGAACTGGTGCTGCCGCTCGCCGATAGCGGCGTGCCCGTCGATTTGCTGCTGCGGCTTTCGGTGCAGTCGATCGGTGGCCTGCAGAACGCCGCGCCGCTGGGTGGGCCGACCAGCGACGGCAATCCGGGCTTCTTCGAACTGCTGAGAGCGCTGCGCCGCCTGCAACTGGCGGGGCAACTAACGGTCAGCTATAAGCAGGACCCAAAAGATCCCAAAGGCCACGTGACGATGAGTCTGGGCGCCGACGGCGCGCCGCCAGAATCGGCCGCCGATCTCGCCGAGGTGCGCCGCCTGCTGCATCTGTCGCCCGTGGTGCGCGAATATCAGGTGGTCTACGGTCCTGCTGCGGGCGCCAACGGCCACACCGTCAATATGGTGACGCGCTCGTTGATGGGCATTCTGAGCAATCTGGGCGCGCAGATTTCCGTGCCCGAGGACGATGTTTCGCGCGGCGCGACCATGCCGACCGTGCATCTCGTGGGCGGCGAAACGCGGCCTACCATCGTCGTGCACGTGGGCAAGAAGGCCCCGGCCGATGCGTACGCAAGCATCGAGTATCACGGCGCGACTTACTGGATCGATAACGACGATTTCGATTCGAAATACGCGCTCACGGTGCTGCAGAATCTGATCGCGCTTTCGCAGGCCAACCAGGACCCGAAGGCGCCGATCCTCACGGTGCCGGCGGGCTAGGCCAGCCCTAGAGATACACGGCGAGCAGGGCGGTCGCCAGCGCCGCGCAGCCCATCAGCAGCGCCGCAAGCCAGAGCGAAGCGCGCCGTGGCGCACGCGACGCGGCGGGCAAGGACTTGGTGCCCGTCACCATCGGCCCGACGAGGTTGTGCCCTTTTACGAGCGCATACACGGCGATCGCGCAGAGATGCAGCACCACGGCAGCGGCCAGCACGTCCCAGCCATAGGCGTGGATGGCCGAGATCGCATTGGCGAGGGCGGCGGGCACGATTTCAGAAAGTGGGCCTTCGTCGGCGATGTCGTTGTTGACGTAGAGGCCGCTGAGCGTTTCCACCAGCAGCAGTGCGAGCAGGAGCAGCACCATCCAGCCGCCTGCCGCGTTATGGCCGACCTGGACGTCGGGCTCGCGGCGCGCCAGTTGGCGCAAATGCCGCCACGCCGCCAACGGCGAGGCGAGAAAACGCGTAAAGCGCGCGGTCTCGCTGCCCCAGCAGCCCCAGAGCAGGCGAAACAGCACGAGCGCGAGCAGCGTCTCGCCCGCGCGTACGTGCAACTGCATCCAGTTCATGCGCTGCGAGAGCCACGCTATCGCGACCAGCGCGACGGTGAGCCAGTGAAAGAGCCGTGTGGGCAGATCCCAGACTCTGACGCGACGCGGCGGGGGGTCTATCTCCATGCCAATCCTTGTGGTGCGCCCGGCTATCTGGCCATCTGGCGCTACGTGACATTGGCGCGCGCTTTCGGCCATACTTTCGGCTGCCTTTCTCGTCCAGCCAGCCAAGCCGATGAATAAAAACCGACTCGAAGCATTCAGCGATGGCGTGCTCGCCATCATCATCACCATCATGGTGCTGGAACTCAAGGTGCCGCACGGCGAGGACCTCACCGCGCTCGCGCCGCTCTGGCCGACGTATCTGAGCTACGTGCTCAGCTTCGTGTACGTGGGCATTTACTGGAACAACCATCATCACATGATGCATGCCGCGCGCAGCGTGAATGGATCGGTGCTGTGGGCGAATCTGCATCTGCTGTTCTGGCTGTCGCTGTTGCCGTTCACCACCGGCTGGATGGGCGAGAACCATTTCGGGCGCTGGCCTACCATGCTGTACGGCTTCAATCTGCTGCTCTGTGCGATCGCGTACGTCTTGCTGCAGGCCACGCTGGTTCACTATCACGGCATGCAAAGCCCGCTGGCGCGCGCGTTGGGGCGCGACCTCAAGGGCAAGGCTTCCGTGGTGGGGTATCTGCTGGGAATCGTGCTGGCGGCGCTGGACTGGCCGCATATCGGCGCGCTGTTCTTCGTCGCCGTTGCGCTGCTGTGGTTGATTCCGGACCGCCGCATGGAGCGTCTGGCGACCACCGCGCAGGAACAAGCCGAAGAGTAGAGCGCGAAGGGGCGCGGGCCTTGCAGGCGCCGCGCCCCGCAGTCAGTTCATGCCGCTTAGCCAGCCAGATGCTTGCGCTGGGCCAGTTCCTTTGCCTTGGCGATATCGGCCTGGATCACAGGCAGACCGGCGCTGGCGGCCTTCTTGAGGTCCGCGTCGCGGCCCGAGGCGATTTCCGCCTGAAATGCCGAAAGCGTCTTTTGCTGACCGCCCAGCGCGACCTGTTCGATATACGCCTTGTCGAAATCGGCGCCGCGCAGGTTCTTGATGCCGTCGATCACGGCGGTGTCGGGATCGTTCTTCGGCACGTCGACGCCACGCGGGCTGGCAGCGCGCATCGAATCCGAAAGCTTCGAATAGTCGGCAACGAGCTGTTCCGCGAAGGCCTTCACTTCGCGGTCGGTCGAGCGCGAGTCGGCAATGCGGGCGGCGTCGCGCTGGGTCGCGACGGTCTGCGTGCCGTCCGAGATAAAGGTTTTGTCGGCGGCGTGCAGTTCCGGTGCGGAGGCTGCCGGCGCAGCGGTCTGCGCATGGGCGCTCATCGAGAGCGCGAAGAGACCAACCGCGGAGGCACTGGCAAGCGTTGCAAGCGAGAGGCGAATCATAGGAACTCCTGTTTAGCGTGATATTCCACGCGTTTGGTATCGATGTCCGAAAAACGTTATGACCGGCACGACCGTTCGGCAGGTTTGTCGCGCAACGGTCTGAGGAATTCTAGGAAGTGAGCGCGTATACAGGTGCAACGATGGCGTCGCTTCTGTAACGGTTGGTAAGAAGACGGGATAATGCGTGCGGCTGGCGGGGGTTTCATCGCGTTGTCATATGTCGCGCCACACCTTTTGAAAAGGCCGCTACGCATGGCGCATGCAATGGCACAATGGCCGCTTTCCCGCCTTCATCATGCGCCGGCCGCGCGGCAAGATGAGCAGGACTGAACATCAGAACGCGTCAGGACGCACCAGAACAACCCCGGCAGGATTCGATCCCAGCATGAAACCCAGTACGCACCCCATGGCCGGCAAAGGCAGGCGTTTTGTCGAACGCATCTGGCGCCTGCGCATGGTGGGGCTCGCGCTTGGGTTCTTCTGCGTGGCCTCGGTGTTCGCGCAGCAGGAGCGCGGCGCGGTGCTCTGGTCGCTGCTGGTCTTTCACGGTTTCATCTGGCCACATGTGGCGCGCCGCGCCGCGCATGCCTGCGTCGTGCCGTATCGCGGCGAGCGTTTTAATCTGATGATCGACGCGGCAATGGGCGGCTTCTGGGTCGTCGCGATGCGCTTCAATCTGCTGCCGAGCGTGCTGATCCTCGTGATGCTCAGCATGAACGACATCGCAGCGGGCGGCCTGAAACTATTCCTGCGCGGAGTGGCCGCGCATCTGCTGGGGCTGGCGGCTGGGCTGCTCGCGCCCGGTTTTGCATTCGAGCCTGTCACGCGCATGCCCACCATCGTCGCGTGTCTGCCGTTTCTGATCGTCTATCCGATTGCGCTGGGCTGGAGCACGTATCGCATCTCGAAGAAGCTCGCGGAACAGACGCGCACGCTCGAAGGCCTCAGCCGCACCGACGGTCTCACCGGTCTGCTCAACCGCCGTCAATGGGAAATCCTGCTGGCGGCCGAATTCGAGCGTTGCCGCGCGACGCGCTATGCGTCGTCGCTGCTGCTGTTCGATCTCGATCACTTCAAGGTGGTCAACGATACGCGTGGTCATCAGGCCGGCGACGCCGTGCTGTGCGCGTTCGCAATGTTATTGCGCGAGCATTTCCGCGTGAGCGACAGTATCGGGCGCTATGGCGGCGAGGAATTCGGTGTGGTGCTGCCGGGCGCGACGCTTGCCGAAGCGCGTTCAGTCGCCGAGCGTTTCGTCGCGACGGTGCGGGAGAAAAACAAGGAGGCGGGCGGGCAATGCCCGTGTACGGTGAGTGTGGGCGTTGCGCAATGCGACGAGTCGATGATGGATCACGCGTCCTGGCTCAAACTGGCGGATGCGAGCCTGTATCGCGCGAAGATGACGGGACGCGATCGTGTGGTGACTGGGTGAGCGCGCTTGAAGTATTGCAGGCACGCACACCCAATCGTTTAGCTAGCCGAACTAACTGCGCGAACTAACTGAGTGAATTAACTGCGCAATCAAGGCAGCGAAATCGTGAGATTGGCCGACTGCGGGCCGAGCTTCACGATATTCGTATACGGCGCGAGCGAGCGCAGCGTGCTGTCACGCAGCCACGTATTGAGTCCAGTCCACGCGAGTATGCCCACGAGCGCGAACACCGCGCCGATGCTCCACAGCGGCACTTCGCGCTTGAGGCGGTGCGCGACCTGATCCGGCAGGGGCCAGTGCGGCGCGAACGGCGCGCGTTTGCCCTTGATATGCGAGATTTCGTCGCCCACGCGCGCCGTGAGATAGGCGAGCTTTTCCGGTCCTTCAAGCATGTATTTGCCCTGGAAACCCAGCAGCAGACACATGTGAAACACTTCGAGCGACTGCAGCCTCGCCGGTCCGCGCGCGCGGCAGTCTTCCAGATACTGGAAGAACTTCTCGCCCGCCAGTTGCTCGCCAAACAGCGCGAGCTGCAAGGGCCGGCGTTCCCAGTCCGAGCGGATCTTGAACTGCGACGACAGCACCGATTCGTCCACGGCCGCGCAGAACGCGAACTTCGCGGCGTAAACGTCTTCGGCGGAAGCGTTGAGTTTTTTCGCACCGCGTTCGAAGTCGCCCAGGAACTGCTGCACGCGCGCGCTGAATTCAGCGGCTTCGCCGGGCTCGCGGCCGTTCTTCAACAGAAACAGCATGAAGAAGCCGTCGTACAGCAGATCGAGCAGCGAGCGCACCTGATAGGCGGGATCGCTCGCGGGCATCTGCGGGGCGAGGGACGGCGGCGGCGTGTCGCCGAAGAGGGAGGGCGCGTTGCTCATGACGTCACCGCAATCAGTTCGAGTTTGAGATCGTTGATGCCCGAGGGCGTGTACACCATTGCCGACTGCGCCTGGATCATGCGCTCATAGAGCGCGCTGCGCGACTCCAGCGCGAAATAGCACGCACCGGGACGCACCGGAATGGCCGGCGGCACCTGCGGCGTGTAGACGAGCCGCACGCCCGGCATGGCCGAAAGCACCAGCTTGTCCACGTCGTCGGGCGCGCCGACCTTAAAGCGCGCGGGCACCGCTTCGACCAGATCGACGGCTTGCATGTCGGCGGATACGGCCAGATAGAAGGTGGTCTTGTCGTCGATCTTGCCGGAATCGAGCCGGCCGATATGGAACGAGGCACGCACTTCTTCCAGTGCGATCGCGAAGTACTGCGTCGAGATCACCGTTTCCAGCAGGTCGCGCAGAATCGCATCCAGACGCGCGAAACCCGGGCCCGGATCGTCGTGACGATAGGCGGGCAGATCGGCGAGCGTGTGGTTCTTCGAGAACGTCAGCAATTGCCCCGCCAGACGCAGCAGTTCCTGATAAAGCCGTTCAGGATGCAGCGCCGAATGCTGATACAGATGCGCGAGCGTCGCGAACGCGCCGCTGGCCGTATGCAGCAGCCAGAACGATGCGATGTCGCCCGAACGGAATTCGATGATGTTCTTGGTCGGCTCGCGATGGAAACCGTAGAGCGCGTTGACCTTGGCCTGCAAGGCGTCGATCAGGCGGCGCAGGCGCTGATGCAGGAGCGGCGAGGCCTCGATTGCGAGGCTCGGCGGCACGAAGCTTTCGTCGGCCTCGAAACCCGAGGACGCCGTGCGCCGCACGCGCACGACCGGCACCGAAAGCAACTGGTCGCGCGGTTCGGTGTGCGCCACCAGCTTCACGTTGTTCTTGAGGAACGTGATGTCGGCAAGCGCTGCATCCGTATAGTGATCGGGCACGTTTGCCTGTTCGCTCACGTAGCGCGCGACAAAACCCTCATTGCGGTCGCTCGCATAATTCGAGCCGTTTTCGCGCACCTGATGCAACGCGAGATAGAAGGTGAATTCGTTGATGCCTTCGGGCAGCGCATCGAGCGCGACCGGCGGCGGCAGATCGTCCGCTTGTGGAGCGGAATAGAGCGTGCCGTCGGGAAACACCAGCGACAGTTCGCTCAGGCGCAGGATATTGCTGCCGAGCGAGTCGTGATCGATGCGGATCGAACGCACGCCCCAGTTATATGGCTGGATCGCCTGGATCGATTCGAAGAGCCGGGCTTCGTGATAGGCGTCCTGCCGCTGGAAGTGCTGAGGCCTGAGAAACAGACCTTCCCCCCAAAGCACTTTCGAGGAATAGCTCATGATGATTCAGCGTTATGCGTCGATCGGGTCTCGCCATGCTTGCCGGCGGACTGGATTGTTGGTTGAAGAGGTCCGGTTTTGCTGCCTGCTTTTATTGCATCTGTATTGTGTTGCTTCTGGCCCGCTTTATATTGCGTCTGGAAAGCGATCATGGCCCGGTCATTACCCGCACGATACCGACGAAAGCAGATTGAGCGGCTGCGCCGTTTGTGCTGCGTCGATCGGGATCACCGTGCCGCTTGTCACCGTCATGGCGCAGTTGTGCAGTCCAACCATTATGCCGGACTTTTCCGATTTCGCCGGATCGAAAGCGAATTTCCAGCGTTGCATTGCGGGGTCGCGAAACAGCGCGACGATACCGAAAGCCTGCGCTTCACGCGAGACTTTTTCCGTGGCGTTATAGCGTTGCCCCGGGATCAGCGTAATTTCGCGCACGCTCAACAGATCTGCGCCGAGTGTGGTTTTTTCTTTAGCCGGGTCGGTGAAGGTATCGAACGGCGCCTGCTGGAACGAAGTAGGATCCTTGAGCGCGTAGAGGCGCACCACTAATGCGAGCGGTTTGTTGTCCGTGGCCGCATTGAGGTTGCGTGCGGCATACAGCGTGACGCCCAGATTGCGCGGCGGCTTTTGCGCGTCTGGTACGTCGGGTTTGCCGATGCCCACGATCTGCATGGCAGCCGACGCTGCGCTGCCGAGTGCGGGTACAGCCGCAGCACATCCGCCCAGCAAGGCGGCGCTGGCGCAAAGCATGGCTATGGTCGATGCGATTTGAATAATGCGCGCGGTCATTTTTATCGCGGGCCTCAAGCCCGAATCTCCAGCTTCGTTAAATACGCATGGTCACGGGAAATGCTAAGCGCATTGCGTGAGCATTATCCCCGTGAAGCTCGCTTTAATAAAATGCGGAAAACTTTGCTTCTCTGAATGCAGCTTCAATCAGGTATTCCGGAAAAAATTCCTTATTTTTCGCACCAACGCTTACCTGATGCTTCAACTACTTCCACTTAGCCGCCTTTTTTCTTTCTTTGTCTTTTCAAACCCAGTTGAATTATAGAAAATTGGCCTGTACTATACCCGCGCGCTGGGGGATAAGTAAAACTCTGGCTTCTCTCCTTGAATTAAAAATCAAACGGCGGTGAAAGAACGATGAAAAAGCGGGTCTTTTCGATGCTCACGGGGGCTGTGATCGCTTGCGGCGTAATGGCAGGCTGTACCACCCCGGCAAATACTCTCTCTGCATCGCCTGACGCATTCAATAAGGCGCTCGCCGACGCTGACGCGCAGTCGAAGGCCGGTAACCAGGATGACGCTCTCCAGGCCTACCAGAAACTCGCCGCTGCCG
>NZ_DASZJJ010000294.1:0-13023 GCF_035948235.1 Paraburkholderia sp. | reverse complement strand
GCCTGCGCCTTGTCGTAGGCCGCGCGATATGGCGCGTCGTCGATCTGATAGAGCTGCTGCCCCTGATGCACGTCCGCACCTTCCGCGAACAACCGTTTCGTGATGACGCCATTCACCTGCGGGCGGACTTCGGCCACGCGCCATGCGTTCGTGCGACCTGGCAACATCGCTTTCAGCGTGACGGGCTGCGCGGCCAGCGTCACCACGCCCACTTCGGGAACGGGCGCTGCCGCTTCCTGCTTCTTGTCGCACCCAACAAGCGCAAGCGCACCGGCGACGGAGCATGCCATCATCAGGGGACGCATCGCCACCGTTCGACGGTTCTTCAAAGCGTTCTTTCGCCTGCTTTTAATTTCGTTATCCATATCAATCTCATCGACTCCGCGGCCCCTGACATTCGTCGGACCTACGCATTCTTTCGGGCAGTTCTCAACAATCAAAGCACTCACACCTACGTCAACCAACTAGCCGAATCTATATTCAACGATTGTTGAATTTGGCGGATGATAGGGTGGCTCTCCACCAACTGTCAACCCGAATGAACGGAGATCACGGTCGAAAAATTGCCCCTTTAGGTGGCGATCGCGCGTGTTCGCTGCCCGATATTGACATTTGCGTACTGTTCACCCAGAATGCCAATATTCAACACTCGTTGAATATTGTATCGGAGCGGTCGCACCGGCGGTCGTTCACTCGTCTTGGGGAAATCTGGTGGATCAGCTCGAAGCGATACGCACCTTTCTGGAAGTCGCGCGTTCGGGGAGCATCACGGCTGCGGCCACGAGGCTGGCTGTCTCCATTGCAATGGTGAGCCGCCACGTTAAAGGGCTGGAAACCCAGCTAGGCACGGGCTGTTTTCCCGCAACACGCGTTGTGTGTCGCTTACAGAAATGGGGCAGGTGTACTTTGATCGCATGCATAAGCTCGTGAGCGATCTGGACGAATGCGAGCGATCGCTCGCCAACCGGGCGCACCAGCCTGGCGGCAACCTGCGCATCGTGGCGCCCGCGTTTTTTTCGTATCGGCATCTGGCGTCGTATCTGCATCAGTACAACAGCCGCTATCCGCAGGTGCGGATCGTGCTGGATCTGGTCGATCAGCCTTTCGATCTCGTGAACGACGGCTACGACGTCGCACTCGTTGACAGTGCAACGATCTCGTCAACCAGTGTGGTCGCGCGAACGCTATGGGATGAACCGTTGATTGCCTGCGCATCGCCCGATTATCTCGACCGGCGCGGTACGCCCGCGCATCCGCGCCAGTTGTCCGATCATGCGCATATTGCGATGACCAGCCGCCATGCCGCAACCGGGACATTGCTGCTTGAGGGCCCGGATGGGCGTTTCGGTTTTGAACAGAAGCCCGCGATGCTGGTCAATAACATTGACGCGCTGATGCAGTTAATCCGTGCCGGCGCGGGGCTGGGTTTCGTGCCGCAGGCGATTGCGCAGGAGGATATTGCGCAGGGGCGCTTGAACGTGGTACTGCCCGACTACGCGACGCCGCCGGTCTCGATCAGCGTCGTTTATCCGAGCCGGGAGTATTTACCCGCGAAGGTGCGAACCTTCATCGACCAACTCGTGGCTTCAGCGGCGCTTGCGCGCGAATCCGTGCGTTCGGTGAGCGGGCCCGCCGCGCGGTGCACGGCGCCCTTTCCGGTGGAAAGCTATGCGCGCAAGCTGCACGCGTTGACTAGCGGAAAATTCCCAGCGCAATCTCAAGCACGCTCTGCCTGAATTCGTCGGCGTTGTCCGGCAACGTGGAGAACGTCGAGAGCACGTGGCTATACGATACCGCGCTGCTGATTGCGCTCACCATCATGTAGTGCATGACGTCGGGATCGTGGACTTTTAGCTTGCCGGCTTCCATTGCGTCCACCAGCAGCGGGACAAATGCGTCGCGATATGGCCGCATCAGACCTTCGATGAGCACATTGAGGCGCTCGCCCTGCTCGGTCGTCGCCGTCGAAAAAAACATACCGATATACCGATCCTCGAAGAGGAAATCGATAAAGAGGATCAGCGCCTGCTTGATACGCTCGCGCGACGACAGGCGCGCAAGCTGAAGTTGTTTCGTGGCTTCGACCAACGGACCCAACTGCTGCGAGAGTTGCTCGACCACCGCGGTCCACAGGCCTTCCTTGGAACCGAAATGATGTGACATCAACGCGGGATCGACGTCGGCCAGGCGTGCGATCTCGCGCACGCTCGTTCCTTCGTAGCCCTGCGTCGCGAACATCTGCCGCGCGCCGCGCAGCAGCGAATCAAAGCCGGTGAGCGCGCTGCCCGCCGGACGTCCGCGCGTACGCTTAGTTGGAGGGCGTCGGGCGCTTGTGCTGGAGCCAGCCATGTTGTCTTGCCGATTCGTGGTGGTTTTCGTCGGCCACGAGTATAGCAAGCGGCTCCTTCGCATTTCCGTGGCCCAACGCATGGGCCACGGAAGCGGGCCATCGGCGTCGTGGCTTCACGCTTCCAGTTGCTCCAGCACCTTGCCCTTGGTTTCGATGCCAAGGAAATGCACGGCGATGGCCGCGAGGAACGGCACAGCGGCGAGGATATAAAACGCCACATCCAGGTGCCCGCCGATCATCGTCTTCGAAACAATCGTCGGTGCGAAGATCGCCGCCACCTTGAGCCACGCGCCACCCACGCCGCAGCCCATCGCGCGGATGCTGGTGGGATACAGCTCCGGCGTGTACACGTAAGCAGTGATGAAGCCGCTCGCCAACAGGCCGAGCGCCAGCGCACAGAATGCCGCCACCACGTAGACCGACATCGCATGGCACACGCCCGCGAGAGCCAACGACACTGCGCACAGCACGAAGGACACGTTGATGATGGGCTTACGGCCCACCTTGTCCACCAGCAACGCGCAGGTGAGCGAACCCACCACGCCCAGCACGGAAGCCGCCACGGCCAGATTCAGCGCAAGTTGCAGCGGTGCGTGATAGACGCTGCGATAGATCGTCGGCAGCCAGGTCGAAAGGCCGTACTGGATGAAGCCGCAGGTCATCCACAGCATCGCCACGGCGAGCGTGCGCTTCAGGTACGCCGGGCCGAACAGATCCTTCACGCTGCGCTTGGGATGGCGTTTCGTCATCGCGTCGAATTCAGCGGCGTTCGTCACCGGCGGCAACGGGCCCTTCGCGGTGCGCTCGAAAGCGTGAACTGCAGCATCAGCGTCCGCGAGACGTTCGCGTTCGGCCAGCCAGCGCGGCGATTCGGGCACGAGCTTGCGCAGCAGGAAGAACAGCACCAGCGGCATGCCGCCGATGAAGTACATCACCTGCCAGCCGAAGCGCGGCACGATCCACGCGCCCAGCGCATTCGACGCCAGCAGGCCAATCGGGAATACAACTTCATAGAGGAGAACGAAGCGTCCACGTCCATGCGCGCGGCTGACCTCGTTGATATAGGTCGCGGCCACGGGCAATTCGCCGCCCAGCCCGAAGCCCTGGATCACGCGCAGCGCCGCAAACACCGCGAAGCTGGGCGCGAAGCCACATGCAATGCTGGTCACGCCGATGATGCCCGAACTCCACGCAATGGCGCGCACGCGGCCATGACGTTCCGCGAGCCACGGAAACAGAAACGCGCCGAACAACTGGCCGACCGAGCCAGACGCGATCAGAAAGCCGATCTCCCACGGTGTGAGTTGCCACTTCTGGATCAGGATCGGCAGGGTCGCCGCGATGGCGATCACGTCGAAGCCGTCGAAGAAAGTGGCCAGACCGATCAGGATGCGCGCGCGCACCTGCATCGCGTTGGTCGGCAGCCGTTCGAGGCGCGCGATGATCGAGCCGCGCGTGAGCGGTTCGCGCACGGGCGTCTCGTCGAGCGCAGCCGCAGCGCCGCTATGGCCGAAAGGTGTATCGAGGGTTCTCATGCCTGTGGTCCCGTCCCGTATGTCCGGTAGTGCGCTATCGGTTCGCCTAGGCGAGCGCCTTGCTGGTATCGACAAGCGCCGCGAGATCAACCGCGCGGCCCTGGTTCATCCATTTGCGCGCGAGCTTCAGATCGCGCGCCGAGTTGATGGCGATCACGCCGCGCAGATGCCCGTCCTCCACGAAGAACAGCGTCGCGCGCTTTTCTTCTAGGCTGCCGCGCAGCGCGGGCGTCATGCCCGCAGGAATCTCGCCGAGAATCTGCAGGTTCACGTCGTACTGATCGGACCAGAACCACGGAATCTCTGCATACGGCGTCTTCACGCCGAGCACGGCCTTAGCCGCAGCGATCGCCTGGTTCTGCGCGTTGGCCCACGACTCCAGCCGCACGCGGCGCTTGAGCCACGCGTTCGGATGGTTCGCGACGTCGCCGCACGCAAAAATATCGGAGTCCGAAGTCTGTCCGAATTCATCGACGACAATGCCGTCGTTCACGTCGATGCCGGCCGCTTCCGCAATTGCGGTATGTGGCGCGAGGCCGATGCCGGCGACCGCGAAATCCGCATCCAGCGTGCTGCCATCCGCGAAGGTCGCGCGCACGCCTTCGCCGTGATCGTCGAGCGAAACCAGTTGCGCATTCAAACGAATATCGACGCCGTTGGCGCGATGCAGGTCGAGCAGGAATTGCGAAACTTCATTCGGCAGCGAACGCGCGCACAGACGTGGCGCACCTTCGATCACGGTTGCCTCGACACCGAGTTTGCGCGCCGTCGCCGCCACTTCGAGGCCGATCCAGCCGCCGCCCACCACCAGCACGCGCTGGCTGCGGCGCAGGCGCTCGCCCAGCGCCATCGCTTCGTCGAGCGTGCGCAGATAGGTCACGTGCGCGCTCTTTGCGATGTTCGCGGGGAGCTTGCGCGCCGCGCCGCCCGTGGCGATCACGAGGCGGTCGTACTTGACCTCGCGGCCCGAGCGCGTCGTGACCGTGCGATTGGCGCGGTCGATCGACGTTGCGCAATCGGGTTGCCACGCCTCGATATTCAGGGCTGCGAATTCATCGGGTTTGGCGATACGTACCGTTTCGATATCGGCATCGCCTGCGAGCACGGCTTTAGAGAGCGGCGGGCGCTCATAAGGCAGATGCGTTTCGTCGGCGATCATCACGAGACGGCCCGCATAGCCTTCCTGGCGCAGCGTCTTGACGACCCAGCCCGCGGCCTGGCCGCCGCCGATCACGACGACGGTACGCGGCGCATCCACGCCCGATTCCATTTCATCGTTCACGTCGCTCATTGCTTACGCTCCGTCATGAACTTGCCCTTCGGCGCTTCGGCATTCTTCTGGCGGCGCGTATTGCCGTCGAGGCCGCCGTCGATGGCCCATTCCGCGAACACGGTCGGGCCCGGTTCGAAGTCACGCGGCTGCCATTCGGGCGTGAGAATATCTTCGTCGGCGTAATACTCGATCAGGCCGCCCGCCGGATTCTTGAAGTACCAGAAATACGCCGACGACACCGGATGACGTCCCGGTCCAAGCTGCGTAGTCCAGCCGCAACGGCTGATATGCAGGCCACCGCCAAACACTTCGTGAATATCGCGCACCGTGAAGGCGACGTGATTGAGGCCCTTCTTGCCGTCGGGCAGCGCGAGCAGGAACAGGTCGTGGTGACCGCCGTGCGGTGCGCAGCGCATGAACGCGCCGCGATTCGGATAACGGTCCGAAGTCTCGAAGCCCAGCAGGTCGTGATAGAACGCTTCCTGTTCGGCGAGGCAGTTCGTGAAGAACACCACGTGGCCCACTTCCACCGGCTCCGCGCGCTCGTAGATGGGCGAAGGCGTATCCACGCGCAGCGTCTGGCCCCACACATTCGACGGCGAGCCCTGCACGTCGATGTCGCGCTTGCGCGTGACTTCCACGCGAATCGCCATGCCTGCGGGGTCGTAGCAGCCCACGCCGTTTTCATCGCTGTGGTAGCCGGGCTGGCCTTTGAGGCGTTCGCGCAGCGCGTCGAGTTCTGCGCGCGTGGCCACGCCCCACACCACTTCGCGCAGCGTCGGACCTTCCTCGAAGGCGGCGGGCAGCGACGCGTCGTTCGCGTCCACGGCCAGCACGGTGCAGCCGTTGAGCGTTTCGAAACTCGCGCGCGTTTCGTCGTGCGCGGTCTCCTTCAAACCCCAGTCCGCGAAAAAGCGGCGGCAGGTCTCAAGGTCGGTCACGCCGTAGGTAATCTGTTCGATGCCGAGAATCGTCATGTTTCTTGCTCCGTGCGCGTGCGTTCAGGCGTTGGCCCAGGGCAGCGGCGCGTCGTTCAAGCCCCAGTAGAGGCTCTTTTGCTGCATATATTCGCGAATGCCAAGCCGGCCTTTCTCGCGGCCCATGCCGCTTTCCTTCCAGCCCGAAAACGGCGTGGAGATCGAGAACAGCTTGTACGTATTGATCCAGACGGTGCCCGCGTCGAGCTTGCGCGCCACGCGCCATGCGCGCTTGTAGTCGCGCGTCCAGATGCCGGCAGCAAGGCCAAACACGCTGTCGTTCGCTTCTTCGATCAGTGCGGCTTCGTCGTCGAAGGGCATTGCCACCAGTACCGGCCCGAAGATTTCTTCCTGGCAGATGCGGGCGCTATTTTTCAGGCCTTCCAGAATGGTCGGCTGATAGAAGAAGCCGTTTTCACGGTTGTCGCCCACGGGACGCTCGCCGCCGCACAGCAGACGGCCGCCTTCCTCAAGACCGATAGCCACATAACGCTCGACCGATTCGCGATGCTTCGCGGTGATAAGCGGACCCATCTGCGTATTTTCGCTAGTGGGGTCGCCCACGCGCAGCTTGCGCGCGCCCTCCACCAGACGCTTCATGAATGCGTCGTAAATCGAGCGCTGCACGAAGAGACGCGAACCCGCGATGCACGCCTCGCCCGACGAGCTGAAAATGCCGTACAGCACGCCATTGACGGCGTGATCGAGATCCGCGTCTTCGAACACGATAGTCGGCGACTTGCCGCCCAGTTCGAGCGACACCGGCATGAGCTTGTCTGCCGCGATGCGCGCGATGCCGCGGCCCACTTCCGTGCCGCCCGTAAACGACACCTTTCTCACGAGCGGATGGCGCACCAGCACGTCGCCGATCACCGAGCCCTTGCCGGGCAGCACGCTCACGATGCCCTTGGGCACGCCGGCTTCTTCGCAGATGCGTGCGAGCGCGAGCGAAATCAGCGGCGTGACTTCGGCGGGCTTGAGCAACACCGCATTGCCAGCAGCGAGTGCGGGCGCCAGCTTTTGCGCATCCGATGCGATCGGCGAGTTCCACGGCGTAATCGCCGCGATCACACCAATCGGCTCGTACACGCTCATCGTCAGGTAGTCGCCGCGCGAGGGCGTGACTTCTTCGTCGAGCGTTTCGAGGCAGGCCGCGAAATAGCGGAACGTATTGGCGGCGCTGGCCACCAGCACGCGCGTTTCCTTGATCGGCTTGCCGTTGTCGCGGCGCTGCAATTGCGCGAGCGCTTCGTGACGCTGCATGATGAGGTCGGCGATGCGATAGAGCACGAGTGCGCGCAGATGCGGCTTCATCCCGGCCCATTCGCCGTGTTTCCAGGCGGCGTGCGCTTTTTCCACCGCTTCGGCGGCGTCTTCGGCGCTGGCCGTCGAGACCTCCATGTTGAGCGACTGGTCAGCCGGATAAAGGCTCGCGAAAGGCGCGGCGCGGCCCTGGCGCCATTCGCCGCCGATCAAAATATCGCCGTTCGGGACGAGGCTCGTATCGAAGGGAGTCATATGTCTCTGTTCCTGGTGCCAGCGATGCGGTGCTTAGGCACACGCATCGCATTTCATCACGACAAAAAAACGCTTGTTTTAAGGCATTAAACGAGCGTCAGATCACGCAGCGCGCCGCCCGGTTGCGCAGCGCGCGAATCGCGCTATACGCGGTGAGCGCCGAAGTCTTCGGGTTATCGGGCAGCGGTTTGCCGCACATTTCCAGCGACATTTCGCCGAACACGCCGCGCGCCACGATGCGATGCACGTTGCGCTCGACAGCCGGATCGGCGATCAGGCGCACCGTGGTGTGATCGAGACCCAGACCCGCCAGCGCGATCGTCGCCGCCACGTTGGCGTTCTTCGGAAAGAGTCGTGCCGCCTCGCGCGCGCTGCCTTCGAAAATCACCTGCTCTTTCGTAAGCGTGCGCAAATCGCAGACCTTTTCCGCCGGCGTATCGAGCCAGCCCAGCGGCGGCTTGCGGCCCGTGTACAGCACTTCATCCAGGCCGCCGAGCTTCGCTGCGGAAAGCGCGTCGATACCGCCGATCGCGCCCGAGAGCAGCGTGAGCGTCGCGTCGCCTTCATCGGCTGCGAGCGACAGACGTTCGAGCAGATCGACGTCGGAAAGCGCGCCGATCGAAGCCACCGCGCAATCTGTGCCGCTTTGCAGCAGCGGCACGACGTGATCGATGAGTGCCGCGTGGCCCGCGCATTCCAGCGCGAATTGCGGCTTCGTCGACAGCAGGCTCACGGACGACACCACTTCCACCGAGCCATCGACCTGCCTGCGCACGTCGTCGGCGTGATGCTCGGGCACGATCACATGCGAGACGTGCACGAGCGGGTCCGCCGCGACCGCGCGATACACCGTCTGGCCAATCGCGCCAAAGCCGATCATCGCGATGTCGATGGGCGCGTGCGCTGCGTGGACCGCATGTCCCGCATGACGGTTAAGCATGTTCGGGTTCCTCCTTGCGCACCGGCGGCCCGGCGAACACGGCTTCGAAGCTGCCGACGGCCTTCATGTCCACTTCGAGCAGCACCGGGCCGTCGAACGCCATGCCTTCGGCGATCAGCGCGTCGGCGTTGTCGAGCGACGAGAGGCGATAGTGCTTCAGACCCAGGCTCGCGCAGAACTGCGAGAACTCCGGCTGGTGCAGATCGACGAACATGCGGCGGCCACCGTACTGCGCGTCCTGAATGTTGCGGATCACGCCGTAGCACTGGTCGTTCATCAGCACGATCATGACGTTGGCCTTTTCCTGCACGGCCGTCGCGAGTTCGCCAACGTTGACCATCAGGCCGCCGTCGCCCACCAGACACACGGTCTTGGCCGCGGAGTTCGCCAGCGCCGCGCCGATGCCCATCTGCATGCCCTGGCCGATGCCGCCGCCCAGCGCGTGCACGCCCGCACGCGGCGTGAAGATCTTCAGAAGACGGTTGCCCCAGGTGCTGTTGGAGATCGTGACGTCGCGCACCCAGTTGTAATCGCGGCCCACGGCGCGCTGCAGCGCTTCCACGAGGCGGCGATAAGGGCCGAGGCCCTTGGCGCTTTCTTCCACCGCGATGTCGCGGGCAGCGGCCAGATCGGCGGCGAATGCCGGATCGACCTTGATCTTGTTTTCAAGGCGCGTTGCAAGCGCGTCGAGCACGCGAGCGGCATCGCCATGCACGAACAGCGCGTTGCGGTAGCCGCGGTTGTCGGCCAGCGCGTCGGCGTCCACGCGATAAAGCGGTTGCGGCAGGCCAAGCTTGTACTTGAGCGTTTCGTTGCCGCGCAGGCGCGAGCCCACCACCAGCATCGCGTCACAGCTCTTGTAGAAGCGCTCCACCGACGGGCTCACGTTGAATGCGCCCAGCGTTGCCGGATGATCTTCCGGCAGCACGCCACGGCCCTGCACGCTCGTCACCACGCCAAAGCCCAGCGCCACCAGACGCTCGACAGCCGCGCGAGCATGACGCGTGCCGCCACCCAGCCACAGCAGCGGGCGCTTCGCCTTAGCCAGTTCGTTCGCGAGTTGTTCGACGCGCGCTTCGTCGTGCGTGAGCGTCGTCAGATGCGGCGCGCCCAGATCGGCGGGCCAGTCCGTGAGGGCTGCCTGGATGTCGATGGGGATTTCCACGCTCACCGGGCCGCTCGGTGCGGTCTGCGCCACGCGCACGGCTTCACGGATGGTCGGCAGCGCCGTTTCGACCGAGCGCACGCGGAACGCCGCCTTCGAGATCGACGAGAGCATCGTCAATTGATCGGGAGCTTCGTGAATGTACGCGAGGTCCTGATCGAGGTATTCGGTTTCGATCTGGCCGGTGATGTGCAGCAGCGCCGTGCCGGCGGTGAGCGCTTCGACCATCGCGCCCGCAGCGTTGCCCGCCGCCGTGCCCGTGCTCGTGAACGCCACGCCCAGGCCGCCCGACACGCGCGCCAGACCATCGGCCATGTTGACCGCGCCCGCTTCGCCGCGCGCGCCCACATAGCGGATCTTGCCGCGCACGCCGATGGCGTCGAGGATCGGCATGTTATGGATCGAAATCACGCCGAAGGCGGTTTGGACTCCACATTGTTCGAGGAACGCGGCGATCAGTTCGCCAACGGTGGTTTGCTTAGACATGACGTGCGACGCCTCCAGATACATCGATATGACTGCCCGTCGTATAGGACGACAGGGACGTGGCCAGATAAAACAGCGCCTGGGCCGCTTCTTCGGGAAGGCCGAAGCGGCCTAGCGGAATGTGCTTCTTGCGTGCGAGATCGCCGGTCCATTGCTGCCAGCTTTGACCGGCGGCCTGGGCTGCAGCATCGTTCTCGTAGCGGCGGCGCCATTGGCCCGACTCCACGATGCCGATCAGGATCGAGTTCACGCGGATATGCTCGGGCGCGAGTTCCACCGCAAGCGATTTGATGAGGCTCAGCACACCCGCGCGCGCGGACGAAGTCGCCACCATATGCGGCTCGGGCTGCAGCGCCAGCAGCGAATTCACACAGACGATCGAGGCGTTGCGCCATTCGTTTGCAGTACTACGCAGCATCGGCAAAAACGCGCGCGTTGGGCGGATGATGCTGAAATACTTGAGGTCAAGCTCTTCGCGCCAGGCTTCGTCGGTGGTATCCGCGAAGGTGGAAACGCGGCCCTGGCCTGCGTTGTTCACCAGCATGTCGGCGCGGCCGAAGCGTTGCTCCACGGCATTCGCGAAAGCGCCCACATCATTGGCATCCAGCACGTCGCAACGCGCGGCCAGCAATTGAGCCTGCGGATGACGCTCGCGCAGTTCGCGTTCGGCACGCGCGAGACGGTCGCTATCGCGGCCGCAGATCGCGACCGATGCGCCTGCCTGCAGAAAGAGTTCGGCGGTTGCGAGGCCGATGCCGGACGAACCGCCCGTCACCACCGCCACCTGGCCGGTCATATCGAGTTGAATCATTTGATCCCCAATGCCTTCATGTACGACGTATTCTTGCCAGCGGCGCTGGTTGCACCACGCACGGGATGCGTTCCGGGCCGATAATTCAGGCGCTTCGAAAGCTCGTCCGCAGCATGGCGAACCTTCTCGATCAGCCCGCCGTCGAGCAGGGCTGTCTCGATGCCGGGGCGCGGAATCGTTGTGGTCACAACAGCTGCGATACGGCCCGTGTCGTTTCTCACCGGCGCCGACACCACGGAAATGCCGCGCTCGAACGACGATTCGCTCACCGCGTAGCCGCGATCGGCGTCTTCGCGAATACGCATATAAAGCTCTTCGACGGTATCCGGCGTGGAAGGCGTGAAGCGTTCCAGGTGCGGCTCCGGATAAAGCGTGCGCAGATCGTCAAGCGTGAGGTCGCCCATCAGGACCTGGCCGTGCGTGGTGGCGTGCGCGGGCAGGCGCGTGCCCACGTTCACCTTCACGGAACTGAAGATGGGCGCGTGGCTCTGCGCCTTGGCGACGAACACGATGTCGCGGCCATCGCGGATCACGATGTGCGAAGTCAGGCCTGTAGCGTCGCGCAACGACTCGATGAGCGGCAGGCCCAGATCGGTCAGTTCCAGCGAGCTGAGATATTCAAAGCCGAGACGCAGCACGGCCACGCCCAGGCGGTAATTGCGGTCGCGGTCGGCGCGCTCCAGAAAGCCCAGCGACTCGAGCGTCTGCAGCAGACGGAAAACCGTGGTGCGCGGAATGCCCAGACGACGCGACAGTTCGGGCGCGTCCAGCACCGGCTCGCGAGGCGAAAATTCGGTCAGAATGCGCAGGCCCCGTTCCAGACCGGGCACACGGTAACTCGTGTCGCTGCGGTCTTCGTCGGCGTCGGGGGACGCGCTGGCGAGGTCGGCTGTCATGGCTGGATAGGTTCCTGAGATGGCTGGTGGGTACGGCAAAAATTGTCGAGCAGCGTGTTATAGGCGGCGGGCTGCTCGATATAGCCCGCGTGACCTGCACGCTCGATCACGTCGAACGGCGCTTTTGCGCTGTGGGCCAGAAGCTCGCAGGCGGCGGGCGGCGTGATGGAGTCTTGCGCGCCCACGGCGACGGCCATCGGCACGCGGTCCACGCATTGCGCGAGATCGGCGGCAAGGTCCGCATTCGCGAGCAGATGCGTGGCCTGCGCGTAGCCGTGCGGGATCACGCGCGCCATGTTCCAGCGCACCCACGCACGCGCCGCGTCGCTCGCATGCGGCGACAACATATTCGCGCTGCGCTTTTCCGCGAGACCTTGCGGACCGAGTTCGGCGAGCATGGCCAGTCGCGCGTCGCGCTTGTCGGCACGAATTTGCGGATCGGCGGCGCCATAGCCGCCCGCAGGCGAAATCAGCAGCAGACCGCTCACGCGTTGCGGATGCGCGGCGGCGAAAGCACCCGCGATGATCGCGCCGAGCGAATGCCCGACCAGCACACAGCGCGCGATACCCAGCGCGTCGAGCCAGTCGGCCAGTACGCGCGCATAGTCGACGGCAATGGGCGAGGCGCTTGCGACCGGCGTGGACGCGCCATAACCGGGCGCATCCCAGGCCAGCACGCGGCGCGTGCCGCCCAGCACTTCGAATTGCTGCACCCACGAAGCCGCGCCGGAGCCAATGCCATGCAGCAGCACGAGCGGCAGCGCCTCATTGCCGATCGTTACATCGTTGACTGCCTCGCGATAGCTCACGCACGCCTCGCCCGCTCGCACGTCGCGCTGCGCGAAGCGCGCGAGCCGCGTGTCGAGCGTGGCGGCTGATGAGGCGTGAAGGTCGATCGCTTCGTTCATGACTTGAGTTTCTGGCTGGCTTCGTTGGGTTTTCTACCGGGTGATGCTTACTTCTGCGCATCCTTCTGCATGTCGCGCTTGATCTTCGCGAGCGGCGAATCCGGCGGATACGTCGGCGTGATGGGCTTGGGCGAACCCAGCATCACGCACATCAGCGCGTCTTC
>NZ_DASZJJ010000293.1:0-38588 GCF_035948235.1 Paraburkholderia sp. | reverse complement strand
CTTGAAGACCAGCACCGTGGCGAGCGCCGTCCACGTCCACGGCGAATGCAGGATCGAGTTCACGACGCTGTAGCCGTTGCCCCAGACCTCGGGCGTCCATACCGACAGCACGCCGCACACCAGACCGCCGAGCGCGAGCTTGGCCGGCAGCGGCAGCTTCAGACGCCCGAAGCCGGCCTTCGTCACGTCGAGCAAGGCGAGAAAGCGCGGGGCAAGGACGCCGCACAAAATGCCGAGCGCGACGAACAGCAACACCTCGACGCCCGTGACGGGCGGAAACACCGGCATCTCATAAGGCGGCTTGTATCCCGCGAACTCGCGCATCGTGATGTTGGCGACCACGGAAGCCACCACGATCGGCCCGAAGCTCTCCATGACGATGGCGCCCAGCACGATTTCGGTCACGAAGAAGGCGCCCGCGATTGGCGCGTTATAGGCCGAAGTGATACCGGCCGCCGCACCGCAGGCGACCAGCAGGCGCAGCCGTTGCGGATCAAAGTGGACCCAGCGCCCGATCAGCGAGGCCGCAAGCGCGGCGAGCTGCACCATCGGCCCTTCGCGGCCGATCGAGCCGCCGCTGGCGATCGTGAACAGCGACGACGCACTGCGCCACAGGCTCGTGCCGACCGGCATCACGCCGTCGCCGATCGCCACGGCTTCCACGTAGTCGGTGTGGATCGGCTTGTTGCCTGGCTTGTTGTTCGCGGCCGGCGCGTTGCGTTTGGCCATCAGCAGCAGACAGCCGCCGATAAAGCCGCCCGCAGCCGGCAACCAGATGCGCGTGTGCCAGGGCAGACGGCGCGCCATCTCGACGAAACTGCCTTCGCTGCCGGTGAAGAGGATCTGCAGATGGGCGATGCCTTCGCGGAAGAGGACGGTCGCAAAGGCCCCGGCCACGCCGACGATGACCGACCAGATCAGCATCGTGTGGGCGTCGGAGAGGCGAAAGAGGTCGCGGGCGCGGGTGCGCAGTTTCAGCAGGAATGACAGCACGGCAGGCGGGCAGGTTGGCGGGTTGAAAGGGAAAAACTAAACGTACGAAAAGCAGCGGCGCGCCACGCGGCGGCCGCCTGAATCAGACCGCATGGAGATGCGTGAAGGCGAGCGCTCGCCGCATTCAGCGCACCGCGCGATCGAGTTCCGGATAGTGACGGAAGATGCCGGTTTCGTTGAACGGCAGGCGTCGTTCGGACTGCACATAAGCGGCGATATTGGGCCGCGCGGCCACGGCGTCGTGCAGCGCGATCACATGCGGATAGTGATCGGCGAGATGCTTCGTCGCCTTCGGGAACGCGTAGCGCAAGCCTTCGACGACCTGGAACATCGACAGATCGACATAGCTGAGCGTCTTGCCGACCAGATGCTGCGGGCCGTCCGGATTCTGCGCGAGCACGCGCTCGAAGTAGCTCATGAACTTCGGCATGCGATGCTGGATGAAGTCCTTCGCGCGCGCCTTCGCTTCGTCCTTCTGGTCCTCGTAGTAGAGGTCGCTGGCGATCGGATGATGGGTGTCGTGCACCTCGGTGACAAGGTCCGCGATCGTCAGTTGCAGGCCATTGGCGACGATGCGCAAGCCCTCGTCGCGTGGCGCGAGTTTGAGCTTCGGGCCCAGGTAGAACAGGATGTTGGCCACGTGCGGCACGATCAGTTCGCCATCCTTGAGAAAGGGCGGCGCGTAGGGCGGATACGGCGCGTCGCTCTCCAGTCCCGCCATCAGCGCGCCGATGCCCTGGCCATCCTCTTTCTCGCCGCGTGCCACGTCCACATAGGGCGCACCGGCTTCCTCCAGCGCGAGCCGCACGAATTCGCCGCGGCCCTGCAAACCGTCCCAGTAATACAGTTCGTATGCCATTGCTCGTCCCCTTCGTCGGATCGAACAGTATGGGCCGCAACCGTCGCGCCTGGGCGCTGCGTGGCTTGTCCGGAATCAAGCGCGCAAGCGTTCGCGCACAGGCTGGGCTACAAACGCAAAAAGCCCCGCCGAAGGCGGGGCAAGCGACCGGACAAGCCGGTGCGCGGTCTCTCAGGCTGTGCCCTGTAGCTTTTCCTCTCATCAACCGAACAGTCGCTCCACGCCCCAGGTAATCGCAAGGCCACCCAGCACCAGCCACACGTAGAGGATGAAACCCGTGGTCAGCGCACGCGGACCGGCCTGGCGGATCTGCGAGACGCGCGTTTCAATGCCGAGTGCCGTCATGGCCATGGTCAGCGCGAAAGTGTCGAGCAGGTTCAGCGTCGAGGTGGTCGCTTCGGGCAGCACATGCAGCGAGTTCACCACCACCAGCGCGAGGAAACCGAGCGCGAACCAGGGCACCGCGAGCTTGCGTGCGCCGCTCTTTGCACCATCCGCGCCGCGTGCCGAGCGATTGAGCCACACGCCCAGCACCAGCAACACCGGCACCAGCAGCATCACACGCGTCATCTTGACGATGGTGGCGATATGCAGGGCATCCGGGCTCACATTGCTGGCCGCGCCCACTACCTGCGCGACTTCGTGAATCGTGCCACCGAAGAACAGGCCCGCGCCGACGGTATCCAGATGCAGCCAGCCTGCACGATAGAGCAGCGGATAGAGGAACATCGACAGCGTGCCAAACAGCACCACGCTGCCCACCGCCATCGCGCTCTTGTGCGGCTTGGACTGCAGCGGCGATTCGAAGGCGAGCACCGCCGCCGCGCCGCAAATCGCGCTACCGGCGGCCGTGAGGATCGCCGTGTCGCGGTCGAGTTTCATGATCTTCATGCCCGCCCAGGTGCCAATCACCAGCGTGCTCACCACGATCGCCACCGATTCGACGAGCCCCGGCAGGCCCACCTGGGCGATTTCCTGCAGGCTCACGCGCAGCCCGAAGAACGCCACGGCGATGCGCAGCAGCTTGCGCGCCGAGAAGTTGACGCCGGCCGCCCAGCTCTGCGGCATGGTGTCGGGCAGCAGATTGCCGTAAATCGCCCCGGCGACGATGCCGACGATCAGCGGGCTCAGGCCCAGATTGGCGATGGCGGGCAGCGCTGCGAGGCGCGTCACGGCGAAGGCGAACAGCGCGACGAACAGCACGCCGTTGATCTGGCCGCGTGTCGAGAGCGACGGGTGCGCAAGAGTGGACGACGGAGTGGACATGGCAGCAGGTTTCCCTTGATGTTCTATGCGGGCTACGAATGCGCTAATCCTAAATTACATATAACGATATGAAAAATCGTCATTTGCGAAGTAAACTATAGGTCAACCCGATAATTCAACGCGATGACCCCGGAACAACTGATAACTTTCGCTGCCGTCGCGGAGCACCGCAACATCAGCCGCGCGGCGCTTTCGCTGCATCTGTCCCAGCCCGCCGTGTCCGGGCAGCTTCGGCTATTGCAGGAGGAATTCGGCGAGCCGCTCTATCTGCGCGATGGGCGCGGTGTGCGCCTCACACCCACCGGCGAGCAGCTCGCGGCCTACGCGGCGCGCCTGCGCGAAAACTGGCGCGACGCGCTGGCGTTTCGCGACGCGCTGCGCGGGCTGGAGCGCGGCACGCTGCGCATCGGCGCGAGTACGACGCCCGCGAGCTACCGGCTGCCGTATCTGGTCGCGGCGTTTCATCGGCGCTATCCGGACGTGACGCTGGAGACCGCCAGCGGCAATACCGCTGACGTGGTGGCGATGCTCGGCGAGCTGGATATCGCGCTGGTCGAAGGGCCGGTGGGCTCCCAACTGCCCGCCGATTGCGCCGTGCATCCCTGGCACGAGGACGAAATCGTCGCGATCGCGCCGCGCGGCCATGCGCTCGCAGCCGCGACGCACGAGCGCTGCGATCTCGCGGCCTTCGGCAATCTGCCGCTGGTGCTGCGTGAAGACGGCTCGGGCGTGCGCCAGGTGGTCGAGCGCGCCTTCGCGCGCGCGGCGGTGCCGATGCGCGTCGCGCTGGAGATCGCGGGCGTGGAGGGCGTCAAGGAAGCGGTGCGCGCGGGCATGGGGATCGGCTTTGTGTCGGCGATGTCGATGCGCCACGAGGACGGCGCGCTGGTGCAGATCCGCCTCGGCCCGGAACCGCTTGCGCGGCGCTTTTCGATCGTCGTGCCGCATGCGGGCGCGGCGTCTCGCGTGGCCCAGCGCTTTCTCGAACTCTGTTTGCTCGACGCGCCGGGCGAGAACGGCGGCGCCGTGGAGAACTCAGTGGGCGGCACAAGGTTCCCGCCATAAATTAGGGGATTTCCACAATGGCGCCGGCTGAGCGGTCGGCGCAACATCCCGCCAATCAATCCAACGGATCGGCTCAAGCGCTTAGGCGCTTTTTTTCGAGCGTGATTTGGAACCGGTTCCAAGCAATTTCAGGCGAACCGGCAGCAACAGGAAGACGACGATGGCGGAAGTAGCGGAAGTAGTAATCGTGGCGAGCGCGTTCGGCGCTGGATCGATCTGGCGTGATGGCCATGCGGCCTGGTTCTGCGCGACAAAGCGCGCGGGCGCCTGCGCCTTCGAGGTGCGACGCGAACTGATGCACGACGCCGACGCGCAACCCGACGCGCTGCGCGCGCTCGGCACAGCGCTTGCGGCTTCGGGCCTATGGCCCGTGTGGTCGACGCCCGACACGCTCTACGCCGACGACGGCGCGCTCAACGAAGCCGGACTGCGTCACGCCGTCGAATGCGGTCGGGCGCTGGGCGCGCGCTTCGTTAAGTTTCAGCTCGGCGGCTTCGCGGGCGAGGCGCATGTGGCGCGGCTCGCGGCGATTCTGGAAGAACTCGGCTTGAAAGGCCGCGACGATGCCAGCGCACCGCGCGTGGTGGTCGAGAACGGCCAGCTCGATCAGGGCGGCAAGCTCGCGCAGTTCACGGCGCTATTCCGGGCGTTGCGCGCGGCCGGCGAGGAAAAGCTGATCGGCATGACGTTCGACATCGGCAACTGGCAGTGGACGGGCGAAGCACCCCTGATGGCCGCCGTCGCACTCGCGCCCAACGTCGAATACATCCACTGCAAGGCGGTCACAGGCGAGGGCGCGCGGCGCTTCGCCTGCGCGCCCGCCGCCGACGATCCGTTGTGCCGCGCCGCGCTCGCGCGCCTGCCGTCGAACGTGCCGCGCGGCATTGAGTTTCCGTTCGACGAACAGCGCGTCGAAGAAGACGCTGCACGCTACGTGGCGTGGCTCGCCTCGGCTTGAGCCCGCACGACGCTCCGAATTCACTTTTTGCAGGAACGCATTCCATGACGCACTCACTCGATGTCATCACTTATGGCGAGGCCATGGCGATGTTCGTGGCCGCCGATACCGGCGCGCTCCACGATGTCGCGCACTTCACGAAGCGCGCGGCGGGCGCGGAGCTGAACGTGGCGACGGGCCTCGCGCGCCTGGGCTTCAAGGTGGGCTGGATGAGCCGCGTCGGCGACGATTCGTTCGGGCGCTTCGTGCGCGGCGTGCTTGCGCAGGAAGGCATCGACGCGCAGTGCGTCGAAACCGATGAGCGCTATCCCACCGGCTTCCAGCTCAAATCGAAAACCGACGACGGCAGCGATCCCGCCGTCGAATACTTCCGGCGCGGCTCGGCGGCCAGCCATCTGTCGATCAGCGATTACAAGCGCGGCTACGTGCTCGGCGCGCGTCATCTGCACTTGAGCGGCGTGGCGCCCGCGATCTCGGCGACTTCGCGCGAACTCGCCTTCATGCTCGCGCGCGAGATGCGCGAAGCGGGCCGCACGATCAGCTTCGATCCGAACCTGCGCCCGACGCTCTGGGGCTCCGAAGCCGAAATGGTCGCCACGCTCAACGAACTCGCGCGCTTCGCCGACTGGGTGCTGCCCGGCGTCAACGAAGGCCGCATCCTCACGGGCTCCGACGATCCCGAACTGATCGCGCGTTTCTATCTGGAGCGCGGCGCGCGCGGCGTGATCGTGAAACTGGGCGCCGAGGGCGCGTACTTCGAGACGAACACGGGCGAGCGCGGCCACATCCAGGCGCAGCGCGTGGACAACGTGGTCGACACGGTCGGCGCAGGCGATGGCTTCGCGGTGGGCGTGGTCAGCGCGCTGCTCGAAGGACGCCCGCTCGCACAGGCCGTGGCGCGCGGCAACCGTATCGGCGCACTCGCCGTGCAGGTGATCGGCGATTCGGAAGGGCTGCCCACGCGCGCGCAGCTCGACGCGCTCGAAGCGCACGACGTCAGCCCGGCGCAGGCCGCCTGATTACGCCACGGTCCCGCCCCGGCAGCCACACAGCGCCCCCCATTCAGCAAGGAACGGCACGAGGCCCGCAAGCCAGACGTGCCGCCGACAGGAGACACCGATGACCTCAACCTCGCTTGCCCCACGCCGCTGGTGGGCGATCATGCCGATCGTGTTCATCACGTACAGCCTCGCCTATCTCGACCGCGCGAACTACGGTTTCGCCTCGGCGGCCGGCATTAACCGCGATCTGGGCATCAGTCCCGCGCTGTCTTCGCTCATCGGCGCGCTGTTCTTCCTCGGCTACTTCTTCTTCCAGTTGCCCGGCGCCGTTTATGCCGAGCGCCGCAGCGTGCGCAAGCTGGTGTTCGTGAGCCTCCTGCTGTGGGGCGGCTGCGCGTCGCTCACGGGCGTCGTCACCAACATCCCCTCGCTGATGGTGATCCGCTTCGTGCTAGGCGTGGTGGAAGCAGCGGTAATGCCGGCGATGCTCATCTACATCAGCAACTGGTTCACCAAGACCGAGCGCTCGCGCGCCAATACCTTCCTGATCCTCGGCAATCCGGTTACGGTGCTGTGGATGTCGGTGGTCTCGGGCTATCTGGTGCACGCCTACGGCTGGCGCCACATGTTCATCGCCGAGGGCGTGCCCGCGGTGGTCTGGGCCGTGTGCTGGTGGCTGCTGGTGCGCGACAAACCGGCGCAGGTCCAGTGGCTCTCGAACGACGAAAAACGCGCGCTCGATGCCGCCATGCGCGCCGAACAGGCCGCCATCAAGCCGGTCAAAAACTACGCCGAAGCGTTCCGCTCGCCCGCTGTGATCCTGTTGTGCGCGCAATATTTCTGCTGGAGCATCGGCGTGTATGGCTTCGTGCTGTGGCTGCCGTCGATTGTGAAGAACGGTTCGTCGCTTGGCATGGTCGAAACGGGCTGGCTCTCGGCAATGCCTTATCTGGCTGCTACCATCGCGATGCTCGGCGCCTCGTGGGCCTCGGACAAGCTCAATAACCGCCGCGCCTTCGTGTGGCCGTTCCTGCTGATCGGCGCGATGGCCTTCGCGGGATCTTACGCACTGGGCGCGACGCACTTCTGGATCTCGTACGCGCTGCTGGTGATCGCGGGCGCGGCGATGTACGCGCCGTATGGCCCGTTCTTCGCAATCGTGCCGGAACTGCTGCCGAAGAACGTGTCCGGTGGCGCGATGGCCCTCATCAATAGCATGGGCGCGCTCGGCTCGTTCGTCGGCTCCTATGTGGTTGGCTATCTGAACGGCGCGACCGGCTCGCCGGCGGCGTCCTACGCGTTTATGAGCGCGGCGCTGCTGGTGTCGGTGGGTCTCACGCTCGCCGTCAAGCCGCGCCGCGACGACGCGCCTGGCTACGTCGCGCCGGCGCATGGAAAATAACGCACTCGAACCAAACCGAACCATCGGAACCAACGGAAACAGCGGACCTATGAAGCAGAAAATCGTTGCCTACAAGACCTTGCCCGCCGATGTGGCCGACTATCTGCGCGAGCATGCCGAAGTCGTGTTCGTCGACGGCAGCGACACGCAGGCCTTGAGCGCCGCGCTCAAGGATGCCGACGGCGCCATCGGCGCGAGCGTCAAGATCACGCCCGCGATGCTCGACGGCACGCGCATCAAGGCGCTCTCGACCATTTCCGTGGGTTTCGACCAGTTCGACGTGCCTGACCTCACGCAGCGCGGCATCGTGCTCGCGCACACGCCGGACGTGCTCACCGAATCGACCGCCGACACGGTGTTCTCGCTGATCCTCGCAAGCGCCCGCCGCGTGGTCGAACTGGCCGACTGGGTGAAGGCGGGGCAGTGGAAGGCGAGCATCGGCCCGGCACATTTTGGCGTGGACGTGCAGGGCAAGACGCTGGGCATCGTGGGGCTGGGCCGCATCGGCGGCGCGGTCGCGCGGCGCGCGGCGCTCGGCTTTAACATGAACGTGCTCTACACCAACCGCAGCCCGAACGAGACCGCCGAGCGCGAGTACGGCGCACGCCGCGTCGAACTCGACGAACTGCTCGCGGTGTCGGATTTCGTGTGCCTGCAGGTGCCGCTCACGGACGCCACGCGCCACATGATCGGCGCGGAGCAATTCGCGAAAATGAAGAAGAGCGCGATCCTCATCAACGCCTCGCGCGGCGCGACCGTCGACGAAAAGGCGCTGATCGCCGCGCTCGAAGCGGGCACGATCCACGGCGCGGGTCTGGACGTGTTCGAGCAGGAGCCGATCGATCCGGCCTCGCCGCTGCTGCGCATGCCGAACGTGGTGGCGCTGCCGCATATCGGCTCAGCCACGCACGAGACGCGTCACGCGATGGCGCGCAACGCCGCCGAAAATCTGGTCGCGGCGCTTGCGGGCACGCTGCGTACGAACATCGTCAACCGCGAGGTGCTGGCGCAATGACGGTCGAGTCGAGCGCACGCGACACCACGGCGGACGCCGCAGCGGCGGCTTCCGGCCCGGCGCGCCGCGCGACCATCAGCGATGTCGCGCGCGAGGCGGGCACCGGCAAGACCAGCATCTCGCGCTATCTGAACGGCGAGCTGTCAGTGCTCTCGCCGGATCTGCGCGCGCGTATCGAAGCGGCGATCGAGCGGCTCGACTACCGGCCCAACCAGATGGCGCGCGGCCTCAAGCGCGGCCGCAACCGGCTGCTCGGCCTGCTGCTCGCCGATCTGGCCAATCCGTATTCCGTCGAGGTCTTGCAGGGCGTGGAAGAGGCCTGTCACGCGCTTGGCTATATGCCGCTGATCTGCCACGCCGCGAATGAAGTCGATATGGAGCGGCGCTATCTGCAACTGCTCACGACGTATCGCGTGGAAGGCGTGATCGTCAATGCGCTGGGCGTGCGCGAGTCGATGCTCAAGCCCGTGGGCAGCGGCGGCATTCCCGCCGTGCTGGTGGACCGTACCGTCGATGGTCTGGACGCCGATATGGTCGGGCTCGACAACGCGGCCGCGGTGCGTCAGGGCGTGCAGCATCTGCTCGAGCGCGGCTACGACGACCTCGTATTCGTGGTGCAGCCGTTCGAGCAGGTGAGTTCGCGGCGCGAGCGCGAAGCGGCGTTTCGCGCTTCGACCAACGGCTCGCGGGCCGCGCAGAGTACGCATGTGCTCGATCTGCGCGAGGAGGCGGGCGTGGAAGCCTCGCTCGCGGCGCTCGACCTTCATCTGGCCGATGCGGCAAAACGCGGCGCACGCTGCGCGCTGTTCGCAGCGAACGCGCCGGTGGCGCTGCGCCTCGCGCTCCATCTCAGGGCGAAGCTCGGCGCGCAATGGCAGCAGCAGGTCGCGCTGATCGCCATCGATGACCCCGAATGGGCCGAGCTGGCCGGCATCACCACGATCCGCCAGCCGACGCGTGAGATCGGCTATCGCGCCGTCGAGTTCCTGCACGAGCGCATTGAAGGCGCGGCGCCGGCCGCGCGCGCGGCGGCGTTTCCCGGCGAGCTGGTGGTGCGGGCTTCGACGCTGGGCTAAACGGCTGGGTCGAGCCGGATCGGGACCGGGCCCGCGCGCGGCCGACGCTGCGCGATCGGCCCATTTTCTGCGATGATGCGGGCTGCGGCGAGCGCAATGGCTGATTTTGTGCGCTCGCCGGACGTTAGAGGACCCTCAGGAACCCCATGCACGTAGAACCGATCTCGCTAGCTTGCCTTTCACTCGCGACGCTTTTCGTCGCCTTTTTGCCGATTTCGCTCTATCGCCGGTTGCGCCGGCCCTTCCTGTTCGACTGGCGCGACACCATCGCCGGGATCGCCGTCTTCGCGCTGTTCGCCACCGTCATCGAGCGCGCGCTCAATGGTTTTCTGCTGCACGACAACGCCCAGACAGCCGATTTTCTGACCAATCCGGTCGCGTTCGTCGCCTATGGCGCGCTTGCGGCAGGCGTGTGCGAGGAAGTCGGGCGCTATATCGCCATGCGCATGCTGGCGCGGCGCGGCGGGCGTCTGGCCAATACGCCGCAGGACAGCACGGGTCTGGCCTACGGCATCGGCCACGGCGGCGCGGAAGCGTGGTTCGTCGGCGTACTGGTGCAACTGCAGTGGATTTTCTTTGCGGTGCTCGCCAATCGCGGCGAGCTGGACGAGCATCTGAGCAATCTCACGATGGATTCGGTGCTGCGCGTGCATCTGGTCCTCGCCACGCTCTCGCCGCTGCATGCGGGGGTGTTTGTGCTCGAACGCACGGCGGCCTTCGTGTTCCAGATCGCGCTGTCGGTGCTGATGTGGCGCGGCGTGCAGGCCGGCCGCAAAGCCATCCTGCCGCTTGCGATTCTCGTGCATGCGCTGATCGACGTGCCCGCCGCGATGTTCCAGGCGCGCCTGTTGCCGCTTGTCGCCGTGGATGCGCTCTATGTGTCGCTCGCAATCGTCGCCGCTGTCGTGCTGTTCAAGACCTGCGCGCCGCGCCGCAACGAGGCGCGCGCGGCTTGACGTTATCTGCTCGCCTTATGCGCCCGATGGCACTGGCGTCGCGGCGGCGGCTCGGGTACGCTTCGGCGCTATCCTGAAACTGCCGCCTTTAGTGGCGCCCGCGACACTACCTGGGACCTTACCGAGCGATGGAAGACTATCTGTTTGAATGCGCGAGCGCCGATATCGAGCAGCTTGCGCGCGTGATCGCCGATCTGTTCCCCGAGCAGACACGCTTTTCCGAGCAGGCCGCCGAAAACGGCACGCCGCAACTGGTCGTGCACTGGGTGGCGATGCGCATGGGCACCGCCGCACGCCGCATGACGCTCACCGTCGCCATCGCGCCCGCCGCGCTGGCGCGCTATCGCGCCTTGCCGGCACGCATGCGCTCGCGCAGCTTCGCGGTGCTGCACGCTTATGTGGAAGCCACCATCGGTTCGCTCGAAGAGCAGCACGCGAAAGGCGAGGAAACACCGCGCGAGGTCACGCTCGATCTCGACGAGGAGTTCGCCTGAAAAACGCTTGAGGGAAGGGCGGGCGCGTCATGCGTGCGCACCGCCAGGCTGGACCTTCAATCGGCCAGCCGGTACACCTTCGCGAAACGCGTAGCCTTCACCACGCCGTAATCACCGGGCGCGTACTGCATCACCCAGTCGCCGGCTTCGCCGTGCAGGCGGTCGCCGCCGGCCGAGCGCACGATCGTGAACGGTTCGTCCATACGTTTGGCAAGCACGACGCTCGGACGGTTGCGATAGGCGCCGGGCGCGCCGTGCGCGAGCGCGGCGTCGGCGGGCAGGTACTTCGGATCGAAGCGCTCGCGCGAAACCACCCAGCGCTCGCCCGTGGCGCCCGTGATGATGGCGTCGCCGCTCGCGTAGCGGTTCGGGCCTTCAAGGCTCATCAGTTCGCCCGGCGCGGCGGCGAATTCGACGGTAACGATTTCGTCCTTGACCACACGTTGGGCGGCGGAATCGGCGGCGAGGTCGAGTTGGGTCAGTTCGATCATGGTGGTAATAGCGGACCTCGGAAAAACTGCCTGAAATATAGGCTCAAACTGTAGCCGATACTTTAGCCGATGCAAGTCGGCAGAAATGGGCACGACAAAAAGCACGACGGCCGGGCAATCTGCCCGGCCGTCGTGCGGTCCGCAAGCGTACCTTGAAATCGCGCGCTACGCGAGCGCAGCGCGATTTCCCTGAAGCTTTATTGCGCTGCCGGCGCGCTTGCGGCATCCGCGCCGCTGGCTGCCGCTGCCGGCGCCTTGGCCTTCGGCTTCATCTTGTGCTTCGGATGCCCTTGACCTGCCGGGCCCTTCTGACCGTGATCCGGGTGACGGAAGGTCGAATCGGCGAGCTTCTTCTGTTCCGGCGAGAAGCTGGTGTACAGCGGCTCGAAGGCCGACACGAGCTTCTGCATGTCGTCGGCGTGCGCCTGGGTGATCTGCGCGTACTGCTTCATGTCGTCGAGCGCGTTACGTTGCGCTTCGCCTTCCACGCGCTGCTTGTACAGATCGGCCATGGTCTGGCCGTTGCTGCGCATGACGTCGGCGAACGTCTTCCATTGCGGCTCCTGATCGGCGGTGATCTTGAGCGCCGAATGCAGGTAGGTGATCCGTTCTTCCACGCGCTGCTGATGCTGCGCGGCGCGCACGTCGGCGCTCGATGCGGCTGCGACGGCCGGTGCGGACGCAGCGGCGGTCTGCGCGACAGCGCCTTGCGCGAAGGCGGCGCTCATCGTGAGCGTGGCGGCAAGGATGACGAAAGCTTTCTTCATTGTTGCTCCTTGAATCTTCATTTCGTAGCGAGTTTGTGGCTATTTCGTAGCAAGCGGCCCAGAACCCAAAGCTGCAGGCGGGTTGCAGGCGATATTAGTACCACGTTATCGCGGCAAAACGACGGCGATGCGACAACTGCTTACAAACGAAACGCTCAGAAATAAGCTGAAACACGTCTCCTTGCAGCGCGCTCCACCGTGCATGCGCGGGCGATAATGGCGCGAATCTTCGCCACGCAATTCAACGCGATCCGCGACGCATTGCCAACGCTTTCGTATCCAGGAGTTGTCCATCCGATGAGACCGCCGCGCCTCGACCAACTCGACGACCTTGACCGCAGCCTCGTTGCGCTGCTGCAGGAAAACGCCCGCGAAAGCGTGGCGAATCTCGCGCGCCAGTTAGGCGTCGCGCGCACTACGGTGCTCGCGCGTATTGCGCGGCTCGAACGCGCGCAGGTGATCGCGGGCTATGGCGTGCGGCTGGGGCAGGACGTGCTCGATGCGAGCCTGCAGGCGTGGGTCGGCCTCATCATCGCGCCGCGTCATGGTCCCGATGTGCAAAAGCGTCTGGGCAAGATGCCCGAGGTGCAATTGCTCTGCGCGGTGAGCGGCGAATACGACTATGTGGCCTGGCTGCGCGCCGATTCGCCCGAGCGCCTGAACGAACTGCTCGACCAGATTGGCGGCATGCAGGGCGTCGAGCGCACGACCACTTCGATCGTGCTGGCGCGCAAGATCGATCGCGGCACCGTAATGGGCTGAGGAGAGAGCTGAAAAGCGGGCTGAAAAGCCGCAGCCGGTTCATCGCCGTTAACACGATTTTTACAGGTTTTCGTCATTTCGACCAAAACCTTCGTCTAAATGACGAAACCTCACGTCGAAGCGCATCATTTTGTGCCTATGATCTGATTTTGCACCTCCCTAGACTGTAGCGGAGCGGGCGCGGCATGGCCCCCGACCACAGAACACCAAAAAGGAGATGCAAGATGAAAGTCGCTATCGCAGGCGCCGGCCTGATCGGCCACACCATTGCACACATGCTGCGCGAAACCGGGGACTACGAAGTGGCCGCGCTCGACCGCGACGCGCGCGCCCTCGAAGCACTCGCCGCCCAGGGCATCCCCACAGTCCGTGTCGATTCCGCCGATGCCGCCGCGCTGCGCGGCGCGCTGGAAGGCTACGACGTGCTCATCAACGCGCTGCCGTATTACCTTGCGGTCAACGTGGCTTCAGCGGCGAAGGGCGCGGGCGTTCACTACTTCGACCTGACCGAAGACGTACGCGCAACTCATGCGATCCGCGCGCTCGCCGATGGCGCCGATCATGCGTTCATGCCGCAATGCGGGCTGGCGCCGGGCTTCATCGGCCTGGCCGCTCATGCGCTGGCCAGCCGTTTCACCGAGATCCGCGAAGTGAAGATGCGCGTAGGCGCGCTGCCGCAGTTCCCCACCAACGCGCTCAAGTACAACCTCACCTGGAGCGTGGACGGCCTCATCAACGAATACTGCCAGCCTTGCGAGGCGATTCGCGACGGCCGCACGCAATGGGTCCAGCCGCTCGAAGGCCTGGAGCATTTTTCGCTCGATGGCGTGGAGTACGAAGCATTCAACACCTCCGGTGGTCTGGGCACGCTATGCGAGACGCTGTCGGGCCGCGTCGAATCGCTCGACTACAAGTCGGTGCGCTATCCCGGCCATCGCGCGCTGATGCAGTTCCTGCTCGAAGATCTGCGCCTGTCCAATGAACGCGACGTACTCAAGTCGATCATGCGCCGCGCGATTCCCGCCACGGAACAGGACGTTGTGCTGATCTTCATGACGGTGACGGGCATGCGCAACGGGCAGCTCGTGCAGGAAGTGTTCACGCGCAAGATCTTCGCCAAGACTGTGTGCGGCGTGCCGATGAGCGCGATCCAGATCACCACGGCCGGCGCAATGTGCGCGGTGCTCGACCTGTTCCGCGAAAAGCGTCTGCCGCAGTCGGGCTTTGTGCGCCAGGAACAGGTTTCGTTGGCGGAGTTCCTCGCAAACCGCTTCGGGCAGGTCTATGAAGGCGCGACGCTCGACACGTTCAATACGCTCGCGCCGGTCGCGGTGGCGTAGCTTAAGAAGCCTGGGCAAGCCGATGTAGCAGGGCGTCGTAATCGGCTTGCGCGGGCGCGGTCGTATCGAACACGATCAGGTCGTCCAGTTGCGCGCCTTCGGGTTCAAAGCGCCGCTGGCGATACTCATCCCAATGCGCGAGTTTCCACGCATCGCCAGGATGAGCGCGTGCGACGATGCGCTGTTGGGCCGTTTCTTCGGCGGCGCGCACCCAGACGGCGGCGAGCGTCACGTCCTCGCCCACACCCAGCCAATCCCGATCCAGCAGGCGCCGCTCGCGCACTTCGCGCGACAGCGGCCCGATCGCCAGCACGCTCACGCCGAGCGCCAGATTTTCGCGCGCGGTATCGAGCAGCCCCTGGTATTCGGGGTCGCGCAGATGGTGGAGAAAGAGCGGACTGTCGCGGTCGTGCGGATCCTGACCGAGCGCGGCGAGCGTCGCGGCGCTGGTTCTCCCGTAGAGCGTGTCCTTGTCGAGCAGACAAAACGGCTCGCCCGTCGCGCGGGCAAGCGGGGCGATCAGCCGTTTGGCCAGCGTTGTCTTGCCGGTGCCGGCGTGTCCGCAGAAGAAAACCAGTCGAGTCACGTACGTTTATTCAGGGGGCTGCGTGCGGCCGTCGCCATTGAGGAGCTTGCCGTTGGCCTCCAGCCACATCACGTTGATGATGCCGAAGCCGAGCGCAACGCCGATGCCGAGTATCCATGTGAAGTACCACATCGTCTGCAACCTCCCTGGAGTGACGGGATGAAGCGGCGCGATCGCGCGCCAGTTGCTGGAGCATATACCATCGCCGCGCCCATGCCTGTAAGGCGCGCCCGTAACGGCTACCCGCAATGTGCGCCGCCCGGCGTGGCAGGCGGTTGGCGTGCGGTTATGATGGGCGCTCGCGGGTCGGCGGCAAAACGTCGATAAAGGCCGGCCCGGCAGACCGAGCAGACAAAAGGGGAGTGCGCCCATGCCGTTGTGCGTAGGTAAAAAGCGTCGCCGTTGGTGGGGCACCGCGCCCCTTGTGGCAATGAGCGTCGCGCTGGGGCTGGCGCTGGGCGGTTGCGCCGAGGAACGCGCGCCACCCGTGGCGTTCAAGCCCGTACCGCAGACCCGCATCCTCAAACCGGGCTATACCGAGCCGGGTGAGGGCCTCGTTGCCGTGGACGTGCGGCGCGAGCGCATCCGCGACGTCATCGTTAAATTCCGCGACGCGCACATCTACATCGACGGCGAAGAGGTGACGGACGTCATGGACGGCGAGCATGTCACGTTCTACCTGAAGCCGGGCATCCACCGCATCGGTGTGACGACGCAGTTCGATCCGGTGGTCGAATTGCGCTTCGTAGTCGATCCGCGCTACACGAATCGCGCGAGTGTAACGTTCGACAAGGATCATCGGATCGGCATCCGGCGGGTCGCGCAGTAACGACCGGTCAAGCCCCGGCCACAGCCGCTGGGGCGCCAGGCGTGCCGGAAGCGCGCCGGCTTTCACATTGCTTTCAGCAGCAACCCCCGAGCGGCCCGGCATCGCGCTTGCTGGGCGCCTTGCGGAACTGGCGCGGCGCGCGATGGTCGATGCAACGCTTACACTTGGCACCGCATCACCCTCAAGCCTCACCGTATCAACTCAGGTTTTAACTTCAGGACAGGCGGCGCGCCGTCATCGCCGCGCGCCGCCGGGAAGAATCCGAACATGCTCATCAATTGCGCCGCGTATCAGGGCGGCAAGAAACTGGCCGATATTCAGATCGAGGCCATCAGCGACTATCTGCAAAAGCCCGAATGCTTCGTCTGGGTCGCGCTCAAGGACCCGGACGCGGGCGAAATGGCCGCGATGAAGGAAGAATTCGATCTGCACGCGCTCGCCATCGAAGACGTGATGAACGGCAACCAGCGCCCCAAGATCGAGGAATACGGCGACACGCTGTTCGCGGTCTTTCACACAATCGAAATCGACGGCGACGGCGAAATCGTCACCGGCCAGGTCAACGTGTTCGCCGGACCGAACTTCGTGCTGTCCGTGCGCCATCGCGCCCAGCAGGGCTTCCAGGACGTGCGCGCACGCTGCGAGCGCGAGCCGGAGCTGCTCAAGGAAGGCTCGGGCTTCGTGCTGTACGCGCTGATGGACAGCGTGGTCGACCGTTATGCGCCGGTGCTCGAAGCGCTCTCCACCGAGATCGAGGAGCTGGAAGACCGCATCTTCGAGAAACACTCGCTCGCGCAGTCGCGCGCGATCATCGAGGATCTGTACTCCCTCAAGCGCCGCCTCGTGATCCTGCAACACCACATCACGCCGCTCGTCGATGCGGTGGGCAAGCTGGTGGGCGGCCGCATCCCGCAGGTGTGCCTCGGCATGCAGGCGTACTATCGCGACGTGTACGACCACCTCGTGCGCATCTCGAACATGATCGACGCGCGCCGCGAAATGATCGTCACGGCGATCCAGGTCAATCTGGGCATGATCTCGCTGGCCGAAAACGAGGTGACCAAGCGGCTGGGGTCGTTTGCCGCCTTGTTCGCCGTGCCGACCATGATTGCGGGTATCTACGGGATGAACTTCGAGCACATTCCCGAGCTACATTTCAAGTACGGTTACGAGGTTTGCCTCGCCGTGATGGCGGTCATCGACATCGTGCTGTACATCCTGTTCCGCCGTGGCGGCTGGCTCTGATAGTCTCTGCGGTTTGACGGCTCGCATCCCATGCTGCGTCGCAACGCGGTTCGGGATGCAGCCGCGAGTGCATCACCGCACCACAGCACCACCGCGCGGCCGATTGACACCGCGCGCGGCGGCCCCGGAGAATGGGCCGTCTGCAAACGTTTGCGCATAAACAGAAATACGGCCCAGCCGGGCCAGACAACCGGAGACTCCAAAGATGAACTCCCGCATTCGCCGTCGCGTTCTTTGCACTGCCGCTGCACTTCTCGCTGTATCCGCGCTGCCGCTTTCGGCGCACGCCCAGGCCGCCGGGCACAAGCCCAAGGTCGCCCTCGTCATGAAGTCGCTCGCCAACGAGTTCTTCCTCACCATGGAGAACGGCGCGAAGGACTACCAGAAGCACAATTCCGGTGAGTTCGATCTCATCACCAACGGCATCAAGAACGAGACCGATACGGCCGCGCAGATCCAGATCGTCGAGCAGATGATCGTCTCGAAGGTGGATGCCATCGTGCTCGCGCCCGCCGATTCCAAGGCGCTGGTGCCGGTCGTGAAGAAGGCCGTGGACGCGGGCATCATCGTCGTCAACATCGACAACCGACTCGATCCGGATGTGCTCAAGTCGAAGAACCTGAACGTGCCGTTTGTCGGTCCGGACAACAAGAAGGGCGCGCGCCTCGTCGGCGACTATCTGGCGAAGAAGCTCAAGGCGGGTGATCAGGTTGGCATCGTCGAAGGCGTGTCGACCACCACCAACGCGCAGCAGCGCACGGCGGGCTTCAAGGATGCGATGGATGCGCTCGGCGCGAAGATCGTCTCCACCCAGTCGGGCGAATGGGAAATCGACAAGGGCAACGCCGTCGCTTCGGCCATGCTCAACGAATATCCCGATCTGAAGGCGCTGTTGTGCGGCAATGACAATATGGCGATCGGCGCCGTCTCGGCCGTGCGCGCGGCGGGCAAGCAGGGCAAGGTCTACGTGGTCGGCTACGACAACATCGACGCCATCAAGCCGATGCTCAAGGACGGCCGCGTGCTCGCCACCGCCGACCAGTACGCCGCCAAGCAGGCCGTGTTCGGCATCGACACGGCGCTCAAGGCGCTCAAGGATCACAAGAAGCAGGCCGATCTGTCGGGCGTGGTGGAAACGCCGGTCGTGCTCGTCACCAAGTAAGCCTGGCGAAGCGGCCGGACTGGCACGGCACAAAATATGCATCCCGAATCGTTGGTTTTGCTGCGCTATGCAACGGCCTGCCCGGTCTGGCGGCGTGCGCAAAGGATTGCGCGCAGGATGATGTCGCCCTTGTGTAATAAACCGCTCAAGAAAACCTCTGCGCCGCCGTTATTCGTAGCGTGATGGCTGCGTGAGCGAAGTTGAGCCGAGGTTGAGCGGAAGTTGCGGCGGGGTTCGACGATTGCGCCGCCGAAGGCGGGCCGTCCTGGCGGCGGCCGCCAGCTTGTGGAGAGGGCGGGCCAGCGCGCGACGCGCGCCGGCCGCGCCCTTTTTGTGCGGATCCGCGCCCAAGACGGCCCAGGCAGCGCGACTACAGGATCGTGATGGAAGCAATTGCCCCCGATGCACAGTCACCCGCATCCGCCCAAGGCGCGGTGCTGACGGTGACGGGCGTCGGCAAGACCTACGAGCAGCCGGTGCTCGCCGACGTCAGCCTCGCGCTGCGCGCCGGGGAAGTGCTTGCGCTCACGGGCGAGAACGGAGCCGGCAAGAGCACCCTGTCGAAAATCGTCGGCGGTCTGACGACGCCCACCGCCGGCAGCATGACGCTGATGGGCCGCCCCTACGCGCCGTCAAGCCGCAAGGAAGCCGAAGCGCTCGGCGTACGCATGGTGATGCAGGAACTGAACCTCCTGCCCACGCTTTCGGTCGCCGAGAACCTGTACCTGAATCATTTGCCGCGCGCCAAAGCGCTCGGCTGGGCGGGCTGGATCGATCGCACGCGTCTGCGCGAGGATGCGCGCGCGGCGATGGCCCAGGTCGGCCTCGAAGCGATCGACCCCGACACGCCGGTGGGCGAGCTTGGCATCGGCCATCAGCAACTCGTGGAGATCGCGCGCAATCTGATTGGCACCGAAGGCGCGCCGCTGCGCGTGCTGATCCTCGATGAGCCGACCGCGATGCTCACGGGCCGCGAAGTCGAGCTGCTGTTCGAGCAGATCGCCCGGCTCAAGGCGCGCGGCGTGGCGCTCGTCTATATCTCGCACCGGCTCGAAGAGCTGGAGCGCATCGCGCAGCGCGTAGCCGTGCTGCGCGACGGGCGGCTGGTGCGCGAGGACGCGATGGCGAACCTCACGCCCGATCGCATCGTCGCGCTGATGGTGGGCCGCGAGCTTGGCGAGCGCATCGATCTGGGCGAGCGGCGCATCGCCGCGCCCCTGCTCAAGGTGGAAGGGCTAGGGCGAGCGAATGTCGTGCGCGACGTGTCATTCGAAGTGCGCGCGGGTGAGATTTTCGGCGTCTCGGGTTTGATTGGCGCGGGACGCACGGAGCTGATGCGCCTGATCTACGGCGCCGATGCCAGGGATCGCGGCACAGTCGCACTCGCGCCGACGCCAGGCGCTACGCCCGTGCCGGTGCAGATCGCCTCGCCGGTGGATGCGGTGCGCCTGGGTATCGCGCTGATCACCGAGGACCGCAAGGGCGAAGGGCTGCTGCTGCCGCAGTCGATTGCCGCCAACGTGTCGCTCGGCAATATCGGCGCGGTGTCGCGTTACGGCGTGGTGGACGCTGCGCGCGAAAACGCGCTGGCTTCCGCGCAGATCGACGCCATGCGTATTCGCACTGCGGGTCCGGGCCAGGCAGTCGGCGAGCTGTCGGGCGGCAATCAGCAGAAGGTCGTCATCGGGCGCTGGCTAGCGCGGCGCGTCTCGAACGACGTGCGCGTGCTGCTGTTCGACGAGCCGACGCGTGGTATCGACGTGGGCGCGAAGTTCGACATCTATGCGCTGATGGGTGCGCTCGCACGCGAAGGCCGCGCGCTGGTGGTGGTGTCGAGCGATCTGCGCGAGCTGATGCTGATCTGCGACCGCATCGGCGTGATGTCGGCGGGCAAGATGACGGCGGTATTCGCGCGCGGAGAGTGGACCCAGGACGCGCTGCTAGGGGCGGCGTTCGCGGGCTATCGCGCCGAAGACGCGCTGCTTGCCGATGCCGCCGATCTGCCCGATCCGGAAACAGCGGTCGCGCCCGGTCAGCAACAGGATGCAAGGCACGATCACGGCTCGGGAAAGAGCCCAGGAGAAAGCGCTTCATGACGAATCAACCGTTGCGCGAACAACAGACGCCGCCTGGCCATGACGCGCAGGTGGCAAGCACCAAACCCGTCGGCACGCGTTTCGGCCTGTCGAATTATCTGGGGCTGGCGCTCGCGCTGATCGCGATGATCGTGCTGTTCTCGCTGCTGAGTTCGCATTTCCTGACCTACGATACGTTCAGCACGATCGCGAACCAGATTCCCGATCTCGTGGTGATGTCGGTGGGCATGACGTTCGTGCTGATCATCGCGGGCATCGATCTGTCGGTGGGATCGGTGCTGGCGCTGGGCGCTTCGGTGGTGAGCGTGGCCGCGCTGAAGTGGGGCCTGGGGCCGTTGCCTTCGGCGCTGCTCGGCGTACTGGCCGCGGCGGCCACGGGTACGCTCACGGGCGCGGTGACGGTGGGCTGGCGCATTCCGTCGTTCATCGTTTCGCTCGGCGTGCTGGAGGCCGCACGCGGTCTGGCGTACCAGATGACGAATTCGCGCACGGCCTATATCGGCGATGCGTTCGACATTCTCTCGAACCCGATCGCGTTCGGCATCTCGCCCGCGTTCCTGATCGCCGTCGCGGTCATGGTGATCGCACAGCTGGTGCTCACGCGCACGGTATTCGGCCGTTACCTGATTGGTATCGGTACCAACGAGGAAGCCGTGCGGCTTGCGGGCGTCGATCCGCGGCCGTACAAGATTCTGGTGTTCGCGTTGATGGGCGCCTTGTCGGGACTTGCGGCGCTGTTTCAGGTGTCGCGTCTCGAAGCCGCCGATCCGAACGCGGGCGTCGGCCTTGAGCTGCAGGTGATCGCGGCCGTGGTGATCGGCGGCACGAGCCTGATGGGCGGCCGCGGATCGGTGATCAGCACGTTCTTTGGCGTGCTGATCATTTCGGTGTTGGCGGCGGGGCTCGCGCAGATCGGCGCGAACGAGCCGACCAAGCGCATCATCACCGGTGCGGTGATTGTGGTGGCCGTGGTGCTCGACACGTATCGCAGCAACCGGCGCAACAAGCGCAGAGGCGGTGGCGGCAAATGATGAAAACGATGAAAAAAGAGCGGTAGAGCGATGAGGCAAGGGGTGAGCAGGCTGCGGACCGGGCAGCGTGCCCATCGCCGGATCATCGACGCAATACGGCAACACCCAGAGCAGCACTCGCAGCAATAACAACGTAACGAGGGCGCGCCCGCGCAGCAGACCAGCAAACCAGCGTGGGCGTCGAGAGCAATCGCCGCATGTACGGCGGCAGCAGTAGAAAACGTGCAGGACGAAGCAGGAGCAACAGAAAAATGGCGACGATCAAAGATGTGGCCGCCGTGGCGGGGGTGTCTTTCACGACGGTGTCGCATGTGGTGAACAATTCGCGGCCCGTGTCCGCGGAAGTGCGGGCCAAGGTCGAGCAGGCGATCCGCGACCTCAACTACGTGCCTTCGGCCGTGGCGCGCTCGCTCAAGGCGCGCTCGACCGCGACCATCGGGCTCGTCGTGCCTAACGGCACGAATCCGTATTTCGCCGAACTCGCGCGCGGCGTCGAGGACGGCTGCGCGAAGAAGGGCTATTGCGTGTTCTTCTGCAATTCGGACGACGATCCGGTCAAGCAGCGCAACTACCTGCGCGTGCTGCAGGAAAAGCGTATCGACGGGCTGATCGTGGCCTCCGCCGGCGATGACGCCGTGCTCGCCGCAACGCTGGGCGACACGCGCGAGCCGATCGTGGTGGTGGACCGCAATATCGAAGGCCTGGACGCCGATCTCGTGCAGATCGACCACGAGCGCGGTGCGTGGCTCGCAACGCGCCATCTGCTCGAACTCGGCCACTCGAATATTGGCTGCATCACCGGACCGGTCACGACGGCGGTGAGCGCCATGCGCATGCACGGCTTCCTGCGCGCGATGGCCGAACGCGGGATCGAGATCGCGCCGGGCGCGATCGTCGAAGCCGACTTCTCGGGCGCGGGCGGCTATCGCGCCGCGGCGCAACTGTTCGACACCGTACGCCCGAGCGCAATTTTCGCGGGCAACGACATGATGGGCATCGGCGCGCTGCGCGCCGCCGCCGAGCGCGGCCTGCGCGTGCCGGACGACTGCTCGATCATCGGCTTCGACGATATCGAGCTGGGGCATTTCACGTGGCCCGCGCTCTCGACGGTCGGGCAGCCCGCCCGGGCGCTCGGCGAAATGGCGGCGCTCACGCTGATCGAGCGCATCGGCGCAACGGAGCGCGAGCGTGCGGACGCCAAGGTGCAGCGGCGCGTAATGACACCGCAGCTTTTGCAGCGCGAGTCGACCGCGCCGTGGAGCGGCAAGGCCCAGGCGCCGTCCGAGCAGGAACCCGAACCCGAGCCTGCCTCGCTCGCGGCCTGACGCCGCCGCGCTCGCGCGCACGCCGCCCGGCTTTTCGACGCAGCACGCACAGACGAAGAGGCGCAGAGGAGATGACGAGGTGGCGACGAACAATGCGAACAACGATGACGCGCAATCCCTGACCACGCCCGGCGCGGCGGCAAGAGCGCGCGTGGTGGTGGTCGGCAGTCTCAATATGGATCTGGTGGCGCGCGCGCCGCGTCTGCCGCGTGCGGGCGAAACGCTCGCGGGCAGCGCCTTCGTGCAGGTGGCGGGCGGCAAGGGCGGCAATCAGGCCGTCGCCGCCGCGCGGCTGGGCGCCCAGGTGGCGATGATCGGCTGCGTGGGCGCCGACGCCAACGGCGAGCGTCTGCGCGCCGGACTGCTCGCGGAAGGCATCGATTGCGGCGCGCTCGACACCTCGCCCGCGGCGCCGACCGGTGTGGCGCTGATCGTCGTCGACGATGCGAGCCAGAATGCCATCGTCATCGTCGCGGGCAGCAATGGCGAAGTGACGCCTGCCACGCTCGCGCGCCATGAGGACGTGCTCGCGGCGGCGCAGGTGGTGGTCTGTCAACTGGAGACCCCGCCGGACGCGGTGCACGCCGCGCTTGTCACCGCGCGCCGGCTCGGCACGATCACCATCCTCAATCCCGCCCCGGCCACCGGGCCGCTGCCCTCCGTATGGATGCCGCTCGTCGATTACCTTGTGCCCAACGAACTCGAAGCCGCCGCGCTCACCGGCTTGCCCGTGACGACGCCCGATGAAGCCGCGCACGCCGCCGGCGCGCTGCGACGCGCGGGCGCGCGCAATGTGTTGATTACGCTGGGCGCGCAGGGCGTGTGCGCGTTGCTGGACGATGGCACGCAAGCAACGCGCCATTGGCCCGCGCCTAAAGTCGCGGCGATCGACACGACCGCGGCCGGCGACACTTTTGTTGGCGCGTTGGCGGCACAACTCGCGGCGGGCGAATCGGCTGAAGCGGCAATCCCATTCGCGCTGCGCGCGGCATCGATTTCGGTGACACGGGCGGGCGCGCAGCCATCCATTCCGACACTCGCCGATCTGCGCAGTTAAGTGTTGGGTGCATTGTCAATGAATCGAAAGAAATGGATATTGATTTGTAATTATTGCGCCACGCATTTTAATTATTTCTTCATACCATATAACAATTTCAAGTCTCTCAAACGTTTGCCGTAAACGAGTTAAGTGCAGGTTAATCGCAGTTAATCGTTTTTCAGGGCGGCAGCCACCGCCTTCGGCAAGTTCGGGAGAGTCATGAACAAGGGCATCAGCATCAAGGCGCGCATCGGCCTCACGATGGGTTTTCTGGCGGCGCTCATCGTCGTCATCAGCGTGGTGGGACTGCTTGGCCTCACACGATCCAACGACGCTTACAGCGATACCTACACCAACCAGATGCCAAGCGGCCATGCCGTGAACATGGCCGAAATCTACGCCGCGCGTGAGCGTCTGGCTCTCGATCGGGCGGCTTTCCAGATCGGCACGCCGGACGCGGCGGCGACGCTTGCGCGCGCCCACGAGATGCGCGGCATCTCCGACAGCTACTGGAAAAAGTACACCGATTTGCCGCGCGGCCAGGAAGAGGACCGCCTCGCGCAGGACGTCGCGGCCCGTCGCGACGCGCTGCATCAGGCCGCCGACAGCTTCGCCGCGGTCATCACGGCAGGTGATCAGAGCAAGGTGCTCGACGGCGCCAAGGCGCTGCAGGCCGCTTACGACCAGCTCTCGAAGTCCGATCTCGCGCTCGACAAGCTGCAGACCGCGCTCGCGCAGCAGGGCTTCGACGCCGCGCAGTCGGCATTCAGCGAGCTGCGCGTCGCGGTGATCGCGGCGCTTCTGATCGGCATCGGCGCTTCGGTGTTCTCGTTCCTGGCGCTGCGCCGGGCGATCTCGGAGCCGCTGAACGAGGCGCTGGGCGCGTTCACGGCGATCGCCGCCGGCGATCTGCGTCGCCCCGTTGTGGTGCGCACGCGTGACGAAATGGGCGAACTGCTCGGCGGCGTCTCGCGCATGCAGCGCAGCCTGACCGACACGGTGCGCTCGGTGCGCGAAGGCGCCGAATCGATCGCGACGGCCACGCGTCAGATCGCGGCGGGCAACATCGATCTGTCCTCGCGTACGGAAGAGCAGGCGTCGGCGCTGCAGGAAACCGCGTCGAGCATGGAAGAGCTGACCGGCACCGTGAAGCAGAACGCCGAGAACGCCCGCCAGGCGAGCCAGCTTGCGGCCAACGCTTCCGAGATCGCCAACAAGGGCAGCAGTGTGGTGAGCCAGGTGGTCGGCACGATGGGCGACATCAACCAGAGCTCGGCGAAGATCTCCGACATCATCACGATCATCGAAGGCATCGCGTTCCAGACCAACATTCTCGCGCTCAACGCGGCCGTGGAAGCGGCCCGCGCGGGCGAAGAGGGTCGCGGCTTCGCCGTGGTGGCGGGCGAGGTGCGCAGCCTTGCGCAGCGCTCGTCGGCGGCGGCCAAGGAAATCAAGGCGCTGATCGACAACTCGGTCGAGCGCGTGCAGGCGGGCTCGGCGCTGGTCGACGAAGCGGGCCGCACGATGACCGAGATCATCGGCGCGGTGCAGCGTGTGACCGACATCATGGGTGAAATTGCGGCGGCTTCGCAGGAGCAGTCGAGCGGCATCGACCAGGTGGCGCGCGCCGTCACGCAGATGGACGAAGTGACGCAGCAGAATGCGGCGCTGGTGGAAGAAGCCGCCGCCGCGGCGCAGTCGCTGGAGGACCAGGCGGGCCGCCTGCGCTCCGCTGTGGCGGTGTTCAACCTGGACGATCATGGCGCGTCGGCTATGACGTTTGGATCGGCAGCATCGACGCCGACGGCACCCACGTCCGCCCCCGTCAGAGCCAGCGTGAAGCCGGTTGCGCGTGCGGCGGCCAAGCCCGTCGCGGCGCGTCCGGCGCACGCCGTGGCCGCCCCGCGCGCGCCGGCACCTGCGGTGCGTCCCGCCGCGCCCGTTGCCGCTACGGCCAGCGCCGGCTCGAACGACGACTGGGAAACCTTCTAATCGTCATATTGAAGGCGGTGCGCCAGACGCGCCGTCTCGAGCACCGAGCCTGTCGGGCTGCTCAGGTCACGCCGCTGCATTGCAGCGGCTTTTTTTCGTCCGCGCGGACCCGCCATGTCCCAGCCACGCGCCGCGGCCAACGGGTTACGGTACATTGTGTGTCGTGTCACGCGCACGGCCAGGGACGCAAGGTACACTGCGTTGCAACCTGCGCGTTCGGGTGTGCCCAAGTCCGTATGGATGCGGAGCGCGTGCAGCGCAAACGCCGCAGCGGCACGCTGCGCGTTCGTGCGAACTGCATAAGCGCAGGGCAAGCGGTATTCACAGGGGCGGCAATGCGGTCACGAACGGGCGCCAGGGAGGGCGCGCCGCATTGCTGTAGCGGTAATCGGGCGGCGCAGCGGTGCAGCGCCGCAACGCGACATGACGACAACATGCCGGCCAGGCCGCGCTCAGGCGCCCCCGGCATGCGAACGTACAAAAAGGACCCAGACATGACACGTGACGATCTCGTGCAACGCCTCGTGACGGCGCGCCGCCACCATCACCTGATCGAGACGCTGCCGCCCGAGAGCCTGCCGCCCGATGCGGCCACGGCCTATGCGATCCAGCAGGCCGTGATCGCGGGCCTCGGCACCGCCACGGGCGCCTGGAAGATCGGCGCACGTACGCCTGGCGGCGCGGCCTCCGGCGCGCCGATCCCGGCCACGCTGGTGCATGCCTCGCCCGCGCGCATCGAGCGTCAACACTTCTTCCGCGTGCTGGTGGAACTGGAAATCGCCTTTCGCTTCGCCGAGCCGGTCGCGCCGCGCCCCAGCGCCTATGCGCGCGACGAAGTGCTTGCCTTGGTGGGGCAGGTGCTGCCCGCCATCGAAATCGTCGATAGCCGTTATGCCGAATGGCCCAATGTCGCGCCGCTGGCCCAGCTCGCCGATGCGCAGAACAATGGCGCGCTCGTAACAGGGCACGCGCAGCCCTATGGCACGCTGGCGCGTGCGCTGGACTTCGTCGCGCCCGAACTCGAACTGAGCTTCGACGGCGTTTCGCTCGTGCCCGAGGCCCCAGGCAATCCGGCGGGCGACCCGCGCGAGTTGCTGGTCTGGTTCGTCAACCATTGCGCGGCGATGGGCATCACCATCGAGCCGGAATGGACCATTACCACGGGTTCCTACGTAGGGGCTCACCGCATCGAAGGACCTGGTCTACTGCATGGTCATATCGACGGCTTCGGCGAAGTCGAGATCGAGTTCGTGTAACCGGATGCGCGACGCAGTCATCGCATGCGTCATGAACACATCAACGGCCATCGTGCTTCGTGCGCGTTGGCCGTTTTTTGTTGGCCTCGTTTTTCGTTGGGCTGATTTTCTGGCGTGTTCGGCATGTTCGGCGTTATGTACGAACAAGCGCACAAACAGTCGCACAGACAAGCTGTCACGCGTGTCATTTTTCACGCATGCGTGCCGGTGTCGGCATGAGAAAGCCACTACTGACGATAGGGGCAGCGGGCCGCGTAAAAGCGCCTGTGCAGATGCACGAATAAATGCGCGGCAGGTCACCGACACGCGCAAATACGACGCGTAAAACAAGAAAAAATGCGCAAGAAAAAATGCGCGATTGATGAAGCTGCCGTACACGCGAGTCGAATACGCGTTGCCGCGCCCGACTTGTTACAAATATGGCGATGGAAATCGTTGCGGCGTGTACACGGCTTGTGCGGCCATGCGTTGTTGGAAAGAAGCAGTGCGCAACAAGCGGGAGGGCGGGCAGCGGAGTTCGACGCGCGGTTTCACTGCAGTCGTGCTGCTGGAACGTCGAAGTCCTTCGCGATGTCACACGCTTGCGGCGTGAAACTTGCGAGAGCGGGGAAGATCATTGTAAGACGTAGTGGTCGTAGCTCCAAGAACTCAAAACGGCCCTTGAATCAGGCGCGATTTATGTGTGAAAAAAAATTCAAAAGGGTTTAGGATGAATTCGAGCGATGTCGTTTCCGATTAGCGCGCCGCGCACGACATCGGTCGCAGATCTCGGCGAGGAGGTAGCATGGATATCTACAGCAGCTTCGCGACCCGCTTCGAAAAAACGCGAGAAGAGGAACTCTCGCTCGAGGAGTATCTCGCGCTCTGCAAAGAAGATCCCAGCGCGTACGCCACGGCTGGCGAACGCATGCTGACGGCAATCGGGGAACCAGAACAGATCGATACCCGCAATGATCCGCGCACGTCGCGCATCTTTGCGAACAAGGTCATCAAGGTGTATCCCGCTTTCCGCGAGTTCTATGGCATGGAGGACGTGATCGAGCAAGTGGTCGCGTACTTCCGCCATGCGGCGCAAGGACTCGAAGAAAAGAAGCAGATTCTCTACTTGCTCGGCCCGGTTGGCGGCGGCAAATCGTCCATCGCCGAGCGTCTGAAACAGCTCATGGAACGCGTACCGTTCTACTCGATCAAGGGTTCGCCCGTGAACGAGTCGCCGCTGGGTCTGTTCGACTACGACGAAGACGGCCCCATCCTCGAAGAGCAATACGGCATTCCGCGCCGTTACCTGAAGAGCATCCTGAGCCCGTGGGCGGTCAAGCGCCTGCACGAGTACAACGGTGACATCCGCAAGTTCCGCGTGGTGCGCCGCTATCCCTCCATCCTGCGTCAGATCGGTATCGCCAAGACGGAACCTGGCGACGAGAACAATCAGGACATCTCGTCACTGGTCGGCAAGGTCGATATCCGCAAGCTCGAGCAATACGCGCAGGACGATGCAGACGCCTATAGCTATTCCGGCGGTCTGTGTCTCGCGAATCAGGGTTTGCTCGAATTCGTCGAAATGTTCAAGGCGCCGATCAAGGTGCTGCACCCGTTGCTCACGGCCACCCAGGAAGGCAACTTCAAGGGCACCGAAGGCTTCGGCGCGATCCCGTTCAACGGCATCATCCTCGCTCACTCGAACGAGTCGGAATGGAAGGCCTTCCGTAACAACCGCAACAACGAGGCACTCCTCGACCGGATCTTCGTGGTGAAGGTGCCGTACTGCCTGCGCTACTCGGAAGAGATGAAGATCTACGAGAAGCTGCTGCGCAATTCGTCGCTGGCCGATGCGGTCTGCGCGCCGGGTACGCTCAAGATGATGGCGCAGATGTCGGTGCTCACGCGTTTGCAGGAGCCGGAGAATTCCAGCCTCTTTTCGAAGATGCAGGTCTACGACGGCGAGAATCTCAAGGACACCGATCCAAAGGCCAAGTCGTACCAGGAGTATCGTGACTTCGCCGGTGTCGATGAAGGCATGAACGGGGTCTCCACGCGTTTCGCGTTCAAGATTCTCTCGCGCGTGTTCAACTTCGACTCCACCGAAGTGGCGGCCAATCCGGTGCACCTGATGTACGTACTCGAGCAGCAGATCGAACGCGAACAGTTCCCGCCGGAAACCGAGCAGAAGTATCTGTCCTTCGTGAAGGACGTGCTGGCGTCGCGTTACGCCGAGTTCATCGGCAAAGAGATTCAGACCGCGTACCTCGAATCGTATTCGGAATACGGTCAGAACATCTTCGATCGCTATGTCACGTACGCCGACTTCTGGATTCAGGATCAGGAGTTCCGCGATCACGACACGGGCGAGAGCTTCGACCGCGCGGCCTTGAACGCCGAGCTGGAGAAGATCGAAAAGCCCGCGGGCATCAGTAATCCGAAGGACTTCCGCAACGAGATCGTGAACTTCGTACTGCGCGCGCGTGCCGCCAATGCCGGGAAGAATCCGGCCTGGATCAGCTACGAGAAGCTGCGCGTGGTGATCGAGAAGAAAATGTTCTCGAATACGGAAGAACTTTTGCCGGTTATCTCGTTCAATGCAAAGGGATCGGCAGAAGAACAGCGCAAGCATGAAGACTTCGTCAACCGTATGGTGGCGAAGGGCTATACGCCGAAGCAGGTCCGGTTGCTCTGCGACTGGTATCTGCGGGTGCGCAAGTCGTCATGAGCGCAGAGGCTTTACCTTCCTGCTGCGCCGCCGCAATCAGCATGCGGCGGCGCAAAAGGAAACTCCGGCAGGGCGCAGGCCACGCAGCCGCGAGCGGGTGAACGCGGCAGGCACGGCAACCCAGACTGCGCACCTCGCCCATTCCAAACTGGAGCGGGAGACTGGATGTGCTTCATCAAATCATCGACCGCAGGCTGGCCGGCAAGAACAAGAGCATCGCAAATCGTGAGCGCTTTCTGCGCCGCGTGAAAAACTATATTCGTCACGCCGTCTCGGAAGCGGTGCGTGACCGCAGCATCAAAGATATCCAGAGTAACCAGAGCATCACCATTCCGCGCAAGGACATTGCCGAACCCTCGTTCCGGCACGGCCCCGGCGGGCGGCGCGAGATGGTCCACCCCGGCAACGAGGACTACATTCGCGGCGACCGTATTCCGCGTCCGCAAGGTGGCGGCGGCGGTGGCGGTAGTCAGGCGAGCAACGAAGGCGAAGGTCAGGACGACTTCGTGTTCGAGCTGTCCCGCGAAGAGTTCATGCAGTACTTCTTCGACGACCTCGAACTGCCGCGCCTCGTCAAAACTCATCTGATGGCCGTGCCCACGTGGAAGAGCATCCGCGCGGGCTGGGCCGCCGAAGGCACGCCCAACAACATCGACGTGGTGCGCTCGCTGCGCAGCGCGCTCGGCCGCCGTATCGCGCTGGGCGCGCCGCTCGTCAACGAACTCCACACGCTTGAAGAGCAGCTCGAAGCGCTGATGGCCGATCCGTCCGATCGTCGCGACGAGATCAAGATCCTAGAAGACGAGATCCATCATCTGCGCGGGCGCATCTGGCGCATTCCGTTTATCGATCCGTTCGACTTGCGCTACGTGAACCGCGTGAAGCAGCCGCAGCCGTCGAGCCAGGCGGTGATGTTCTGTCTGATGGATGTGTCCGGGTCGATGGACGAGCAGCGCAAGGATCTGTCCAAGCGCTTCTTCATCCTCTTGTACCTGTTCCTCAAGCGCAATTACGAAAAGATCGAGGTGGTCTTCATCCGCCACCACACGCGCGCCGAGGAAGTGGACGAAGACACCTTCTTCCATTCGACGGAAAGCGGCGGCACGGTCGTGTCGAGCGCGCTGGAGCTGATGAAGAAGGTGATCGAGGACCGTTATTCGCCGAGCGACTGGAACATCTACGGCGCGCAGGCTTCGGACGGCGACAACTGGACCGACGATTCGCCGAAGTGCCGCAAGCTGCTCGCGGATGACATCCTGCCTAAGGTGCGCTATTTTGCGTATATTCAGGTGACGCCGGAAGAACAGAATCTCTGGCTTGAGTACGCCCAACTAGCGCTCACGGAACCTGAACTGGCGATGAAGAAGGTCGACACCGCAGCGGATATCTACCCCGTTTTCCGGGAGCTGTTCGAAAAGCAGGTGGAGCGCTCATGACGACACGCCACCTGCACAACGAGGCGCGCGGCTACCAGCCGGAGCGCCAGAAAAAGGGCGGCCACGGACCGGACCGGCAAGCAGGGCAGCAAGCCGGTCACGAGGCCGCTCCGGAAATGGGGGAACATGTCGCCGAACCCGCGCACGCCGAGGCGCCCGGGCCCGACGAGAACAGGCTCCCTCCTGAGCGGCAGTTTGCCCAAAAAAGGGAAGTGCATATGAACGTAGCCGACAGACGGCCGTTGCCGTGCCCATCCGACTGGACCTTCGACCTGATCGAGGAATACGACACGCATATCTCGCATGTTGCGGAGCAATACGAACTGGATACGTATCCGATCCAGCTCGAATTGATCAGCGCCGAGCAGATGATGGACGCGTACGCCTCCGTCGGCATGCCGGTCAACTATCGCCACTGGTCGTTCGGCAAGCATTTTCTCTCCACCGAGAAAAGCTATCGCCGGGGCCAGATGGGTCTGGCCTACGAGATCGTCATCAACTCGAATCCCTGCATCGCCTATCTCATGGAAGAGAACACCATGACGATGCAGGCGCTGGTGATCGCGCACGCGGCTTACGGCCACAATTCGTTTTTCAAGGGCAATTACCTGTTCCGTCTCTGGACGGACGCGCACGCGATCATCGACTACCTCGTCTACGCGAAGAACTACATCGCGGAATGCGAGGAGCGCTTCGGGCTCGATCGTGTGGAAGAACTGCTCGATTCGTGCCACGCCCTCATGAATTACGGCGTCGATCGATACAAGCGGCCGCAGAAGCTCTCGCTCGAACGCGAGGCAGCCATGCGCCGCGAGCGCGAGGCGTATCTGCAATCGCAGGTCAACGAACTCTGGCGCACGCTGCCGAAAACGCAGCAGCCCATCGCCGAGGAATACGACGAACGCTTCCCGCCCGAGCCGCAGGAAAACCTGCTGTATTTCGCGGAAAAGAACTCGCCGCTGCTTGAGCCGTGGGAGCGCGAAGTCATTCGAATCGTGCGCAAGGTGGGGCAGTACTTCTATCCGCAGCGGCAAACGCAGGTCATGAACGAAGGCTGGGCGACCTTCTGGCATTACACGCTGCTCAACACGCTGTATGCGCAGGGCAAGCTCGAAGACGGCTTCATGATGGAGTTCCTGCATTCGCACAGCAATGTGGTCTATCAGCCGCCCGTCACCAAGCACTACTACAGCGGTATCAACCCGTATGCGCTGGGTTTTTCGATGATGAGCGACATTCGCCGCATCTGCGAAAACCCCACCGACGAGGACCGCAAGTGGTTCCCGGAACTCGCGGGCAGCCCGTGGCTGAAAGCCCTGCATTACGCGATGCGCAACTTCAAGGACGAGAGCTTTGTTGCGCAGTATCTGTCGCCGCATCTGATTCGCGAAATGCGGCTCTTTTCGGTACTCGACGACGATATGCGCGATGCGCTGGAGGTCTCGGCGATTCATGACGACAGCGGCTATCAATACGTGCGCCAGGCGCTTTCGCGTCAGTACGACATGCATCACCGCGAGCCGAATATCCAGGTGTGGTCGGTGAATACGCGCGGCGACCGCAGTCTCACGTTGCGCCATTTCATGAGCGACAACCGCCATCTTTCCGGCGACACCGACGAGGTGCTGCGGCACATGGCGCGGCTCTGGCAGTTCGACGTGTATCTGGAAAGCGTCGATGAAAATGGCACGGTGAGAAAGCGTTACGAATGCCGCTACGTGCCGCCGCCGATCAGGGTGTGAACCTGCTTGATCGACGCGGTAATCGAAGGCCAGCCTCTGCGCTGGCCTTTTTTATTGTCGGCGCGCACAGCCTCGCGAGCTTTCACCCGCCTTCACTGCAGCGCTGCGTTGAAGTGGCGCGCTAAGATACAACGCTAATCGAAAATTTCATCAAGAATTCATAGAGGAGTCGATGCGGATGCAAGAATCGAAAGGACGCTGCCATGGCGCTTGATCTGTTCAGGGGCGTGCGGCCGCTCACCCGCGCAGGCGCGCTGCGCGACGCGAAAGCGGGCATCATGCTCGCCTCGATGAATATCCCGCAGTTGCTGGGCTATGCGCGCATCGCGGGCATGCCTGCGGTGACGGGCATCTATACGGGTTTTCTGCCGCTGATCGCGTTTGCCTTGTTCGGCGCGTCACGTCATCTCGTGGTGGCCGCAGACTCCGCCACCGCCACCATCTTCGCGAGCAAGCTCTCCACCATGGCATCGCCCTCCAGCGCGGAATATGTCGCGCTGGCTGGGATGACGGCGTTGCTCACTGCGGCAATCCTGCTGCTCGCGCGCATCTTCAAACTGGGCTTTCTGGCGGACTTTCTCTCGCGTACCGTGCTGGTGGGTTTTCTCACTGGCGTGGGCATGCAGGTGGGCGTGGCAATGCTCGGCGATATGCTGGGCATCCCGTTCACTTCGCGGCGCACCGTGCTGCAGATCAAGCAGATCGTGCTGCAGTCCGGTTCGATTCATTGGCAGACGCTGGCGATTTCCGCCGCGGTGGTCGCGGCGATTCTGCTCTTCAAGCGCTTGCGGCCGGGCTGGCCGGTGCCTTTGCTTGCCGTAGTGGCCGGCATTGCCGCGAGCGCGCGTTTCGACTTTGCGGGCCACGGCATTGCCATCACCGGTCCGGTGGCGGGCGGGCTGCCACATCTGGCGTTTCCCGCCGTCGGCTGGTTCCAGATGATCGATCTGCTGCAGGTGGCGGCGTCGTGCTTCGTCATCATCGTCGCGCAGAGTGCAGCCACGAGCCGCGCATTCGCGGAAAAATACGGCGAGCGCGTGGACGAAGACCGCAATCTGCTGGGCCTCGCGGCCGCGAACGTGACTGCGGCCTTCAGCGGCGCATTTGTGGTCAACGGCAGTCCCACGCAGACAGCAATGGGCGAGCAGGCCGGCGCGCGCAGTCAGTTCGCGCAGCTGGTTTTCGCGGGCGTGGTGGTGATCGTGCTGCTGTTCCTGAGCAACTGGCTGCAGTATTTGCCGCGCTGCGTGCTGGCAGCGATCGTCTTTACCATTGCCGTCGGGCTGGTACATATCGGACAACTGATCGATATTCGTGGGGAAAGCCGCGGTGAGTTTCGACTCGCGGTCGCCACTGCGGTGTCGGTCGTCTTGATCGGCGTGGAGAACGGCATTCTCATCGCAATTGCGCTGTCTTTGCTGCGCCATGTACGCCACAGCTATCGCCCGCATACGATGGTGCTGATGCCCAACGAAGAGGGCCGCTGGATGCCGGTGCCCGCGCAAGCCGGGCAGATGACTTCGCCGGGACTCATCGTTTACCGCTTTGGCGCAGACCTTTTCTATGCGAACGATCATTTTTTCGTCGATGACATTCGCCGGCTGATCGACGGTGCGCCGTCTGCGGTGCGTTGGCTCGTGATCGATGCCGCTGCCATTACCGATGTCGATTATTCGGCAGGTCGTTCGCTCAACGAACTATGTGAATCGTTGCGCAGCAGCGGTGTGAAAGTGATTTTCGGGCGCGTCAATCGCTATCTGCGTGCGGACATGGATCGCCACGGCATCACGCCCGTGGTGGGCGCGGAGAATCTCTACACGACCTTGCACGAAGCGCTGGCCGCCGTGCATCCCGAACTCGACGCCCACGCCGACGCGTAATTCAGGACGCATCGTTTCAACGCACGGCGTGCCAGGCGCCCAACCGCCGTGCGCTTTCGCCTGCACGCCGCCTACACGCAAACTACTTAAAACGCTCCAGACAAACCCTGATTGCCCATGAGTTTTCGCGGCTGATATCGTGCGCCTCAAGCGCTGTGGAAGCGCTTCCACTCCCACCGCCGGAAGGTCGGGCAGCAAGGCTGCCCACCAACCGGCCAGACCTCGCGCAGGAGCTTTCGTGACACACGATTCAGCCGCTTCGCCGCATTCCGCATCCACCGCCATTCTCGACGACGACGCGTTCACGCCGTCGCCCGATTCCGCGCTCTGGCGCCGCAATTTCCTGCTGGGTGCGGCCACCGCGTCCTATCAGATCGAAGGCGCGGCGACCGAAGACGGCCGACTGCCGTCGATCTGGGACACCTTCAGCGCCACGCCCGGCAAGGTGCTGGCCGGCGATACCGGCGCGGTGGCGTGCGATCACTACCACCGATGGTCCGGCGACCTCGATCTGCTCAAGGACCTCAATTTCGAGGCCTATCGCTTTTCGATCGCCTGGCCGCGCGTGATGGATGCGTCGGGCCGTCCCAATGCAAAGGGCATCGGTTTCTACAAGCGTCTGCTCGAGCGCCTTAAAGAGCAGGGCATCCAGACCTTTGCGACGCTTTATCACTGGGATCTGCCGCAGCATCTGGAAGATCGCGGCGGCTGGCTCAACCGCGACACGGCGTACCGCTTCGCCGACTATGCCGATCTGATGAGCCGCGAACTCACGGGTCTCGTGGACGCATGGATGACGCTTAACGAGCCGTGGTGCTCGGCGTATCTGGGCTACGGCAACGGCCATCACGCGCCGGGCCTGTCGAACCCGCGCTATGCAACCCAGGCGATGCATCACCTGCTGCTCGGCCACGGTCTTGCGACCCAGGTGCTGCGCGCCAACGATGCGAAGTCAGCCAAGGGTATCGTCGCCAACGTCGGGCGCGGCACGCCCGATTCGCAAACGCCTGCCGATATCACCGCCGCGCGCCGCTTCGAAGTGCAGCACAACGCATGGATTCTCGACCCGCTGCTCAAGGGCGAATATCCGGCCGAACTGTTCGAATTGTGGCCGGGCACCGAGCCGCTGGTGCTCGAAGGCGACATGGAAACCATCGCGACGCCGCTCGATTTTCTCGGCATCAACTACTATTTCCGCACCAACGTAAAGAGCGACGGCGCGCACGGCTTCACCGAAGTACCGCTGCCGGATGTGGAGCGCACCCAGATGGGCTGGGAAGTCTATCCCGACGGCCTGCGCGATCTGCTGGTGGGCTTTCACGACACCTACGACAATCTGCCGCCGATCTACATCACCGAAAACGGCATGGCGTCCGACGACAGCGTGCAGGACGGCGAAGTGGTCGACGCGCAGCGCATCGCCTTCCTCAAGCGCCATCTGGCCGCCGTCGATGGCGCGATCAAGAAGGGCGTCGATGTACGCGGCTATTTCGTGTGGTCGCTGCTCGACAACTTCGAATGGGCGTTTGGCTACGAGCGGCGCTTCGGCGTCGTGCATGTCGATTACGACACGCAGAAGCGCACCAAAAAGCGCAGCGCCGAGCTGATCGCGCGCTTTATCGCCGAGCGCAACGCTCGCGACGGCGGTTGAGAAAAAACGACCACCTGAACGGTATTAACCGTAATTGCTGTATCGGCTGCGCGCCGCGAGAATGCGTCAACAGGGGAAGTAACAGGTAAGAGCCGCAGGACCGCGCGCGCACAGCCACCCGTATCACCGCGACAGTTTGACTTCATATACCTGTAAATAAAACCGGCAATACCGGAGGAGACGTAATGAAGCAAAACGCACCTGTCCTGCGCGGCATCGTTGCCGCGCTGGCATTGGCCGGAGCGCTCGGCGCTCATGCTGCGGATGCGCCGCTCAAAGCCAATGTGATTCACTGGTGGACTTCGGGTGGGGAATCCGCCGCCATCAAACAGTTCGCGCAAGCCTACGACCAGGCGGGCGGCCAGTGGGTCGACAACGCAGTCGCGGGCGCCGACCAGGCGCGCGCCACGGCAATCAACCGCATCGTTGGCGGCGATCCGCCCACCGCCGCGCAGTTCAACACCTCGAAGCAGTTCCACGACCTCATTGACCAGGGACTCCTGAATAATGTCGATGTGGTTGCCGCCAAGGAAAACTGGAACGGCATCCTGCCCGAATCGGTGCTCAACCAGATCAAGGTCAACGGCCATTTCTACGCCGCGCCCGTCGATATCCATATGCAGGACTGGTTCTTCTACTCGAAGCCGGTGTTCGCAAAGGCGGGCATCGCCAGCGAGCCGAAGAGCATGGACGAACTGTTCGCCGATCTCGACAAACTCAAGGCCGCGGGCGTGATTCCGCTCGCGCTGGGCGGCCAGGCGTGGCAGGAGAAGATCACCTTCGACGCGATCTTCGCCGACATGGACCGCAATCTCTACATGAAGGTCTACCGCGACCGCGACGCCAACGCTGTCAATTCGCCGGCCTTCAAGAACGTGCTCGCAACCTTCAAGCGCCTGCATAACTACGTCGATTCCGGCTCGCCCGGACGCAACTGGAACGACGCAACGGCGCTGGTGATTTCAGGCAAGGCCGGCATGCAGATCATGGGCGACTGGGCCAAGGGCGAGTTCTCCAACGCCAAACAGGTCGCGGGCAAGGACTTTGGCTGCTTCCCAGGTTTCGCGAATTCGCCGTACATGATCGCGGGCGATGCCTTCGTGTTCCCGAAGACCGACAATCCGCAGGCCGTCAAGGCGCAACAACTGCTTGCATCGGTGATGACCTCGCCGAAGGCGCAGGCCGCGTTCAGCGAGAAGAAAGGCTCGATTCCGATTCGCCTCGACGTGGATACCGCAGGCTTCGACGTCTGCGCGAAGGAGGGCATGAACATCATGAAGGACAAGGCGCGCCAGTTGCCGAACCCGGAAATGCTGATTCCGCCCGATGTGCAGGGCTCGCTCCAGGACGTCATCACCAACTTCTGGAACAAGAACCAGTCGGTTGACGACGCCCAGAAAGCGTTCGCCTCGGCGATCAAGAGCTAACCGCCCATGTACGCGCTCAAGCTGGACGAAGCCAAACAGCGGACCAAACGGCAGGCGCGTGCAGCGCGCCCCATGCGGCGGCGCGTCTCGCTCGCCGTGTGGATCGCGCTGCTGCCCATGGCGGCCACGGTCGTGTTCGCCTATCTGGGCACGATGCTGTGGACCGCGCGCGTGTCGATGAGCTATTCGCGCTCGCTGCCGTCGAATACGTTCGCGGGCGTCACGCAGTACGTGCGCCTGTTCAACACCGAACGCTGGATCGTATCGCTGCAGAACCTCGCGATCTACGGCGTGTGTTTCATCGTCGCGTGTCTGGTGATCGGGCTGCTGCTGGCGATCTTTATCGACCAGCGCGTAGTCGCTGAAGGCGCGCTACGCACGATCTTTCTTTATCCGTATGCCATGTCGTTCGTCGCGACTGGCCTCGTGTGGCAGTGGATACTGAATCCTGAGCTGGGCGTGCAGGCCGTGCTGCGCGACATGGGTTTCGAGCACGCGCAGTTCGACTGGATCGTCTCGCAGCGCTTCGTGATCTATACGCTCGTGATCGCGACCGTGTGGCAAGCCTCCGGCCTCGTGATGGCGCTGCTGCTCGCGGGCCTGCGCGGCATCGACGACGAAATCTGGAAGGCCGCGCGACTCGACGGCATTCCACGCTGGCGCGTGTACGCAAGCATCGTCGTGCCGATGCTCAAGACTTCGATGTCCACCGCCTTCGTGCTGCTGTTCGTGATGGTCG